>JAQBPA010000249.1 GCA_028287765.1 Bacteriovoracaceae bacterium
AATGAACCCGCGACGTCGAAGAATCTCTTTAGCGAGAAGATAGAAGTCCAAGTGGGCTCCGAAATCATTACGACGACAGATCTTCAACTGATGGAAGATGCCATCAAAGCTGAACAGCCAAGCGTCAACTCTGGATCGGTCCCCAAAATGGCAAAGGACGCCGCTGTCGATCAAAAGCTTATTTCTAATTATTTGAATCAAATTAATTTTCCGGTTACCGACAAAGACGTTGATCAAAGAATCAATTCCATTCGATCCGCGAAGGGAATCCAAAATAGCGATCAGTTTCGATCGCTGGTTGAAGCTTCGGGCCTCACGTTTGATCGATTTCGAGCCCAAGTAAAATTGCAGATGGAAAAAATGCAATTTATGAATGTCGTTCGACGTAGCGCAAGTCACACCCCCGATGAAACTGAACTTCGTGCCTATTATAAAAACAACGCCGATCAATTTCAGAAAAATATTCAGATTGATTTGTCAGAATGTGTAATTCCACTCGGAAAAAATCCCAAAGAAACCGAAGAAAAAGCTGCTGGTTTTATCAATAAACCCAAACAATTTGATACCTGTGTAAAAAAAGAGAGCCAAAGCCCGTCCGCCGCAAAGGGTGGACACATCGGAACTTTTGGCTGGGGAGTTCTTCCGGAAGACGTTGAAGCAAAAGTTTATCATTTAAAACAAGGAGAGGTGGCGATGGTTCGCCAGCCCGGCGCCATTCAGCTTCTCAAAGTTACGAAAGTTAAAGATCTCGGACCTGTATCGTTTGAAGTCGCTCAAGAAAAAATTCGCGAACGACTTGAAAGCGAAATTCTGCAAAAAGAACTTCAAAAAACGTTGAGTGATCTTCGCTCGACCACTTTTATTTCATCGAAGACAAAGTCCTAAGGTTTTTTATTTTAGATGATTGAAATTGCTGCAACGCTTGGCGATCCAACTAGTATCGGTCCGGAAGTTGGAATCAAATCGATCAGAGCCTTTTCTCGCAAATATCCTGATGTAAATATTCATCTCTTTGCACCGCGCTCCATCGTTTCACGCCTGCGGTCAAAGAATTTATTCATTCACGATCCAGAAATAAAATCCGTTATCTATCGGGCAGGAAAACCCTCAAAAATTTCGGCAGCACGCGCTCTTCGTGATCTCGAAAGAGCCACCGATTTTTGTATCGCAAAACCTTCGAGAGTTCTAGTCACGGGTCCACTCGATAAATTTCTCTGCTCGAAAGCTGACCCGTCGTTCAGAGGTCATACCGAATATTTAAGAGATCGCGCGAAAGCTTCTGGCACGACGATGCTCCTGGCTGGAAAAAAATTAAAAGTGGCGCTCGTGACCACACATCTTCCGTTAAAAGAAGTTTCAAAGCGACTCACGTCAAAAGAAATTATAGATACCACGGTTCGTACACATCATTACTTTAGTCGATTCGTCCGAAAACCAAGAATTGCCGTACTGGGTCTCAACCCCCACGCCTCCGATCATGGCCTTTTTGGCGATGAAGAGAAAAAAATCATTAAACCGGCCATTAGCCGGCTAAAAACCCTCAAGATCAATGTCGAAGGACCTTTTTCTCCGGACTCTTTCTTCCACCAGGCAAGCGGATTCGATGCCGTTATTTGTATGTACCACGATCAAGGATTAATCCCTTTGAAAATGCTTCATTTTTATGATGCTGTGAATATTACGCTTGGCCTTTCATTCCTGCGAACCTCTGTAGACCATGGAACGGCCTTTGATATCGCAGGAAAACGGAAAGCCTCGAATTTGAGTTATACCCATGCGCTCCACACCGCCTACCATTTTGCAAAAACGTCCCGCGATCATTGAGATCCGCGGCGCGTCTGAACATAATTTAAAACATATTTCTCTCGATATTCCTCGAAATCAATTCATCGTGATCACAGGCCCAAGTGGAAGCGGAAAATCTTCTCTTGCCTTTGATACTCTTTTTGCAGAAGGACAGAGAAGATATATTGAAAGTCTTTCCGCCTACGCAAAACAATTCGTCGAACAATTAAAAAAACCTGAAGTCGAATCCATTCGAGGGCTTTGTCCGGCGATTGCTATTCAACAAAAGGGACTTTCAAAAAACCCCCGCTCTACTGCCGGTACACTCACAGAAATTTATGATTTTTTGCGACTTCTTTATAGTCGAGTGGGCGATCCTTTTTGTCCCAACTGTCACGTTCCGCTCTCATCGCAGACGTCTACGCAAATCGTAAATCAAATTTTTACTCAACCCGAAGAGTCTCGCGTGAATGTTATGGCCGTCATTGCGAGAAAAAGAAAGGGCGAGTTTTCTCAAGAGCTGAATGAGCTTGTGAAGCTGGGAGTAGTTCGAGTTCGAATCGACGGCCAAGATCTTTCACTTGAGCGCGGACTTAAACTTGAAAAACAAAAACCTCATACGATCGAAGCTTATATCGATCGTCTCATTCTGAAGGAGACCGTTCGAAGACGTTTAACCGATGCGGTTGAGCTCGCTGGGTCTCTAGCGAGCGGACTTATTCAAATTGAGAACCTCGATACCAAAAAAACACTTCTCTTCAATCAGACGATGAGCTGCCAAACCTGTGGATTTAGTTTTCCGGAACTTACGCCGCGACTTTTTTCATTCAATTCTCCCATCGGTGCCTGCGAGACCTGTCGCGGGATTGGCTACCTCGCTGAAGAAGATGCAGAAGAAGAGGGCGATGATGAAAGCGAATCGATAGCAACAGAACAGGTGATTTGTCCGACATGTCAGGGAACTCGGCTAAAGCGAGAAGCTCGTTCTGTCTTCATCCAAGAAAAATCGATTGCCGATATTCACGACTATTCGATTCGACGAGCGATTGAGTTTTTTAAAACACTCAAATTTTCTGGCAATCGCGCAGTCATTGCCGAGAAAATTCTAAAAGAAATTCAAGAGCGGCTCGAATTTCTTGATCAGGTGGGTCTCGATTATATTTCGCTCTCAAGACGTGCGGCAACTCTCAGCGGTGGAGAAGAGCAGCGAATCCATTTGGCCACACAGATCGGCACAAGACTTACGGGCGTTCTTTATATTTTGGATGAGCCCAGTATCGGACTTCATCAAGTCGATAATCAAAAACTGATCGATTCTTTAAAAAGATTAAAAAGCATGGGCAATACCGTGATTGTGATCGAGCACGATGAAGAAACGATGGCTGCGGCCGATTTAATCATCGATATGGGTCCCGGAGCCGGAAGGCACGGCGGTTTCATTGTCGATCAAGGTGCTCCCGATAAACTTACAAAAGGCGTTACGGCAGATTATCTCAATCATAAAAAAGTCATTGCCGTTCCCGAAACGAGAAGGGCGCTGAGCGAAAATTCTATTCAAATCAAAAAAGCGTCTCTTCATAATTTAAAAAATATCGATATCACTTTTCCGATCGGTCTTTTTTCGGTTGTGACCGGAGTTTCAGGTAGCGGGAAATCAACGCTCGTGATGGACGTTCTCAGCGAAAGCTTACAAAAGAAAACAGCCATTGGATGTGAAGAAATCAAAGGCCTCGATTTGATTGATAAACTGATTCGGGTAGATCAATCGCCCATTGGAAGATCACCAAGATCCAATCCAGCTACTTATATTGGGGTGTTCAGTTTAATTCGCGAATTGTTTTCACAAACACAACTGTCACGAGTTCGCGGATATGGACCAGGAAGATTTAGTTTTAATGTGAAAGGCGGTAGGTGCGAGGCTTGCCGAGGCGCGGGAGAGCTGGATATTGAAATGCATTTTCTTGCAGACGTATCCGTTCCTTGCGAAACATGCGGGACGAGAAGATATAATTCAGAGACTCTTGCCGTTACGTTTAAAGGAAGAAATATTTTCGAAGTTCTTGAGATGACCTTCGATGAAGCTTACGAGTTCTTTGAAGTCATTCCGTCTCTTCAATTCCGATTAAAAATGATGTGCGATGTAGGACTTGGTTATTTGAAACTCGGCCAGCCCGCCGTGACACTTTCGGGCGGAGAAGCTCAGCGCGTAAAACTCGCCAAAGAACTTGCAAAACGTGCGACCGGAAAAACTATTTATATTTTAGATGAACCGACAACCGGGCTTCATTTTGTAGACGTGCAAAAACTTCTCGAAGTTGTTCAACAGCTTGTGAACATGGGAAGTACGGTCATTATGGTCGAACATCACTTAGATGTGATTAAATCGGCAGACTACGTGATTGATCTCGGGCCATTTGGAGGTGAGCGCGGCGGAGAAATCATTGTCGCAGGAACTCCGGAAGTAGTCGCAGCTGAGCCACAGTCAAAGACGGGCTTTTACCTTAAAAAGCTCTTAAAAGCCGACACGGGTAAATCGAATAAAACACGAAAGTAGTTCTGAATTCAAAAAAAAGCCCCTCGAGTGAGGGGCCATAGAAAAATTTAATTTTCTTGTTATCTCTTAATGTCCGACGGGCACTGCTGCTTTGAAAATAAATACGAAGATGAGTGCGTAGATCGTAAGCGCTTCGATAAATGCTAATCCCAAGATCATGGGAACGAACATATCTTTCGCGGCTCCAGGATTTCTGGCGATTCCTTCCATGGCGCTTGCGACCATTTTTCCTTGTCCAAGACCGCAGCCAAGTGCGGCGAGTCCAAGGCCAAGGCCTGAGGCGAGGGCCAAATATTTTGCGACATCAGAAGCGCCAGAGGCGTCTTGTGCCGAGACCATACTAATTCCAGCGATCATAAAAATTCCGAATGCTGAGGCAAATCGGACGAGTTGTTTTTGATTTTTCATTTTTGTTTTTCCTTTTTCAATGGGTGTTGTTGCTTAGCCCAAAGCGCAAAGATTTCAGACCGGTAAAGCCGGTAGATGAAATGTTTGTCTTCAGATCAGTGGTCATGGGAGACCGCTAACTTTATATAAACTGCCGTGAGCAGCGAAAATACGAGTGATTGAATCACGCTTACAAAAATTCCTAAGACCAGAAAAATGATCGGAACGAAGAGTGGTATAAGACCATTAAATACCCCGATTAATGTATGGTCTCCGTTAATATTTCCCCAAAGACGAAGCGTCAGAGAAATGGGTCGGATTAAAATTTGTCCGACGATCTCAATCAAAAATACCAATCCAGCAATCGCTGTCAAAAGAGCGGTGATCCCTCCGCTATATCCTTTTGGTGGTAGTCCTCCCGTAAATTGTTTGATGTAAAATAATCCGTGCTCTTTGAAACCGTAACCTACAAAGGCAATAAGACTCAGAATCGCAATTCCAAAATTGGTATTGATGTTTTCAGTGGGCGGAGGAAAACCGGGAATAAGGCCTGATAAATTTGCGAGCAAAATGAATAAGAAAATCGATCCAATCATGGGAACGAATTTTTCTGCGCCGTGGCCGATCATGGAATCTAAAAGATTTTTAAAAGCACCGACGATACTGGTCGAAATATTCAGCAGACTTACTTTGGGTTCCGGAAGAATATTGGCATCCAAATTTTTTAAGCGAGATTTAATGTGAAGACCGAGAGCTGCAAGTGCCACAGCCACCAAGCCCGCGCCCACCACATGATTATATTCGTGAGGTACGCCGACAAGTTGAAGAAGGGTTTCGTGTTTTTCGCTCATGCTCTATCTAACTTTTCTGAATCGTTTTGCTTCATCCAATATTTTCGCGTCTCAAAAAGAGCCGCGCCAATAGCACCGAAGATAACGACGCCGACACCCAACGTAAAGGGCAAAAGCTTCGGTTTTACAAGGACTAAGACCACCGCGACCACCGCTACAAAGGTCACGCTTTTTAATAATAAAAGGCCTAAAAATAATCCCTTATTCTTTAAAGAGCGCATGCCGAATTTGACCACAAAGGCGGCAAAAAAAATGTTGATGAGAGCGAGTCCCCCGCCGATTGCAAACCAGATCCAATCCGTCGGCTCTTTAAAATAAAAATAGAGAATGCCCGCCAAATAGGTGAGAAGTGCAATTCGAATGGTAAGACTAAGACTCATCTTTTTTTAATTCCTTTTGAATTCTGACGATCACTAGGATTCCCGCTGTAAACCCAATGATCAATCCAAGTATGCCAAATAAAGGCACAGTCCCCGTTTTTTTGTCAATCCAGAGCCCCCCCAAAAGTCCGGCCGCGACCACAACCCCAAACTGAGCTCCGCCCATCGCCATCGCAAGTCGATCGCTCGCTTTTTTATCCATCTCTAAATGCCTCATCGAGAGCGAGAAAACTTGCCTCGGTCACCTTCTCCATAATTTCGTGATCGTGGGCTATAGAAAGAAAACAAGCTTCAAACGGACTCGGTGGATAATAAACTCCCTGCTTCATCAGCGCCCAAAAGAATTTTTTAAAGCGGCCTTTATCGGCCGTTTTGACGTCTGCATAATTTCTTGGAAGATCGGGCGTAAAGAAAACCGAGATCATACTTCCGATTTGGGCAACGCTTGCAGCGTATCCTTTGGAAGCGATATGCGAATCCATCTGGCTCTTCCATTCACTTCCGTACGCATCGAGCGCTTGGTAAAAAAACTTTTCATTTTCCAAGATGAGCTCGAGAGAAGCGATGCCAGCAGCGCAACCGAGAGGATTTCCGGATAAAGTTCCCGCCTGATAGACCGACCCAAGCGGCGCAATATGTTCCATCAAATCTGCGCGACCCCCGTAAGCACCAACAGGAAGACCTCCTCCAATAATTTTTCCAAGGCAAATGAGATCTGGAGAAATTCCATAAAGATTTTGTGCACCACTTAAAGAAAGGCGAAATCCTGTCATCACTTCGTCAAAAATAAGAATACTTTTCGATTTCTGAGTCAGCGATCTGAGCGCAGATAAAAATTCTGGCTCCGGCGCAATCACCCCGATATTTCCACAAACCACTTCCAAAATAGCGCCAGCGATTTCACCATCGCGAGCTTTGAACGTTGCTTCGAGTGCTTCAACATCATTGAAGGGAAGTACAATCGTATCTTCGAGAGTTTTCTCAGTAACTCCCGCCGACTCCGAAACAGGAAGTGATGCAACTCCGCTCCCAGCGCCGACTAAAAAAGAATCGCCGTGGCCGTGATAGCAGCCATCAAATTTAATAATTAAATCCCGCTTTGTCGCACCGCGAGCTAGTCGAAGCGCGCTCATGCAAGCTTCTGTGCCGGAATTGACAAGACGAACCATCTGAAGTCCGGCGACCGATTTTGTGAGAAGTTCACAGAGCTCCACTTCTTTTTCAGAAGTGATGCCAAAGCTTGTGCCTGACTGCAGCACCTGTTCAATAGCTGTGCGTATCCGCGGATGGTTATGTCCGTGAATAAGCGCTCCCCAAGAACAAACGAGATCGATATATTTATTTCCGTCGACATCAAAGAGATAAGCGCCGTCTCCGTGTTTTGCGACAAACGCATTTCCGCCGACATGTTTAAAAGATCTTACGGGTGAGCTCACCCCGCCAGGAGTAACTCGTCTCGCGCGATTTAGAATGGCTTCGGATTTTTCAAAAATCATTTGATTCTCTTTTCTCTTTCACGACGTTTTATATTATCCAATAAAAATTGTGCGCGTAAATTTTTTGGATTCGATTTGATGACCTCTTCATAAATTTTCATCGCAGCCATGGAATCGCCGCTCACTTCGAGACAATTTGCTTTTTCTAAAGCTAATCCAAAACGGTCGGGCTCACAACCTTGAGGAAGTTTTTGAGTCGTCCACCCAAGGGCTAAATCGCAGTGCTTACTGAGTGCGTAGTTTTGGATGAGCTCCATTTGAACAGATCGAATAAAAGCACATTCCTTTTTTTTAATCGATTTATCCCATGCTCGCTTCAGCGCTGTCTCGGCGTCTGAATATTCACCAAGGGCCGTTAAGGTTCTGCCGACCTCTTCATCAAACGTCTCCGAAAGATCCGTTCGATTCAAAAGTGGCTTAAGCGCCTCTCTTGCTTTTCTGGGTTTCTCTAAATTAATTCTCCACACCTCCGAAAGCCGTCGGCGCCATTCTGGAATCTCATTTCGAAACTGCGGATCATTTTCGTATTCATCTACAATTTTTTCCATCGCTCCGATCGCAATGGGATATTCAAAAAGCTGCGCCAAAGAAACTTCTACGAGTCCCTTAAGTGCTCGATACCGAACTTCATCATGATTCGGATGTTTTTGGATCACTTGCATATAGAGATATTTTGCAAGCTCCGACCTTTGATTGAGCACATCTTCGTCAGCTTTTTCGATAAGCTCGCGATGTGAGGGACGACAGGCTGTGAACAAGACGAGCAAAGAGAATAGAAAGAAAACGCTCTTCATGACCTAGGAAAATACTAGCCGAAAAGGACGATGTCGACGGGAAGGTTATATAACCGAAACCACGGTTGTGCGACGTCCTAGCCTATTGAAACTGTGGATTTTTTCTGCATTTTGAATCAGATAAAAATTGCATGCTATAATTTATCGATGCGTATTTACCTTGTCCTCTCTATAGCGTCCTTCCTTGGTGTCTTTGCAAATGCTTCCGTACTCTCGCAGTCTTTAGCTGATAGCGAAGTCATCGAAAGCGCACTTTCACAAGCTAAAACTATGCTCACCGATCCCGAGAGCCGGGAGAAGGAAGTAAATAAAACATCCGCCGGCCGAGCCGCAAACGCTCAACTGAAGAGCCTCGGGGGGTCCGACGAAACCAATAAAGAAATTTATAATCTCGCGAGTGAGGTTTTTGGAAATCTGGTGAAAGAAACAAACGGGGATCCCGCGAAGATGAAACGAATTCTGGCCGATGCACAAAAAGACCCCTCTTCATTTGCAGAAAAATATTTTTCGAAGTCTGATAAATCGAAATTAAAAAAGACGGCTCAACAAATCCCGCTTAACTAATTCGAATTATTCAGTTTCGTCAGGAGTTTCTACTACAGAGGGTGTCGGTGCAATTGTGCCGATCGTTGGAACGACCACAGCTTCTTCATCATCGGAAATTCTAGCAACAGACGTAACTTTTTCACCTTCATCGAGAGTGATGAGTCGCATGCCTTGGGTATTTCTTCCAATGATCGAAATTTCTGCAGCCTTCATACGAATGAGTTTTCCGCCGGTCGTCACAATCATGATTTGATCGCTATCTTTGACTTGAAGAGCACCGACCACTCCGCCATTTCGATCGGTGGTTTTAATCGTGATGATTCCTTTTCCGCCGCGAGACTGGGTTCGGTATTCTTCTGCGTCGGTCCGTTTTCCGTAACCGAATTCACTCACCGTTAAAAGTTGAGCTTTGGGATCTACGATATCCACGCTGACCACTCGATCTCCTGAGCTGAGGTCAATTCCGCGAACACCGCGAGCGGTTCTTCCCATCGGGCGAGCGTCTTCTTCGGAGAATCGAATGCTGATGCCGTCTTTGGTACTGATTAAAATTTCATCTTTTCCGGTCGTCAACGACGCTCCGATTAAACGGTCGCCGTCATCAAAATTGATCGCGATAATTCCAGAAGGCCTTGGATTAGAGAAGAGCATGACGGAAGTCTTTTTGATCACGCCGCGCTCAGTCGCCATCAAAACATAGCTACCTTCTTCAAATTTTCTTACCGGTAAAATTCCGCAAAGTTTTTCGTCGGGAGCCAATCGAAGAAGATTAATCATCGGTCGGCCTTTGGCTGTTCGAGAAGCTAAAGGAATTTCATAGACCTTCAGCCAAAGGAGTCGTCCCTTATCCGTAAATAAAAGTAAGTAGGAGTGAGTCGAAGCTACGAAAACTTTTTCTAGGAAGTCTTCTTCCTTGGTGGTCATCCCAATTTTTCCAGAGCCGCCGCGCCTTTGTGCGCGATAAGTGGCCGTAGGAGCGCGCTTAATATAGCCGCCATGAGAAATAGTAACGACCATTTCTTCCTCTGGAATTAAATCTTCGGTTTCCATTTTTCCGACAGCGCCGAGGAGCTTGGTTCTTCTCTCGTCGCGATATTTATCGCGAATGAGCTCGGCTTCGGTGCGAATGACCTTAAATAATTTTTCTTGTGATCCCAGCAGAGCTTTTAAATCAGCGATTCTTGCTCGAAGCTCTTTAAGTTCCGCTTCGATTTTTCCACGCTCGAGACCCGTCAGTCTTTGGAGTCGCATTTCCAAAATGGCAACGGATTGTTCCATCGTGAATTGGAATTTTTTAATAAGTCCAACTTTAGCTTCATCTGGAGTTTCAGATGCCCGGATAAGTTCGATAACAGCATCAATTTTATCGAGAGCCTTTTCATAACCCTCAAGAATATGTGCTCTCTGCTGAGCCTTTCGAAGCTCAAAAATAGATCTTCGAACGACGACTTCTTTTCGATGGGCAATAAAAGATTGAAGAACTTCTTTTAGATTAAAAACTTTTGGCCGCTTATTGATGATCGCGAGCATGATGATTCCGAAGTTTTCTTGGAGTGCTGTGCGACCATAAAGTTGATTGAGAACAACGTCTGCGTTTGCATCTTTTCGAAGTTCAACGACGATACGAATGCCTTCGCGATTACTTTCGTCGCGAAGATCTGAAATGCCATCGATTCGTTTATCACGAACGGCATCGGCAATTTGCTCAACGAGTCTCGATTTACTTACTTGGTAAGGAATTTCAGTAATCAGAATTCGATTGCGGCCTTTGTCTTCTTCGACGGTGGCCACTCCGCGCATGGTAATACTTCCGCGACCGGTTTTATAAGCCGAGACAATTCCTTCGCGTCCGCAAATCGTCGCACCCGTCGGAAGATCCGGCCCTGGAATAAGTTCGATCAGTTCATCAATCGTAATATCTGGCTTATCGATCGTTGCGATCACGCCGTCCATCACTTCGCCGAGATTATGCGGCGGAACATTCGTCGCCATACCGACGGCAATTCCCGTCGTTCCGTTAATTAAAAAATTGGGAACGAGAGTCGGCAGCACAACAGGCTCAACTGTTGAACCATCATAGTTCGGAGTAAAATCTACCGTGTCTTGATCGATTTCATTTAAAAATTCTTCAGAGAGTTTTCGAAGTCTTGCTTCAGTGTATCGATAAGCCGCCGCATTATCGCCGTCGATCGATCCAAAGTTTCCCTGACCTTCGACAAGCATATAGCGAAGGTTCCAGTCCTGAGCCATACGAACCAAAGAATCATAAACAGCCATATCGCCGTGAGGATGATATTTCTTTAAAACTTCCCCGACCACCCCTGCTGATTTAGAAAATCTTTTCGAAGAAAGAAGATCTTCGCGATACATCGCGTAGAGAATTCGGCGGTGAACAGGTTTGAGTCCGTCTCTTACGTCCGGAATGGCTCGTCCAATGATTACGCTCATCGCATAATCAAGATACGAATTTCGCATCTCATCTTCGATGCTGATTGGCTTTTGACCTAATTCGTTCTCAGCCATAACTAAATATCCAAATTCCTAACCTTAAGAGCGTTCACTTCAATAAATTCTCGACGACTTTCAACTTCATCGCCCATAAGCGTTTCAAAAAGAGAGTCGGCCTGAACAGCGTCATCGATTCCAACTTTGAGTAAGGTGCGAGTCTTTGGATTCATCGTCGTATCCCAAAGTTGTTCGGGATTCATTTCTCCAAGACCTTTGTATCTCTGAATATAAACACCCTTCTCTCCTCGAGCACGAACCGCTCTAGAGACATCTTGGGGTGTATGAAAGCTTGCCTCATTTTTTTCAGTCGAATCTTCTGCTTTCAGATGTGCGGGAAATTTTCCTAAGTCTGAAAGTTCTTTGGCGAGTTCAAAAATATTATTAAGATCTCCCGATTCAAAAGAAGCTTTTGAAAGCTCAAAATCTCTCTGGTATCCGGCCTCAAAGCAACTCACCTTAAGATCATCGCCGTCTACTTTAAGTTGAAAAGATTTTTTCACGATATGCTCGTTCAGAGTTGCCTCAACTTTTTTCCAAAACTCTGGTTTCGAAAATTGATTTAGATCAGAGGCGAGATCAATAAGGGCTAAACTTAAAAAATCTGTATCAAATCTTTGAGAGTGCTTCGCAATAATGGAAGTGAAGCTATTTGCTTTTTTTACATAAGCTTTCAAATTTTCGCCCGCGATATTCGAATTTTTAAATTGAAGAGTAAGACCCTCAATGCCTTCGTTCAAAAGAAAAGCAGACATTTGTTCTTCTTCTTTAAAATAAGTTTCTTTCTTACCTTTTTTCACTCGATAAAGCGGCGGTTGAGCGATGAAGAGATGTCCGTTATCTACCACCTCGCGAAGTTTTCGATAAAAGAAGGTGAGAAGAAGCGTTCGAATATGGGATCCGTCAAAATCGGCATCCGTCATCAGAACAATTTTGTGATAACGAAGTTTATCAATTTTAAAATCATCTTCGCCAAATCCCGTACCGAGTGCCGTGATCATGGTCTTAATATCGTCATGACCTAAAATTCTATCTAGGCGCGCACGTTCGACATTTAAAATTTTTCCTTTAAGTGGAAGAATCGCTTGATAATTTCTGTCGCGACCAAGCTTTGCCGATCCTCCGGCTGAATCCCCTTCAACGATATAAATTTCGCAAAGTTTTGGATCACGCTCTTGGCAGTCCGCGAGTTTTCCGGGAAGACCTTGAAAATCGAGAGCGGATTTTCTTCGAGCAAGTTCGTGAGCTTTTTTTGCGGCTTCGCGCGCACGAGCTGCGTCCACAATTTTTTGGACAATCTTTCGGGTGATCCCAGGATTTTCTTCGAAATAGTATTTTAAGAAATCGTAAGTGGCGGACTGAACAATTCCCTTAACTTCAGAGTTACCCAGTTTTGTTTTGGTTTGACCTTCAAATTGAGGGTTGGGAATTTTTACCGAAATAATGGCGCAAAGTCCTTCGCGACAATCGTCTCCGGTGATCGGAGTTTTTTGTTCTACTGCGTAAGCGTTAATTGCACGTGTGAGGGATGTTTTGAATCCCAAAAGGTGAGTTCCGCCCTCGTGTGTATTGATATTGTTGCAGTAGCTGTGAACTGTTTCGGAATAAGTCGCGTTATATTGAATGGCGACTTCGACGATGCACTTATCTTTATCCGTTTTAAAATAAATGATGTCGTGAAGAACTTGTTTCTTTTGATTCAAATATTCTACGAACGACTTAACACCGCCCTCGTAAAAATATTCGTTCTTTTTTCCAGTGCCTTCATCTTCAAAAATGATTCGAACGCCATTATTTAAAAAAGCGAGTTCTCGAAATCGAATGGCAAGAGTGTCATAACTAAAATCTGTCGTTTCAAAAATTTCATCGTCTGGCCAAAAACGAACATAGGTTCCTGTTTTGTCACTGGTTCCGACCTCTTCGACCTGAGTGGTCGCTTTTCCTCGCGAGTATTTTTGATCGTAAGCTTTTCCGTCACGCTCGATATGAAGATCGAGCTGCTTCGAAAGTGCATTCACCACCGAAATACCAACCCCGTGAAGACCTCCGGAAACCTTATAAGCGCCTTCTTGGAACTTTCCACCCGCATGAAGAACGGTCATGACAACTTCAGCAGCGTCTTTACCTTTCATGGTAGGATGCGGACCCACGGGAATTCCGCGGCCGTTATCTTGAACTGAAATGGAGCCATCTTTATGAAGTTTTACGTAAACGCTATCGCAGTATCCTGCCATGGCTTCATCGATGGAGTTATCGACAACTTCATAAACGAGATGGTGAAGGCCCTGGGCTCCGGTCGAGCCGATATACATGGCCGGACGCTTTCGAACAGCTTCGAGCCCTTCAAGAACTTTAATATCCGCAGCTCCGTAACTGGCGGCGGGTTTAGGTTTTAGAGCGAGATTATCATCCATACAAACGTCTTCTTAACCTAGCGAGCTAGACAAGAGAGCGCAAGGAATCAGAGCTCTATTTGTGGATTATTTGTGAATGAAAAAGGGCGAGTTTCGGCGGCTAAATCGATGATTTTAAAACCCGAAAATTGGCTATGGAGAGCCTTTACTTTATCCACTTCTGCAGTCGTCACAAAAAGCTGTCCGGGATAGCTAGTGAGATAATTGATCAGAGCTTTCACCCTTCGATCGTCGAGTTCTGAGACTATGTCGTCGAGCAAAAGAATCGGACTCCAGTTACGATTGGCGCGTGTTAATTCTAACTGGGCTACCTTAAGCGCGATCACGATTCCGCGAATTTGACCTTGGCTACCATAAGTTCTCGAACTGAATTGATTAATTTTTATCTGAAAATCATCTCGATGCGGACCCACGAGAGAGTGTCCTATGGCTCTTTCGGCTTCTCCGAGTTGGTTAATTTTTTTAAAGAGAGCCTCTGCGATAAGCTCATCGGCAGATAAACTGTGTTGGTATTCTATCGATAAAGCTTCTGGGGTTTGGAAAAGATCACTATAAATTTTGGGAAGACAGTCGTTCAGAATTTTTACAAATCTCAGCCTGCCCTCGTAAACAGGAATGGCAGCTTCTACAAATTTTTCCGTCCAAAGTGAATATTCTTCATAGAGAAATCGACCATTTTTGATCGATTTTAAAAGTTTATTTCTTTGTTTTAAAACCTGATCGAATCTCTGAAGAATTTTTGAGAACCCGGGATCCAAGCTGACTCCAAGTTCATCTAAAAAAAGTCTCCTTTGTTCCGCACTCCCTTTAATGAGATAAAGATCATCTGGAGAAAACGAAACACTGCTTCCTAAAAATGGATATTTCGATTTGGAAGGAATTTCTTTGTTGTCGACCTTCAAAAATTTTTTATTTTCACCGAGTCCAAGCACCACTTTGCTCCGCGTTGGATTACTTAATTCAGCCGTAACAGAAGCCTGACTCTCACCACCCGAAATCATTTCACTCGTTTTATGAGTTCGAAAACTTGCGAGTGTTGTGACGAGCGAAAGCGATTCTAAAATGGATGTTTTACCTTGAGCATTCGGTCCAATAATCACATTCAGACGAGTGTTTAAGTCTCCTATAGAAAATTCAGAAAACTTTCGAATATGAAGAAGTCTTAGGGAAGAAATGCGAATGAGAAATCTCCCTAAATTTAGGGCCGTTGATAAATGAGCAGATGGGCCATTAGTAAGTGGCTTCGCTTCCTAATTGCATTGGCATCACGATATTAAGCGCACCGTCGAATTCTTTTCCTTTAATAAGACTTGGAGAAAGAACATCGGTGAGCTCAAGGACTACATTTTCTTGATCACTCATGGCGTTCAGAACATCCATAAAATAGCCGGCGTTAAATCCAATTTCTAAGGTGTCGCCCACATAATCAATATCGATATCTTCGAGCGCCTCACCTAATTTTGGGTTACTCGAGGACAACCGAAGCTTCCCCTTTTCAAACTGAAATCTTACCGAGCGGGAATGTTCAGCGGAAAGAACGCTAATTCTTTTTAGAGAAGTGAGAAGTTGGTCGCGACTTAAAATAATTTTTCGATCGTTATTTTTGGGAATGACCGGCGTATAATCTGGAAAATCTCCGTCGAGCAATCTCATAAAAAGAGTGGTTTGTTTTTGGCCATTCCAAAAAACAATATTATTTTCCATGAAGCAGCAATAGAGAGTGGCATCATCGGTAAGAACTCGCTTTAATTCAAAAAGACCTTTTCGAGGAAGAATCACTCCGTGATCTACATAAGCTTCTTTGATGCCTTCAATTTCTTGATCCATCATGGAAAGGCGATGTCCGTCTGTAGCCACCATTCTTAAATAAACTTTTCCCTTAGATTTAATTTGCTCTAAAAAAACTCCGCTTAAATCATATCGAGTTTGATCATTCGAAACTGCAAAAATGGTGTGATCAATCATTTGAATGATCTTGGCACTTGGAACAGAAAAAGATTTTTCCTTTTGAATCTGAGGAAGTTGAGGAAATTCATCTGAATCTTGGCCGACGAGTTTAAAAAGACTTTTACCCGAAGTGAGCTCAATCCAAAAATTTTCAAAAACTTTCAGACGAACAATGGAGTTTACAGCCAGCTCTTTAACAATTTCATACAGACTCTTTGCGGGAACAGCAACTTTTCCGGCTTGAGTGATCTTTCCTGGATAGATACATCGAATACCAACTTCGAGGTCTGTCGCAGAAAAAACAATTTGGTCATCTTGAGCTTCAATTAAAAGATGACTCAAGATCGGAATCGTATTTTTTCGATCCACGATGGATTGAACGCGTTGAAGTGCTTTCAAAAGCACTTCGCGATCTAATTCAAATGCTGCTATCTGTTTGTTGCTCATAAGTTCAAAAAATCTAAAACACCTAAGAAGTAAACTGGGCCGCCTAGCTTTGTAAACGCTTTTTAAGGTTATAGCTCAGTTAATCAAATGACACTTCCTGTGCAAAAGCAGTGGATAGCTCGCCAATCATTTGGTGGGTTTTGAAGGCTTTCAACCTTCGACCACGTTTCTTGCAAGTAAGGAGGCGTTGTTTGTTGGCGTCGCTTCGCCAAACGCATCCTATTAACGACCACCTTTTACCAAATATAAAAATTTGAACTACTCTGATGAGGAAAAATTTTGTAGGGTCAGCTGGTTCTGAATGATTTGTGAATAGGATGTACTGAGGATAGTCGATTTGATTACCTGTAGCTCAGAATCATCCGCCAAAGGCGGATATAAAAACAAGTGAGAGCCGCTCTCCCGAGTCGTATATAGGGAGAGAAGTTTGCATCTATTCGCAGGTTATTAAAGAAAAAGGGGCCTGTAGCTCAGCTGGGAGAGCACCACACTGGCAGTGTGGGGGTCGTCGGTTCGATCCCGTCCAGGTCCACCATTCTTTCTCTAACTCGCGTGGAGCTTAACTTACATTTAGCGGGGGTCCGTGAGCCTAAGCGCAGATCGATCTATCTGATTTATCCCGCTCCGCTGGATGTGGACAGCTGAAACAGTCCAGTGGACTGTTTCAGGGTTCGACCCGATCTATTTTTTCTTTTTTTACATACACATTCCTGAGGACGTATAAATTATTGGCTGGGCAGTAATAAATCTTTCGAACTGCATTCCATTTTCATTCACTTGTTTGATTGAAAATTCAACTCTTTTGCTTTTAGAACACATGATACCATTGTTGTCGATTTGAAACCGACACGTGCCTAATTTGGTTTCTTTTTCTATTTCACAGCTAATAAAAGAGTTAATCAGTTTTTTTGGATCAATGAGAGTGACAGGATCTTGTTGATCCATTTTTGACAAAAGAATTTCACCAAAAAGTGATTGAATAACGAGAGCGAGATGTCTCCCTTCTTTAACTTCAATCAAAGTAGATTCGGGGGCATTTCCTTCCGAAAGAGATTGAATTTTCCATACACCATCCGAGTCTTTTAACGATTCAAGAAAAATCATAAAATCTCTTGTCGCTAAAGCGTTATCCAATTTAATGGTTTCTGCGTTTGTTGATAAAAAAGAAAAACAAAATAACCAACTCATGAAAGTTAATATTAATTTTTGAATCATAATAAAGAATCCCCCGATCATCGCTGTTCAGTAGCTGTTCGTAAATTTTATGTGTTTGTAACCTCGGATAGCAAAGAGAAGTTAAATGAGAAATTTTTCCATTCGCTGGATAAATAAATTCTATTTTATTCATTTCAAAAATCAGAATTCATACACAGGCCTGTTTTTCTAAATGTTAAATTTATTTCTTAGAGTAGTAGTAGGGAGCGTTTTAATGTGCATATGTATATAAGTAGCTGAATTTACTAATATAATTATATTTTCGCTTGTGTATCTAAATTCACAGGTTTGGGGATGTTTCGAGATTCATGCACAATCGAACCTGTTTATGAACAGCATGTGTATTCCTATACACAGGGAATTGTTCATGAATTTGAAAGTTATGCACAGCCTGTGCATAACCAGGCCTATTTATGCACAGGCTGTGCAGGCTGAGATTTGTTTTCCTCAAAAACCTGTTCATAAATAATCGCTAAATTTTATATAATACAATGATATTAGATACTTAGTCGACTATGACCCTGTGCATAAATCTGTGTATAACCCTGTGCATAACATGTGAGTGCTGTGCATAAAATGACCACAAAAATTCAGGAAACTGAAAAACGGAAATTAATTTTTTAATGGGATTGAGAAATGCTGGCCTCAATTTTTATGAGGCTTTCTTTAAGAAGCGGATCGGAGGTCTGAAGTTTTCCAACTCTTCGAACGGCGTGAAGAACTGTTGTGTGATTTTTGCCGCCAAATAAAACGCCAATATCTGGAAGAGATAAGTGGGAATGTTTCCGACAGAGGTACATCGCAATTTGTCTGGGTACAGCAAGCTGTCGATTTTTTCTCTCGGATTTAAGTTCGGTCAAAGTCACTTGATATTGTTTTGCAACAATTTTCATAATTTCTTCGGGATCTTTATTTCCAATATTCTGATCGGTGGATTCATCTTTCAGAACTTTTTTTGCGAGTTCCAAACTGATTTCGGAACCTGTGAGCGAAGCATAAGCCGTCAGTTTTAAAAGTGCGCCTTCGAGCTCTCGTATATTTGACTTAAAAAGATTGGCTAAAAAGAAAGCCACTTCGTGATTAATATTTATTTTATCCATCTCGGCTTTTTTGAAAACAATCGCGACTCGTGTTTCAATTTCTGGAGCTTGAATGTCGAC
>JAQBPA010000026.1 GCA_028287765.1 Bacteriovoracaceae bacterium
GAAACTTTCACCTGTCCCCTAAGTGCCCTGACCACTCTTTCCAAGCGGGCCGAATACAAGGACGCAATTCTATCTAAACGTCAGCAACTGAAAAAAATTGCTTGCAACACCGGGCAGGTCCATACAAGACGCTATGTAAAGTAAAACGTTTCAACTCTATCTTCTTGGTGACCCCATCGACTTCCGAGAGAGTTTTTTTAAACGCTTCATAGCCGTGCTTTTGCCGGAAAAAATACACATTCCTTTAGAAAAGGGGCTCAAATTTGGCATAGAAATTGCAAGTATATAAGAAAATGGCACAAGGGCTTATTTTATATTTTTGCTTACTCCTCCTCATGAAAGGCATAAACCATATTCGTTTTACTTTGGCTATTTTATGTGCTGAAAGACGGTAAATATTCATGGCTTATCGGAAATAAATTAAATGCGTTACAGAATGTTCGAACAACCCATAGGAAGGAAATGTAATGACTAGGAAATTTTTTTTGGGTCTCTCGACCGTGCTTAGCTTAACGTCCGTCTACGCTAATAACTGCGTAAGGCAGTTGCCAGTTTTAGCTGGAGTAAGCCCTCTCGAACATTTCCAACCTGCAGGAGTCGAGTATTCGGAAAATGAACAAAAATTTGTGAATAGTTTCGGGATGGGATTAGCGAATGGAAAAGAACAAACTCCTCAGGTTTGGATTATTCGATATAGAGTTACACCCCTAGCCGAAGGAAAGAGCACTGCAAGAGAGCAAATTGAGTATGCTCAGAATAACTTAAAGCCGCCGACTCAAATCCATTTTTTAGACAACGGCCATAATACAAATATTGCACATGTCTTAACGCTTCCGTTTGGCATGGAAGATCGACTGAGAGCCGGTGAGATCTGGACAGATATTCAGCGTTACCGCGAAAGAACTCGACCCAATATTATCAGCGAATTGAGGCAATCAGCTTTTATTAAAAACGGTGTCTTTTATTATGTGACAGAAAATCTAAGCCAACATGAGTACAGTACTGATAAGCCTAACCTTTATAGAACCGTTCGTATTTTTCCGGCAGATACGGCGATATTGGGTCAACATATTCCATGGTATATTATCGAATATCAAAGTCCTCAGATTCATGGGGGATGGGAAGCTACTCGAACCAGACGATTTGGCGATCAGAAAATACTGATTCCAAGTGAAGCTCAATCGTTTTTGGATTCTATTTCATTTGGTCGAGTATCACGTGGATCTGAAGGAGAGACAAATTGGATTCGCCTTCTCGAAATTCAAAAACCGGAAGACCGGCCGAGTACCTATCAGGCTACTATCCATTTTACTCGAGGTTTCGACTCACTGACGATAGAAGCCAAATTCGACGGTTCCGGCGCAACGTGGTTCGAAGAGTTCACGATTCCAAAAGATGAACTTAAGCTATTACATGAAGGTTATAGTCGGGTTTACACAAAAGAAGTTCCGCTTACGAAGCCAGCAGTCTTGTACAAAATGAAGATCGAAATAAAAAATAATGAACTGATTCTCTCACGTAGCTACGATCGAGAGAACGGCAGCCAAATGCTTCACATTCGAATGCCATTTCATAGCACCAATTCGATTGAACAGATCAATTGGTTGATCATCGAAAGTCTTGGCTATGCTTTCGATGCTGGCCAGAAGAATGCAAGCCCAGAGTGGCATCCTTCAATTACTCGATTTGGCGATCAAGAGGCATTGGATGTCCTCACTCCAATTGACGAAACCGTCCCAGACAATCACGTCGAAATTTAGAAAAGGGGAACAGCGGAAACAGTCCACCGGACTGTTTCCGGGTTCGGCCCTTCAGTTTCTTTTTCTTTTTTCTGCCCGCTGCGCGGAAGCGTAACAATGAATTTTGAATATATTTTTTAGCGGCGGTTGCGTTTACAGAAATTTGCTAAGACTACTAAAGGATTGAAAGAGGCTTTGGGTGGGATTTTTTGAGTTTTTAAAAGATTTAAAATTTTTGGCTTGAGATCTCCTAATAAGGCGGGTTCATTTTATATAATTTGAAAACCGGATTCCCCCTCTATTGACAGCAACAATTGCTCAGTTTATATTTAACTAATTGGTTAATTAATATGAAGGTATAATATGCAAGATCACCTGAGCCAAACGTTTGCTGCCCTTTCTGATCCCACTCGAAGGGCCATGCTCGCTCAACTTTCTAAAGGTAAGGCCAATGTTTCTGATCTTGCCAAACCATTTCTGAAAGCCATGAGTCTTCCTGCAATTACGAAGCATCTCCAAGTTTTAGAAAAAGCGGGTCTCATCTCCAAAACCCGAGAAGCACAGTGGCGACCCTGCGAACTGAACGGCGCCCCACTTAAGAATATTTCTGACTGGATGGAGCAATATCGAGAATTTTGGGAAGAGAGTTTTGATCGCTTGGAAGTTTATTTAAAAACTGTCACTTCAAAAAAGATAATGAAGGAGAAAAAACATGGCCGAAAAAAATAAATCTAACGAGATTAGAATTATTCGAATTTACGATGCCCCTGTAAAAACAGTATGGGAAGCTTGGACAGATCCCAAACAAGTGGCTCAGTGGTGGGGTCCTCGAGGCTTCACTCTGACGACCCACAGCAAAGATTTAAGAACGGGTGGAAGTTGGAACTACACCATGCATGGACCTGACGGTGTTGATTACCCCAATAAGACGCAGTATCTCGAGGTCGAAAAATATTCTCGATTGGTTTATGACCACGGAGGAAATGACGACCGACCTCCTATGTTTAGGGTGACGGTTTTATTTACTGAAATCAAAGGTAAGACAAAAATGGATATGCGGATGGCACTTCCAAATCCAGAAGCTGCCGAAGAAACTCGAAAATTTATTAAGAAGGCAGGCGGTGATTCAACTTGGGATAGACTCGCCGAATATTTGGTGAAGGAATCTTCTGGCAAAGAGCAATTTTTTATCAACCGCACTTTTGATGCACCGATTAAATTAATGTTTGAGATGTGGAGCAATCCAAAACACTTCTCTCAGTGGCTACCACCTACAGGATTTAAAATGGATTTTATAAAAGCTGATATCAAACCAGGCGGGAGCACTTTTTATTTTATGACCGATGGAGGCAGCGCCAAAATGTATGGAAGTGCAAAATATTTAGAAATCGAGCAACCCACTCGAATTGTCTACACTCAACAATTTTGTGATGAAAATGAAAATATATCTCGTCATCCCAAATCTCCTACGTGGCCCGAAACAATGCTGACGACCGTGAACTTGTCAGAAGAAGGACCAGATAAAACGAGAGTCACAGTGACGTGGGAGTCTCACGGAAAAACAACTCGCGAAGAACTCGAAACGTTCATCAAAGCAAAAAGCGGCATGACCCAAGGCTGGACTGGTTCATTTGATAAATTGGAAGCTTACCTTGATAATTTTAATGCCGAGTTCTTGTAATCGAGCCAAGAGGCTTTAATCGTTTGGAGGGCGCAAGATGCTTTTCAAGGGATTAACAGACAATTTTAAATCTGTACCAAACCCAGCTTCTCTTAATTTCTGTGCCGATATGTAAACTAAAGATTTTTTCCTTATAAAACTTTCAACTTCAGGTATGCGAACCCAAAGACTAGGATCATTAGGATATTCAGCAAACAATAGAGTATCGATAAGCTCATCGGTGCGACCATTTTGGACAAGATGCTTTAAAAGAACGAGTCCGAAAGCAGATCCCGCCCATCCTTTACACCTTGGAAATTGGCCCAGACCATGAAGTGAGAATGAAAGGCTTCGAACCACTTGTTCGTCATAACCTCGATTGATAAACCTCATGAGTATTTCAAAACCTTTTTCGTTCACGAATTCTGGGTGATAAATATTTTCGGCAACAAATTTTATCAATTGCTCAGAAGACAGGGTATCGAGGAGTGAAAGGACTTTATGTTCGACCTGATAAAAAGGTGCCCTTTTAATTTTTCCGCCAACAATATGGTCTTTAATTCCAATCGGCTCTCCTACGGCTTGAAATTGATGAATATTCTTCTCTGTAAAAAAACTTTTTCTTAAAAACACGCCAGGAATAATTTCAATGACATCGTCTGAATCCTTGTTAGAAAGCACTAAAAGTTCATTTAGATCATCAGAGTTCTTTCCCACTGCTTTAACCATGGCTGTGCACTTCCGCCCGACGCCCGACTTTTTCTTCGACGTCTTGGAACCTTCACCAAAAGCGGGCACCGAAAAAGAGGAGAAGACAAAAATGAGTAGCAGATTCCTAGCCATAATTTGAAAGGCAAACCTCTAGCAATCAGTTCCTCAGTTGTCACCTGGTTTGAGCAAAACCTTACGGTGGCGATTCTGAGCGGACTACGGAATATCGTCGGCATTGAGAGTAAACGCTTCTGCGATGTCCGAGTGGAGATTTTCTTCTTCCAATTGCATCTGATGGGACTTCGATTTTATTTTTGCATTTAATGCATTGATAGAAATCAGAAGTGTCTCGTGCTTTTTTTGGAGACTTCCTATGGGCTCGGAGGTCTGCCAAAATTCGGAAGCTCCTACTGGTTTTAAGATCTGCTGCAGGATTTCTTGATGACCGGTAATGGCGTCTCCATGGCGCTTCAATACCTCTTCAAAATTGGCTTGCATTTTTGCGAACCAGTCACCATTGCCCTCAAATATTGCCCCATACTCCCGAACGATCTCATTTAATCGTATCAACTGATCTCGATGAAAGCGGCCCAAATCGTAACGTCTGCTCAATTGAGAATGATTGCTTCCGTAACTTTGGGAAATCCCTATTTTAAGAAGTTCAGGGGCAACAATAGGCCCCTGAAAACTCCGTTGATAGTCCACACGGAGTGCCCACTTCCACACGGTATCGAATTGTGCCTGAGTCAGTCGCTTACCGTAAGGTTTATAGATCCTTTTAACTATCGACTCTAAATCTTCATGTCGCTTCTCGTATTTTCTGCATGCAGCACACACCTCGCTTAGATAATCGTCTATGCCATACGTTCTCTCTCCGAAAGTTGGATCGCCCTTGAGCCCTGCCATCAGCACAGAAAACTCCGCATCACTTAGTGGAAATTCTGGCGCATAGGGAACTCCCGAGGCCTGTCTCTCTTCAAGTTTTCGTCGTGTCTCGATTCGTTCATTTATTTTTTCAAGTGTTTGCTTCTCAGAATTCAGTTCGTTTTCTGTTCTGCTAATTTCATTCTTTAACGCTTCTAAAGCTTTTTGCCTCTGAGTCAGGAGTTGAATCTGTGTTCTACGACTTTCTAACCGAGTGCGGATGGGATAGCTCAAACGATTACTTTTTAAAAGCCGTTCGACCTGTGATGGAGTGAACCCTTTCAACTCTCGTACGATAAACGCATGCAGTGTCTCACTACTTCCTCGTTTCAAAAGGCGATCCAGATCTTTGTCTGAAACATATTGTGCATTTTCAAAAAAAACCTCGAATGCATTCACCGTCTGAATTCGAGGCTCAGGTGCGGATCCTCTTAACCAAAGACCTCCTTTCAACAATCGATTGAAAAAACTTTGAAACGACATTCTCTTTGGATGCACATTCCAGACCTCTTGAAAAGTTGCTTCAGGACTTTTGAGCAACATCCGAACAATGATGTATTTGAGTTCTGCAAATTTAAATTCGCTTGCTCTCATTTCATTCCAATAATTGATCCAGATTTTGTAAAGGTGAAGATCAATTCCTAAGCTCTTTGCAAACTGAACTGCATTTGAAATATTTTCGACACTCATCTCACTCGGAATGAGACTCCCTATGCGTCTAACAATACGCGTGGCAAAATCGAGCTGTTGTTCGGGTGTCAAAAAATGGAAGCCATAGATGGTCTGCTGTAGGGTCTCCGACGACTTGACTCCTATGTTCGACAGTTCTGCGGCGATAGCGCGATAGATCAAGCCTGAATAAAGGATAGGTCCATTGATCAGACTTGATTCAAATAAACTGCGCTCTTCGCTGTCAGGTCCAAATTTGCTGGAAACTGCTTCAATGATGGCTTGATCGTTGCTCTGATCCGCCGATGCTTGAATCGCCGCAAGACCGACGAGATTAGCTAGACAACGCTGCGCACGCTCGTCGCGCGTCTTTTTTTCGGCAGACCTTTCAGATGCATCGGTTGAAAAACTGAAAACAAAAAAAAGACTAAAAGCTGCCGAATAAAAAAACCGCAGCCGCACCCTTCTGTTATCGCCACACACAGCGATGAGTCTGTACCTTAACTTACTGTAAAAATCAAATGTTCCAGCCGGTAACCAGCTGTGATCACGGAGTTTTACTTCCCGTCTCTAAACAAGGTCGCGAATATATGATCACGATAAAGAGCGATCGCGCTCGAAAGATCAATCGTTACACTGCCAGGAACGGTAGGTTGTTTTAAAGATTCAATCATTGCGAGCAAAACTTCCGATTGGATTTTTTTTGATTCTTTCCCTTCATCTTCCAATATTAACACCGTCGCAAAATTGACCTGATCTCTAAAAGAAGCCAGTCGAGAAATTATTCTCCAATGATCTAGAAAAGCCAAAAAAATCCGATAATGCGCTCTCTCCATCGACACCTCGAGAGTGATAGATAGAGCCAATGAATCTTCGACAATATTGAGAACGGTAAGCCCATCGATTTTAATTCCCGCCTTAAATTCACGCCAAGAATTATCAAATTTTATTTGATCAAAATTTAAATCTTCGACGGCGGCAAAATACATCGCCGTCGGATCTATCATTTGACTCACAACTTTTGTCTCGTTTAAGGGCCGAAAATGAAACAAAGCTTTTAGATAATTCAGAAATGCCGAGTAAGCTTGAAATTCTCTGCGGTATTGCATTGATGCTACCACACTTCCAGCTGCACCTTGACGCTGACGAAAGTGATTAACGAGGCTTGAAACGATAGATGCGAAGTTGATTGTTGTTTCGTGAATAGGCACCCGACGAGAGTACCCATATTGAACCAAAAATTCAGGCGAAGGCCTTAAGTGAAAAACTCCCGGAACAAGCAGTGCCGCTAAAGCACGATCATGAGCTTTCAACAAAAGATCCTTATGCATTTGCAATAACCTCGCATTGAATTCACTCCAGGACATATTGGAGTCTTCTGAAATCAGACGGGGAAAGATTTTTTCCAAAGCTTTCGCAGTTAAGTCGGGGCCAAAGAACTTGGTTCTTTGCTCCGTGTCCGCTTCGTAAAGGCGCGCCAAAATATGAATGCATTTCTCAATTTTGTCGCCCGGATTAGAAGCCGATGCATCTTGATTCGCAACTAAAAGGAAACCGCAAGCGGCGATGAAAATCAGTAATGCACTCTGCTTCAAGCTCAATTGAAACCATTCATTTGCGTTTTTGGATTTTGGGCACAACTCAGCTCTCTCAATTTCACCCACATCCTTTTCACATAAGTCTCAGCGATTTCACGCGAGGGGAATAAATAGTAGTGGAGTTTAAATCCATCCGTCGGGACAGGCCCCGCGAATGGTATTCCGACTTCCACAACGTTTTCATTAGAAACGAAGGTGTCTTCGCCCACCGCAACTCCACCTTCCACTATCAAGTTTTGTGTCATATTCACATCGACAAGAACTAAACTCGGACCGTCCAGCTTATTTGCGTCGATGGCTCGAATACTCAATATCTGAAGTAAAAGAGAATTGTATGCCTGCCTTGTATCGTCTTGAGAAAAGTCAGACCCAACAATCGCCCGATAAGCTACCGCTGACGGAGGTCGAAGTTTAGAGTACCGGAAAGGAATCGATATCCCCGAAAGAAGGAGTAAATGTTTGATCGAAAGATCATGCGCCCATAAATCCAAAGCGTCGCGAGCGTCAGTAAATTTTCCGGATGAAGTAAGTTTTTGAATTTCTAAATCAGAGGAATTGGACGTTGAAGAATTTGATACGGAAAGTTTTCCAAGCCCAAAAATGCAACGGAATATTTTCCAATTCGCGTAAACCGGATTACTAAAGCAGGTTAAAGCTGTAGCGAAAGATAGAAACAGTACGAACGTTCGGCACATTCAACACCCATAATGGATGAGATCTATTTAGACAATCAAAGCCGGCTCTACGGTTCAGTCCGCGCTTGTGTAATCTTTGTTACATGAGCCTGTGGTTCGTCAAAAGAGATGGAAATTCGATAAGTTAACTCCCAATTGGGCGCTGATCAGGTCTGATAGACTGATGCTTTAAGGCTGACCAAGAATGAACAACTTACATTCAAAACTTTCTAGAATGAAAATTCAGTCTGGCTCCATTCAATTGGTTCCGACTCAAATTACCGATCGCGGCCTTTCTTGCATCTCTTCTACCGATCTCTCGGTTCATATCACCAAAACTCTTGGGCTTATATGCTCAACCGCCGGCAATCCCCCTTTTCAATTCGAAGGCATCCTCTCTCAATCGATTCCGACAAATGGGTTTTTTTTAATCGAACTCGAGATGAAGCAAGATTCATATTACAAGGTTCTGCAAACTTTAAAAAATATGCAGGCAGGCGAAGGTCCTGCCGACGTCAAAAAAGTTCGGCGCGCGAGAGCTTCCTCGCCTGAGCTTACGGTTGAAACGTCTCTCAAACCTGATGCGCAAAAGGAAAATGTTCCACCAAAAAGTGAATATTATGCCGTCCCGATTGA
>JAQBPA010000028.1 GCA_028287765.1 Bacteriovoracaceae bacterium
GACATGGTCTCATCGCTTAGAATTTTAAAAAATGTTTGTGATGAACAAGAGCTTCGATGCTCCAAAATGACGTTTGATGAACGAACCGAAACGATGAGTGTTTTTCTTCCAAGCATGTCGGCCCAAATCAAATCTATTTTTGAAAGCTACAGTCACAAGATTGGTCATCTGATCGATATCGAAAAAATCCCACAGGATACAGCCTATCATCGACTTTTCCAGGAACATATTTACCCGTACCTTAAAAGTTCTGATCTTTCTCGAAGAGCTTCTGAGAAACCACGGGGATACGACGGCGATTATGAAATGATGAATCAGGTCTACAGACAAAGTTTTGAAGGTTCAGACTTGATGGGAAAAGTGATCCACCATTACTCGATTAACTCTGAAACAAATGAGTCCGTTCAATTCAGACGTCCCTATTTTCTCTCCAATATGGAATCCGCATTAGACCGCCCAGGCGCTAAGAAATTTTTGTCCGTAGCCTCCGGGCCTGCGTTTGAAGTTCAGGATGCTGTTTCCAGATGGCCGCAACAAACTATTGATCGAACCCATTTTGTTTTATTTGATTTAGATCGAGAAGCTCTTGAACACGCTCAGACTAAAATCTTAGAAATTGCGATGGATAAAAATAAAAATCCAAACGTTGATTATATAAACGCCAGCGTAAAATCTTTTCTTAATCATCAAGAGGATGCAGCAGAATCATTTGATCTCATTTATTCCGGAGGCTTGTTCGATTATTTAGACAATCTCACTTCGACCATGATCACGCGAAGTTTATTTCGACTTTTGAAACCTCAAGGTCGGCTTGTCATTGGGAATTTCACAAAGGCAGTTGGAACGAAAAGTTTTATCAGTCTTATTCTTCGCTGGCATTTAATCTACAAGACAGAAGAAGAAATGCGAGCATGGGCAGCTGATCTTCAAGGTTGCAAAGTGTCCGTAGATTACGATCCTAATCACATTAATGCTTTTCTCGTCATTGAGAAGAAATAGAACTGGAGTTCAATGAGGATATTTCCCTCAGCTTTTGCTCTCAAACGAAAGAATAGAGTTGAAGCCGCGGCAGCCTTCAGAGAAGAGCGAATTGTTAGGTCAACGGCGTGGACGATCCTTGTTCCCGCTTTTACTGCATACGCGGGTGTTGACTGGATCGCTTCAGGATTTCAGAGATTCTGGATATATCTTTTTCTTAGATTCGCTGTAATCGTCCTTGCTGTCTTTTTATATTCTGCTCTTAGAGGTCGAGTAAAACATTCGCTTCGCTTCTTGTTGATTCCTGCACTGCCAACTTTTCTCATTCAGCTATTAATGATTTCCAATCAAGTTTATTTTTCTCCCTATTTTGCGGGTGTTGCCCTGATCTTATTTCAGGGTTTAATTCATTCGCCGAAGTCAGTAAAATGGACGGCAGTCATATTTACTTTGAGCTGCTCCCCTTCCTTTTATATTTTTATTAAACATTTCAGTGACGATCGCGTGAATTCACTTCTGGGTCTTACGATGCTTATCGGCACTATAGGAACGTGTCTAACTTATACAGAGCGAGTGCGTGGATATTTGTTCGACGCCTTTACTGCTCAGAAAAATTTGGCAGATGATCTCCGAAATCGCGATCAAGAAGTGCGAGAAAAAGCTGCGGAGCTTATTAAACGAAAGAAATTTGAGAGTCAGTTTTCTCCGCAAATTATTTCGGATGTACTCGGCAATTTAAGTCGTTACGAAAAATTATCTCCGCAAAAAATTAGTGTGATGGTTTGTGATATTGTGGGATCCACTCAAAAAGCAAATGCTCTGCAACCTGAAGTTTATTCTGAAGTGATTGAAGAAGTTTTTGATGTGATCTCGGCGGGATGTTTGAGGTGGGACATTACGATCGATAAATTTACGGGTGACGGCGCGCAGGCATTTTCGGGTTCGCCGAAAAGCCATCCCGATGATTTGTCGCGAGCCACAAAGGCCTGTGCAGAAATTCTCGGTTTGCTTCAATCTCGAAAAGATTATCTTGAGCTTCGTTGGGGAGATCCCGTTCAGCTTCGATTTGGGATCTGTGAGGGTGAGTCTCTCGTAGGATTTTTAGGGAAAGGCTCGATGAAATCATTCACCGCAATCGGCGCAAACGTTTCTTTGGCTCACCGATTATGCGCAGAAGCAAAACCCAATCATGTAATTGCCTACTCGCTTACTGACAACACGGCGTTATTCGATTTACTTCCAGGAGATTTATTTCAAAAAAAGACTAGAGAGATCTCTCGGATGAAGGGATTTGAGGATCTCGTGTTTAAAACCACCGAACTCACCTTAAAAGATCATAGCCGAGAAAGTTTGAATCTCGGTCGTTGTGAAACTTGCTCCACGCCACTTGTACTGCTTGAAAATAAATCTGGGATTCCAAAACTTGTCTGTCCGTCATGCAATCTTTCCGAAACTGCGAAGGCCGATCTTCGTATCGTGCCGCCTGCAGCTATCAAAAAAATATAATCTGAAAAACACTTTGCGCAAAAACACAAAAGGGGCACTCGGCCCCTCCGTGATTCGTAATCAATTACGATGAACGAAATTAAAATCTGTATTGGTAATCGAGAACAGCTAACCATTCTTCCAATTTGTATTTTCCAGCGAAGACGGATCCAGCAAGAGTTGGATCAACTGTTGTCGATGTCTTTGAGTTGTTGCCGTAGTTCACAGCTAAACCGACGACGTTCGAACCCGTATCGTATTGTCCTCCGAGACCATAGCCTTTATAGAAAGTGGCCGGGGACAAGAAAGCACTTGGGAAATCAGATCGACTGGCTGCCGTATCAAAGCAAACGCCCGCACCCGCTCGGATTTTTCGATGTTGCGCCAAATGAAATGTGTATTCCGCTCCAATATGGAACTCATGATCATCTCTCGCCTTAACTCCTCCATTGACGACGTCGGAACCCAGACCGGTAAAAGCACCGAAGCCTTTGACATTAGAAATATCTGCAAGCATCGAATTCTGCGTCCACTCGTATGTGAAAGCCATCATGACGGTGTCAGGTATAAACTCGTAAGAAAATCCCGCCTGAAGATTTGAAGGAAGGATGGGATCTTGAGTCACGGTTGTTGGCAAACTTCCCAAAGCATTTGTCACATTCGCGGAACCCGCAAGACTCGGTTGAGTTTGCAGACGGTAGGTAATACCCGCCGAGAGCCCGTTC
>JAQBPA010000038.1 GCA_028287765.1 Bacteriovoracaceae bacterium
TGGACAGCGTAACGCTCCGTCGCGTTCCGGGTTCAAATCCGGGTGCCGCCTGATCTTGGCGACACTTATCTTTGTGCTAAAACTGGAGTTTTAGAAAACGTAAATAAAAGCGGATTCATGGGCTTTCCGTCTTTTCGAATTTCAAAATGACAATGATTCCCGTTCGCGTGACCCGTATGACCCACTTTAGCGATGACCTCACCTTTTTGAATGACGGCTCCTCGTCGTTTTAAATTTTCTGAATTATGCGCGTAGACACTCGCCATTCCGTCGCCGTGATAAATCACCATCACGTGACCATATCCGTGCAGATTTCCGTTGTAGACGACTCGTCCCGGAGCAGCTGCTCGAACCCAAGCTCCCTCAGGCGCTGCAATATCTAAACCTTCGTGAAAATTTCCTCCACGAATTCCGTAACCCGACGTCAAACGTCCACCTTCGATGGGCCATAAGAGTTTTGAAGAAAATTTATCGCTCGGATAAATCGTGCGATGCGCGGACCAAGGAATACGAGTGAGATCCGCTTTCGATTCGGATTCATTAGCGACGGGTGTAATTTCTTTTGTGGAAGGAGGTTCTATTTCAGCGACGGCTTCTGCTTTGGGTGCGACGGTCGAAGTTTTTTCTCCTTGATTAAGGGTATTAAAAAAACCTTCGCGATTTTCTTTTCGATCCGTACTGGTCCACGGAGAAGTGAGTTCAGCAGAATTTTTCCAAGGGGCTTCGAATGCAAATAAAGATGTTATTGTAAAAATGCAAAAGACAAAGCCAATTTTGAACTGCATACCTTCAGTTTAAAAGGGTCCATCGTTTCCGTCGAATAGCTTTTGGATGGCCTCGCGCGTCGGTTCCTGAAGATTTAAAAATTGAACGCCCACTTCAAAGCCGGCTTTGGTTTTGATGCAGCGCACTGCACGACCGACCACCTTTATATTTTGTGGTGTCTGCCCCGGTTCTCGAAGAGAAAATTCTAGTGAAAGAGTCGTTTGCGGCTCCATATCATGATCGAGCCAGAGCTTCAGTCCGCCTGCGCTCAAATCTTCGTAAGTGGCGTATTCGATTCCCGCCGGAGATAAAATTTTGACGGCTTCGCGTTGAACGCTCCGCTGAAATTTGCGCTTTGCTTGAAATGCCATAGAAAAAAAGGCTCCTTAGGAGTGTCTTCTAGACGATCAAAAGTATTTCCACAAGCCCCTCAGGTAAGGGCTCTAAAGGCCAAATGGAGCAAGTCTTGACGAACGAAAGAAACGTCTTTCAGCCTCCCCAGAAGTCGTTTCTTTTCAGCTATAATAAAGGAGATGAAAAAGCTCATCGATGAGGACGCAGAAGACTCTCAGTTTAGCGAGAGAACGATCGTCAGTCCCATTTCTGCAAAGAACCCCCTTCCGCGTGAGCAAACGCCCGCACTTCTTGTCGTCTCAGGCCCTCATATCGGCAGATCATTTCCGATCGATAAAGTGGAGTTCATGATCGGACGTGTAGATAGCTGTGATCTCGTTGTGGAGGACGATTTAGTCTCGCGACACCACTGTAAGTTCGTGATTAATAAAGAGGGAACACTTCTAAGTGATCTCGCGAGCACAAATGGAACGCTTCTAAACGGCCATCGAGTCGAACGAAATTTGCTTAAAGAAGGCGATCAAATCCAAGTCGGATCGTCGACGATTCTAAAATATCATCTTCAAGAAGACGTCGAGCGAAAATTTTTAGCGGAACTTTATAATGCTGCGACCAAAGATTTTTTGACCGGGGCTTACAGTAAAAAATATTTTATGGACCGCCTCTCTTCAGAATTTTATTACGTACAAAGAAACGGCGGGCAACTCGCCGTCGTCATTCTGGATCTCGATTTTTTTAAAAAAATTAACGATACTTTTGGTCATATCGCTGGAGACGTCGCCCTCAAGAGGGTTTCTCAGTACTTAATGACGACCACTCGAAAGCACGATCTAGTCGCTCGCTTTGGTGGAGAAGAGTTTATTATCTTTATGCGGGAGTGCGACTTAATGCAGGCGAAAGCCCTCGCGGAGCATCTAAGAACGGGCGTTGCCAATTTAAAAATCGAGTCCGGCGGCAAAGCATTTCAAGTCACGACTTCGATCGGAATTACGGTCATGAATACAGCGAATCAAGCCCAGTATCCAAATGTGGAAGCTCTGATCGCGGGCGCTGACACTCAACTCTATCGAGCAAAGAATGAAGGCCGTAATCGCGTCTGTGGGTAGCTAATTCGCTATGTTTCAAAGCTGGGAATTCCTTTTTGTCGCCAATCTTTTTCTCGTCCTTCTTTATCCGCTTCTTGCCAAGTGGATCAAAAATGAGAAATTATTATTTTCGATTCTTTTCATCCTGCCTGCAGGGCTTGCTGTCTCTGAACATTTTTTTATCAATGCCGATTTAGGTTTTTATCTTAAGCTCAGTCTCCTTCACTGGAATATCTCCCTCATCTTTATCGCTCTCCTCTGGAATCTAAGCGGTAAACAAATAAAAAAGTTTTATCTCTTTGCTCTTCTGTCGGCTTTTTTATCTCTCGTTAAATATTTATTTTCATCATCTTTAGTTTTTTTTGATCCGATTTGGGGAATCATTCCGGGGACCGTCAGCATTGATCCCATTATTTCTCTTGAACCGTATTATTTTCGCCTTGCAGTCCTTACCGTTATTGGCCTCACACTCATAAACTATCGATCGGCACTCTGGATGACCTGTGGATTTTTTGCCTTGGCGGCCTTTGCCGGTCTCGCGACACCATCGCCTGTTCTTTTTTCTGGAGCCTTAAAAAATCATTTTCGAGAGTCTGCCTCTTTTGGTCCGATTGAAGTGCGCCTTGAAAGCGAAAAGGCTTCTCAGTTTTCAGCGAGAGATTGGGCACGAGAATTCGCGTTCAATCTTGAAGAGATTCGGTCACGACTTCCGAAGTCAGCCGTTTTGAATCCAAACTTACATTTCAATATTTATATTTATGATAGCGACGATACCAAAGCGCACTGGATCGGAGCACGTGAAACACAAATTGGAAATTTTATACAAAAATCAATGCATCTCTCGCACGTTGTGCCGATCTCTGAGCTTCTCCCACACGAACTCACGCACCTCGTTCACGGTCAATTAAAAGCACCGCTCATCTCCTATCTGGATTCATTTTATTTAGAAGGCTTTGCGGTCGCGCTGCAAAGCGAAGATAAAGATAATACGCTCGATGACGCCGCCGCTTTCGTTCAAACGCTTTCTCTTAAAAATTTTCCGCACGTTTTGAAATTTTTTACAGCTTATTCATCGACCGTTTCGTATGCACTCGCGGGTGGCGCTGCGGTCAAAAAATTGGAAGAAGGATTGTTTCCTTGGGAAGGCAAAACCGATATCGACTTCTTTAAATCTCGACCCGTGAGCGCAGAAAAAAAACTTTGGGCTGCCAAAGTTTTAGAGAGAAAGCTATTATTTAAGGACCCGCTTCGCAGAGACTGCGCAAGGCTCGAGTGGGTTTATTCGAATTCAAAAGACAGTCGCGATTTTGTAAAACTGAATGAGCTCTGCCCCAACTGGAAAAAGTCTCCCGCCTATCATTCGCCAAAATCAGATCGAGAAATGCTCGCCGACGCGCTCTCCAGAATTGCCGATTTGAAACTTCGAGAAGCCGAAAGTAAATTTTACCTCGGACTACGTCTCATCGATTCAAAAGCGCTCTCCGAAGAAATCCTGAAAACCTGGAAAGTGCCATCATCGCCCGAAGCCAATCGTTTCAAGGCCAGATTAGAATGGGAACTTAGAAATTAAGCTCGCAATCGATGTACGGCAATAGGCTCCGCCGAACCAGAAATTACGAGAAGTTTCACATTATTCGACTTTTTGAACTTTATTCAGGTGCTTTCTTGCACATTTGATTTAGAGGTCCACTTTTATAACTTGAGAACAACGAAAGAAACCCGTTTTAAATGGATTTAAGGACTATTGAATCAAATCTCTATCGGTGCTAATGATGCGACCGAAGGTCACTTATCATTGCTGGATTTTTAATCCAGTCGAAACTAGCACACTGAAGAAATAGGAATAAAATAATATGAAATCAAATCACTTTGTAGCCACCACAATAATTTTATCATCTTTCTTGAGAGTTCATATGCTCTTTGCAGCAGAACCCGATCTATCGACTCCAAAGAATGCTGTTCTTAGTTTTTATAAAGCAAAAGACAGCGGAGATACCAATACTCTTAAACAAATACTCGTTTCTGGCGATGCTACAAAATCAAACGCCATGCTTGCAGATTCGAGTTTTGCATTTCAAGCACAGAGACTTCATAGTGCAATTGAAAAGAAGTTCGGAAAAGAAGAAGCAGATCGAGTTATGGATATTGAGGGTGCGAGAGATTTAAAACCCGTTGAAACCGGAAAAGAATCTATTCAAGGTGATGAGGCGACCGTCACGAAGAATGGTGAAAAAGAACCCGCGTTCTTTCTAAAAAAAGTCGATGGGAAGTGGAAGATCGATCTATCCAAAATCTCAGAATTTAAAATCCCCACCAGAGATTTGGAGGGTTTGCTCGCACAAAGATCTTACCTTGCAAGAGGCTTGCAATTAACTGTGGACGATGTGGAAAAAGGAATTGTCTCTGAAACAGGAAAAGAAATGAAAACACACGACGATTTGCTCGATGATTTGAATTTCAATGTTAAAAAAGCCGGCCGAGAAATGGACAATAAAAAATCTGCAGAAGAGAAAAAGCCATAAATCAAAGGGTCAACGGTCTTAGTTTTTTCTTAACTTTTCGATTACTGCATCTACCTGTTTATCTCGTCTCAGCTGTTTCTCCTGATATTCTTCTAAGAAAGGAATCGCAGAAGGATCATCTTCGGCTTCGATTCGCGAAAGGAAGTCGCCAATTTTCAAATCGTAACTAGGATAGGACATTACTGTTAATCGATCGATAGGAGCTTTCGATAGATATTCTGCAAGCACACTTCCGATTCCCGATGTCTTTCTTTCTTTTAGAAAATCAAAAGTATTGAGAACGCCTCTCGCATTTTGTTCAATAAGATGATCTGGAAAGACCACTGGATCGTAATGAGTGCTTCCGTTTGTGATAGAATTCATGTCTTCTGCCCATTGGGGTAGCTTTCTATCCGGAATTAAACGAAGACCATCGGTTATTTTTTTTGCAAGCTCCGGAGTCCATTTCAAAATTGAGATCGCCTTCAGAGCAGTTTGAGAATCGTAATCATTCAACGCCACAGAGATGAGGATATTCGGATTTTTTTCAAGATATGGTAAAAACTCTTCCGGTTGAAAGCGGAACAACCATTCGACCTCTTTGCCAGGAGGGAAATGAGGAGTAGCTTCGTCCTGAGCCTTAAGGGGTTCCAATTGAAGACGCTCTCCAAGCGCTTTTGCGAGTCCAGGGGTTTTTCTTTCGAAAAGAATCGAAACAATATTCCCTGTTCCGCCTAATTTGAATCGTGAGATTGGAGACATATCTGAACTAATCATGCGAAGAAGGGCATCTTCGGTCGAATGACTCCATGACGGATTTGTTTGAAGTTTTCCCAGTGCTTCCTCTGATCTAAAATATTCATTTGTATCAGTAATCATCGACACTAAATCCTTTTCCGGCAGTGAAAGGTCCCGAAGATAGATTTCTTTCAGCCGAGAAAAATTTCTCCATCCAAGAGAGTATTGGTGCCCTTGGTATTCCGCAGTCTTACCGAAATCAGGCGCATTATAAAAATCCAAAAGCAAATCTTGATATTGCGCTGGAGGTAAATTCGTTTTGACATCTTTTAATAAAAATTCAATAAATTGAGTCGAGAGTCCGAAGTCCTTTGTAGTCCGCCAATATTTTTCGTCCGGAAATACATCTATTTGCCTTCCTCACTTTTAGCAGACTACAGGATCGTAAGTCTTTTCTCCATTGACTCCACCAGTTTCATCCCATTGATTGCCTACCTCAATTGGAGCGTGAAGCACTTTATCCATCCATATCCTTACGCGAGCAGGGTCCTGTATAAACTTTTCATAAACTTTTCTCTTTCCAATAAATCGATTCAGTTCACTGAGGCCGAAAACACTGTACATATCTTCGCCGTCATATTGATGATCTGAGGTAATAGGCTGCGCGACTTTATCCGAAGTGGCCGGCGCTACTGGAAGATTTTTTAAATTCTCTTTATTCAGACGAATTTCAGCAGTTTTTATAATATTTGCCCAATAAGCTTCTGGTGCGTCTGTCGAAAATTTACCTTCCTTCTTGTCAATATAGTTTTTGTATTTAGTCGCCACTAACGTTTTCGAGAGCGGCGTTTTCTTGATGGCAGCATCCATTATTCTGCTCGCAATATCTCGGTGAGGTTTATGGGGGCTATCTTTTTGACGCGTCAATTCAAAACCAACTATTCCTCCAATGGCTAAAGCGCCGACTACGATCCCACATTTTTTTAAATTGCCAGCCTCGGTTGGTGTCCAGACCGTAGCAGCACTCAGAAGCGTCATCGTTAAGAGAATTTTTTTCATTCCTTCGCACTCCTGGAAACTTCCGGATCACGTATATCTTCAGAATCTAGGTCAAATCCGGCAACTTTGACAGAAATGCCATTTTTTTCAAATTCAATTAATTTTTCGACAAGATGGATAAGGACAGGATGCACGAGAACCTTTCCGTCTTCAAAATCTTTCAAAGTTTTCTGGATTGCCTTGTATTGATTTTGCTCATCGGAAGTCAACTGACCTTTTTTCTTAAAGTCGCCCGACTTTGCAAATTTGTTTTGGAGAAAACTCGTGTTTATTTCACCCGAGAGTTTGTTCGTGCTGATAGGCGGTGGGCAAGTCTGCGCGACAAGAAATATTGGAATCAAAAGAGAAAAGAAAAATAAGAAAGATTTCATTTTCATGCCAAAGCCTCTCAATCTCTTTAGAGCAAAATCCATGCCATTGTAAGTCGCCGGAATGGTTTATCTTTATAAAGAATAAATGCGACTTTCATGCCGATTTTGGGAATTTTTGTCCATTCTCCGGAAGAATGCGACAAAAAATCCCAGCTAGGGAATCCGCACGAATTCCACAGGATCACCCGCCTTCAGTTGATGAGCGGTCGCTTGGCCAGCCAAGATTTCCAGAACGTACTGCGCGGGCGCTGCGCTTGGAAGCGGCTCTTCTGAAAGTGGTTTGGTGTTTTTTGCGATCGAAACAATTTTTTTATTTCGAGAAATAAAAATAATATCGAGAGAGACTAGAGTGTTCTTCATCCAAAAAGCTTGCGGGCGCTCCGTATTTCCAAAAAAAAGCATCCCTTCATTCGGAGCAAGATGTTCTCGAAACATAAGACCCTTCTGCCACTCGCTCTCACTTCTTGCGACCTCCACCTGAAAAGTCGTTCCTTTAATTTTCACCTGCGGAAGATTTTTTGCTGGGGCGACTTGAATGAGAGAAAACAAAATGGAGAGTACTAAATTCATTTGCGAAGTTCGGTGAGTAATTTCTTTAAAAGAAACATCGGGGGAATAGCCTCATATCGTCTGCCATTAATAAAAAAACTTGGCGTGCTTCCGATATTCATCGAATGTCCTGCCGCAATTAAAGCTTGAAGTGTATTGCTCGACTCTGGATCTGCCATACATCGATTGAACTCCTCCATTTTAAGTCCAAAGCTGTCGACCGTCGGATGAAGTGCGGGCAGAGATTCACTTTGTTTCATCACGCTAAAAATTTTATCGTGGAACTCCCAAAGAAGTCCTTGTTCATTCGCGCAAACAGCTCCACGCGCCCACTCACACGAATGCGGATGAATAGGTCGATCGAGGTAGGGGTTACAAGAATTATCCAGAGGAAATGGATAATATAAAATTCTTACGTCGGGCTGCTGGCTTAAATAAGGAAGCATAACTTCCGAAGCCACTCGGCAAAACGGGCATCCAAAATCCGAAAATTCAGCGACCGTAATTTTTGAGTCTGAAGGCCCCTTTGAAAGTTTTGAAGGAGGCGGCATCGGTTCAATTGTTTGAACCCATTTTTGGAATTCTTCGTCAGAAATATTTTTTCCGATTCCGATTTCACTCACGAAAGCAAAAGCGGCGAGACCAAGAATTCCGACCGCAATAACTAGAAACGTATTTCGTTTAGAAAAGGCAAAGCCCGAAGCTGACCAACCAAAAAAAGTCGCGCCTAAAATGGCTGCATACGATAAATAGCAAATAATACAACCTGTTTTAAGTTTAAAAGTTAAATAAGATGCCAGCGCGATTGCCGTCAAAACTCCCAAAACGAGAAGTGATCTCAAAATTACGCGAAGCGTTGGAAGCGACAAACCAAGGACGGCGACCACAAAGAACCAGACAGCTCCAAAGAGCCCGAGCGGGATTCCGCTCCAGGAGCCCACAGGAGACAAAGAAGCTTTGTCGCAATTCCAGTAAGAATTGATTGAACAGGCGCTGGCTCCGAGTCGATCCCCTCTCATAAGAGAAAAGTAATCGTCGGCAGACCATAAAAGTGCCCCGAGTCCGATCGCGCAAAAGAGAACCAAAAAAATCTGCTTTCGACTCCACATAATCGCGATCATTCTTCCATGACGAGCTCTCCTGACGCAACCTGTGAATGAAAATCTGTGCAACCGGGATTTAATTCGATAAAGTAGATAGGAGTTCTTACAGATAATGGCAAAATAAACTATGCGGCTTCTCAATTATCTCGGAAATATTCTTCAATCGCTGACGCGTCATCAAAATACGATTTGGCGCTTGGGTTTTATTGTCGTTATTACTTTTTTCTTAGCAAAGTCTGCCAACTTAATGATCGCCCATTTTTATTTGCCCTTGGAATTCGGATCGAAGCCCATGAGTTTAAGCCAAGAGGCTCCAAAATCTCAGGCGCAGGTAAGTATCCAAAGTATTCTTTCCCGCAATATTTTTGATTCAGAAGTGCGCAACCGCTCAAGCTCTGGCCGCGAAGTCGTAGGCGGCCCTATTTCTCCTTCATCTATGCCTTTAGAACTTCTCGGAACGATTGTCTTTCGGAACTCAAAGTACTCGGTAGCTCTCATTCAAGAAAGGTCTTCTAAAAAAACTCAGTACTACGGCATTGGCGACAGTATCCTCGCAGCTCGAATTCACAAAATTGAGCGATTTCGCGTGATTTTAGAAAACGGAAGTCATCTGGAGAGTCTCGAGCTTAAAGCCGCCGAAAATAAAATTTCGGGCTCCAATTTGTTCCAGACCGAGGCTCCTCCCGTTGATACAAATATTCCGTTTGAGGAGGTTGGCCCCAATAAATACATCATTCCTCAGGGCGTCGTCGATGATGCACTCGGAAATTTCTCAAAGATTTTGACGCAAGCGCGAATGGTGCCTAATTTGACACCAGACAACAAGACCGACGGCTTTAAGGTTTTCCAAATCCGCTCGGGGAGCATTTACGAAAAGCTAGGAATGAAAGATAACGACATCATCAAGCGAGTGAACGGCCAAGACTTGGATAGTTTTGAAAAAGCTACCGGGTTATTTACCGCACTGCGCAGTGAAAAAACAATTTCGATCGATTTAGTTCGAAATGGAACAAGGATAAACTATAGCTATGAAATTCGCTAAATTCTTTAAGCTTTTCGGGCTCTTATTTGTTCTTTCAACCAGCGCTCGAGCGCAAGAAGATTTTATTGATAACGGCGACGCCCCCATTACTCCCAAAACGAACGGACTTTTTGATGATGAATTAGAGCCGCTCGATGAAAAAGAAATGGTTCGTCCTCAACCTCTTCCTTCTGAGGAGCCGCGATTTCAAAATCAAGAAGCCTCACCTCGTCCCCAAAATCTGACTTTTCCTGAACCCAAAAAATTAACCCCTTCGGGAAGTTCTGGAAAATCTCTTCCCATTCTTCCTGCGGGCGCTCCGGGAAAGAACGACAAAGTGAGAATGGATTTTGTTCAAGTCGAAATTGAAGACATCGTTAAATATTTTGCGGAGCGTCTTCACAAAAAATTCATTTACGATCCAACTATCCTTTCTGGAAAAGTGACGATCATCTCTCCGACCGAAGTCACTATGCGCGAAGCTTATGGCGCTTTTCTTTCGGCCATGGAAGTTCGTGGTTATATTATTTATCCGGCAGGCGCCTATATCAAAATTGAAAAAGCTGCGAACGCAAGAAAAGTTCCAGTTCCTATCTATGAAGGCACAACGCCCAATGACGACAGCTACGTTACGCGAATTTTAACTCTCAAATATTTACTCGTTCGAGACATCTCTCAAGCGGTTCGAAATCTTCTTTCACGAACGGGCGGCGATTTAATTGAACACGCGCCAACAAACACCCTCATCATCAGTGATTACGCTTTTAATATTCGTCGTATCATTCGAATTCTTGATGTTCTCGATGTCGAAAACTTTCAAGAGCAAGTGGAAATCATTCCACTTCGAAATGCAGCAGCTCCCGATATCGCAAGAAAGGTGACCGACTTTTTTCCGGCCAGTGGAGGAGGCGCGCCGGGCGGACTTGGAATTGGCGGCGCACCTTCGGGCGGAAGACTGTCTCGCTCTGGAAGTAACGATGTTGGCGTGATTCAAAAGGTGGTTGCCGACGAACGAACGAACTCCATCATTATTCTCGGATCTGAACATGGAATCGAGCAGGTTAAAAAGTTTATTGCTCGTATCGATATCCCCACCGAAGGCGGCGGCGGACAAATTCATGTTTATCCGATTCAAAACGTGAAGGCAGAAGAACTCGCGTCCACCCTTTCGTCTCTCACGAGCGGAAGGAGCAAATCACCTGCTTCTTTAATTCCACCGCTTCCCGGAGCTCCGTCGAATCCCATTCGTAGTGACGCTGAAGTTGCCAATCTTGGCGATGTCAAAATCACGGCTGATAAAGCAACGAACGCCCTCGTGATTCAATCTTCTCCTCGTGACTTTGAAGTTTTAAAAACGATTATCCGAAAGCTCGACATTCGACGACGCCAAGTCTTCATCGAAGGCGCCATTCTCGAAGCCTCGGTAAACAAAAATAATACTTGGAATGTCTCTGGCACAGGCCCATTTGCTCAAACCAATTCTTTGAACGGTGGAAGAGATGCAAAAAACAATTTGATCAAATCAGGAGCTCTTGGTTCTCTTAACGGACTCGGTTTTGACTCTGTCCTTCAAAATGCGCTGAAAGATCCGACAGCTCTCACCGGTCTCGCACTCGGCTTTCGATCTGGCGGAACTTATCCCGTCAATTACACCGACGCATCAGGCGTGGCTCAGACCGCGAACCTTCCGCTTCTTTCAGCGATCATTCAATTTTCTGTGAGCAATTCGAACGTCAATTTACTTTCGACTCCGCATATTTTAGCAACCGCGAACGAAGATGCCACACTCTCGATCGGACAAGAAATTCCTCAGGCGGGCGGAACGTCCACGACTGCAACCGGCATTATTCAGTCGAATACGATACGACTAAAGGTAGCGACAGAGCTCACCCTCACGCCACAAATTAATCAAGGCGACTATCTCACTTTAAAAATTAAAGAAAAAATCAACGATCTCGGAGCTCTCAATAAAGATGGAAGTTACAATACAATCGACCGGGAAGCCTCGACGACCGTGATCGTGAAAGATCAGCAAACGGTTGTCATCGGAGGCCTCATGAGAGATCGACAATCAGTCAATATTTCGAAAGTGCCTCTGCTTGGCGATATTCCTATTCTCGGCTGGCTCTTCAAATCAAAAGTTACTGTGATCGAAAAAGTCAATCTGCTCTTATTTCTCACTCCCTATATCATTAAAAATACGGGAGATATGAACGATCAATTCTTTAGAAAATTAAAACAACGAGAAGGCTTTTTAAAGGAACTCGGCGTTTCAGAAAATAAAGGAGTCCCGAGTTCAGGTTTGACGGAAGAACAACTTAAAATGCTCGATAAAGAATATGTGAAAAGCCTCGAGCAAAAATTTGTTTATCCAAAGTCAAATCGAGAACCTGAAGATGAGCTGAAAGGTGACGATTCTAAAGCTAAACAAGAAAAGGTGCCTGTCACTGAGCCAACCCAACCGACTGACGCGAATAAGACGATTGAACCTTCGACGACAGAAACTAAGCCCGAAAATTCGAAAGATCTGATGCCCATCGTTCAACCGAAACCGGAGGAGAAACCCACGACTGAGCCGAGCCCTACGCCCACTCCCAATATTGAGGAGCTAATGCCTCTCTCAGTTCCAACTCCGCTGCCCTTGGAGCCGAAGCCAGAACCTAAAATAAATTCGACGCCGATGCCCACTCCGTCGTATATTACTCCTGAAACTCCAAACAAAATTGATTCCAAGAAGTCCGAAACTCCCACTAAAGATTGGATTCTTGAGGATTCGCCGCCAGAGAAATCGCCGAAATAAGGATCTCATGTCTGAAGAAAAAACTGAAATCACAACCTCGCTCCAGCAGCGTGAACGGCTGCGCGAATCTTTAATCGATAGACATCTTGTTCTTGAATCGACGGAAGATCTCAATATCGGGGAGATTCTTTTAAGAGCTAATATCATTACCGAAGACCAGCTTGCCCAGGCCGTTCAAATTCAAATGGAAAAAGGACATTCGCTGAGACTCGGTGAAGTTCTTCTTCAAATGAAAGCTGTCACCGAAGCGCAGCTACTGGAAGTACTCGCCAGGCAGCTCAATATTCCGTTTGTGAGATCCATTCACGATCGCGAAATTCCGGAAGAACTGATTAAAAAAGTTCCCACGCGATTTGCAAAAAAATACCAAGTGCTTCCGATTGGATATAAAAACGGTGCAGTTTTGGTTTCGACTTCTGATCCACTGAACGTAACGGTTCTCGACGATGTACGAATGCTTCTTGAGCAAGCGATCATTGTAGCGGCAACCCCTTCGTCGGTGATTACAGAAGCTATCAATCGATCGTACGACCGAGCTTCAACTGCAGATTCTGCTATCGAAGATTTGGGTCAAGACGTAATCGACGATCAAGCGCTCCAAGAACCCGTCGATCTTCTCGATTCTGAAGACGAAGCGCCGATTATCCGACTTGTGAACTCTCTTTTATTTAGAGCTGTCAAAGATCGTGCGAGTGATATTCATGTGGAGCCTTATGAAAAAGAAGTTTCTGTTCGGTTTAGAATCGACGGCAATCTCTACGATATTTTAAAAGTTCCAAAGCGCCTCCAAAATTCTGTTTCGTCTCGGATTAAACTATTGGGCTCGCTCAATATTGCCGAGAAACGTCTTCCGCAAGATGGTCGCATTCGAATTAAAATTGCCGGAAAAGATATTGATCTTCGGCTTTCTACGATTCCTACAGCTCACGGTGAAAGAATCGTCATGCGGATTCTGGATAAGAGCGCGGTTGTTCTCGATTTAGTAAATCTCGGTTTCGAGACAGCCATGCTGAATAAGATGGAAGAGCTGATTTCAAAACCCTTCGGCATTATTCTCGTCACTGGGCCTACGGGTAGCGGAAAAACGACAACGCTCTACGCCGCTCTCAGTAAAATTAATCGCGAAGATATCAATATTATTACCGTCGAAGATCCGATCGAGTTCCAACTCGGCGGCGTGGGTCAAATTCAAGTAAACGAAAAAATTGGGCTTACCTTCGCGAACGGCCTTCGATCTATTTTACGACAAGACCCCGATGTTATTCTGATCGGAGAAATTCGAGATCGTGAAACTGCCGAGATCGCAGTCCAAGCTTCTCTCACAGGTCACCTTGTGCTTTCGTCGATTCACACAAACGATGCCTGTTCCTCCGTCACACGGCTCGTCGATATGGGAGTAGAGCCCTTTCTGGTTTCGACCTCTATTATTGGCATCATTGCCCAGAGGCTTGTGCGAAGAATTTGCGAGCACTGCCGAGAACCCCATACCGCGACAGCGGAACAGCTAGATCGTCTCGGTTTAGAAAAAATTCCTTCGCAAGCGACGGTTTACCGCGCTGTCGGTTGCGAACATTGTTATCATACGGGCTATCGCGGACGAGTTGGGATCTATGAACTTCTGCCGGTCGACGAAGAGCTCAGATCGGTGATTCTGAAAACTCCAGACGCAGTTTCGCTTCGAAAAGCGGCGATCGCTAAAGGATTTCGACCGATGCGCTACGATGGTCTTCGAAAAATTATTCAAGGAGTGACGACGATCGAAGAAGTTCTCTCGACCACGCAAGAAGATTCGCGAGTCGATGAGGGCGCTCCGATCTAAGTATACTAATCATGCCTCAATACGAATACCAAGGAATTAACAGCAGCGGAAAAGCGACCAAAGGCGTCGTCAATTCTGACAATCTTCAAGGTGCCAAATCGCAACTTCGAAGAGACGGAATTTTTCCCAGCCAGATTTTAGAAACCAATTCCAGAGCGTCTGAATCCGACAAACAAGGACTCGCCTTTCGACATTTTTTTAAAAGAGTTTCGACGGAAGATCTTTCGATTTGCACAAGGCAGCTCGCGACCCTCGTCTCTGCCCATGTTCCGCTCGTTGACGCGCTCAGTGGCTTAGTCGAGCAGATCGAAAATGAAAAGCTGCGCGCGGCGATCTCGAAGGTGAAGTCGGACGTAAATGAAGGCTTTGCTTTTTATAAGGCCTTATCAAGATTCCCGGATATTTTTTCGGAACTCTACTGCAATATGGTGGCGGCTGGAGAAAGCTCTGGAGCACTGGATATTGTTCTCGTTCGTCTGGCAGATTTCTTAGAATACCAAGATCGATTAAAGAAAAAAGTAACGGCAGCGCTCATCTATCCGACGCTGATGCTAGCGATTGGATTTATTGTCGTCATGTTCATTTTTACGTTGGTCATCCCGCAAATCGCGTCCATCTTTGAGGATGCGAGACAAACGCTGCCGCTGATTACGGAAATCATCCTGAATATTTCGAGCTTTTTGGTTTCTTATTGGTGGGCCGTCATTTTTGTGATGATCCTCATTGCTGAAAGTATCCGAAGATTTTTAGGGTCTGAGTTCGGAAAAACCTGGTGGGATGATAAAAAACTAAAGCTTCCTGTTTTTGGCGAAATGATTCGAATGATTGCTGTCTCAAGATTTACAAAAACGCTCGCGACACTTCTTAAAAGCGGGGTTCCTCTTCTCGGAAGTCTCGGAATTGTAAAGGCGGTCGTGAGCAATCGAACGATCAGCCGCGCCATCGAGCAAGCGACAACCGATCTCACCGAGGGCCAAAATATTTCAAATCCGCTCAAAAAAAGTGGGCAATTTCCGCCTCTGATGACTCATATGATTAATGTGGGCGAAAAAACTGGAGAGCTCGAGCAGATGCTTGAAAAGGTGGCAGAGCATTATGAAGATCGCGTGAACGCGAAAGTTCAAAATTTAACGGCTCTTCTTGAACCCATCTTAATTATCGGCATGGCTGGAATTGTTCTGGTGATCGTGCTCTCGATTGTTCTTCCGCTTCTCCAGCTGAATAACGCTGCTCTCTAAAACGAAGCGTAAGTTTTACATTCAATCGAATTTGGTGAGCCACTTGACGTCTCGATTTCTCTTTGAGAGTATGCGGGCATGCGTAGATTCCGTCGTTCAGTTTCCAGAGGTTTTACTCTCTTAGAAATTCTTGCCGTCCTTACTATTCTGGCCATTTTGGCAGCCGTTGCTGTGCCCGCTGTTTATAATCAACTTACAAAAGGAAAAGTAAAAGCTTCTCGAGTGTTGATGTCGGGCATTCAATCAAGTCTCAACGCTTTTCAACTCGATTGTGGATTTTACCCAAGCACAGAACAAGGGCTCGATGCTCTCGTAAACGCGCCGACGACAGGACAAACTTGCAAAAATTACGATACATCGGGCTATTACTCAAAAAAGAAACTTCCCGATGACCCGTTTGGAAAGCCTTTCATTTATAAGTCGCCCGGTGTCGCCAATCCGAATTCATTTGATCTTTATTCTTCGGGTCCTGATCGCATCGAAGGAAACGAAGATGATATCAAATCTTGGGAATAATTTCCGCGCCTATGAAATTTCGATCTAAAGGCATCCGAGGGTTTACCTTTTTAGAAATTCTTGCCGTTATTTCGCTTGTTGCGATTGTATTCGGAGTGGCAGCCTTAACTTTCACGGCAAGTAAACAGCGAATGAGTAATGTCTCTTATCAGTTCACTCAGGATATTCAGAGTCTCTATGCCGATGCTATTAAAACGGGAAGAATTCATCGCCTCCAACTGAATGAACAAAAAGACGCTTACAGTTTAGACATCTTTGAAATGCCGGTTCCCCGTCCCAGACAAGACGACCGAGAAGCCACTGAAAAATGGGAGAAGAGGCAAAAGGAAATTGAAGACAGCTGGAAAGATAAAGATCGAGCAAATCTTACGAGACTTGATCGAGGCACTTTCCAACCGCTCAAAAAAAGGGTTCTCAATTCGTCTTTAAAAATCAAAACCTTCGTCACGGCTGAGAGCCTAAAAGAAGATCAAAAACAAGTTCCCCCGATTCTTTTTTATCCCTCGGGTGAAACGGATCAGACTCTCATCGTCATTGAGGACGTCAGCGGTGGGAAGATTCTAAGTTTAGAAGTTGACCCCCTTTCAGGGCGCGTGAAAACCATCCCGAATGAAGTGAGCCTGGATCAATGGAAAAAAGACGTTGGGATTAAATAAGTGAACGGCCTCAAAATCTCCCAGAATTAATCGCTAGTAGCCCCTTCCCAGCGGGCTTATAATTGGGCCAAATGGTCATTCCCATTCAGTTAAAATCCCGCCGAGGTTTTACTCTCATCGAGGTTCTCGTTTGCCTTGCGATTCTCGCGATTGCACTCCTTGGTTTTCATCAAGGGCAGGCGGGAAGTATTAAAATTGCCTCGCGAGCCGAAGTGCGGGCTCAAGCGTATGCTCTCGCGCAAAGACAAATGACCGAGGTTGAACTTCAGTTGAAACATAAAAATTTTGCAGGGTTTTCAGATGAAGAAAAAGGAGAATTCAAAGAAGACGAATTTAAAAAATTTAGATGGGTTCGAAAATTCGAAAAAGTAGATGTAGGATGTTTCTTACCCGAACCTTCCGCAGACAGTGGTGAGGCTGGCTTTTATCAGCTCGCTGAAAAGTTTTTTACAGAATCGATTCGCAAAATTAAAGTCACTGTCGCGTGGGAAGAAAATAAAAAAATACAAAAGGCCACGCTGACTCAACTCTATGTAGACTGGAAATCTTTACCTTCGATCCCTTAATATGAAAAACTTACGTTCACAATTTCAAAAAGGATTTACGCTACTCGAAATTTTAGTTTCGATCGCTATCTTTGCGATCATCGCAGCAGGAATTGCAGGCACGATGAATCAAATGACCAAACTGACAAAAAAATTGAAAGTTCGTGAAGCCACCATCCTTTCGGGACAAATTGCTCTCGATCGTTTGCAGCGAGATCTTCAAATGGCGTACAACGAAAAAACTCAGCACTCACCTTCGTTATTTAAGGCCACGAATATCGGGACGGGACCCGAGATCACTTTTTCTTTTTTCGATACGGATATTAAAATTTTATTTAAAAAGAGAACTTCCGGGGTCATGCTTGCGCACTACTCTCTTGAAAAAGATGATAACGGAACTCTTAAACTTCTTCGTGCTGAAGGGCCGCTTTATCTGGCCGACAAAATTAAAGACGAACACTCCTCCATTTTAGCCTCTGGAATCTTGGATCTAAAAGTCGAGTACTACGACGCAAGAAACGATCTCTGGCAAGACAATTGGGATACGGCAGCACCCGCCACGGTTGGGGCGTTTCCGACGGCGGTTCGAGTCACGATCACGACTGTTAACCCAGAAATTCCGCGCGACGAATGGAAAGCAAAAAATCTTAAGCTCTCGACAGAATTTTTAATTTTGAACGAGTCTGAGGTGCTTCCTTTATGAAACGAAATTTTTTAAAGCGGCCAAAATCGAATTGGGGAATTGCGCTTTTTATTCTCATGACCGCGATGGCCATTATGAGTCTTTTAATGCGAGAAATGGTGGTCACCTCCGCAACTCAGGCGAGTCGAGTTCGAAATTCAGCCGACCGTCTTGAAGCTCTTTATCTTGCGAGATCGTCTCTCAATCTCGCGCGCTTTATTTTGACGGTCGATCGACTGATCGATTCCCAAAAATCAAAGTCGGGCGATGCGCCTTACGATCGACTCGATGATATTTGGGCAACACCCAATTACTTCCCGTTAAAAATCGAAGAAATTCAACTCTTCGCCCAGTCTCAAAAAGACGCAAAAAAAACGGACGTGAGCCAAGAGAAAAAACAAGATTTTTATAAAAAATGTCAGAATTTTTTTGATGATTTTCCAGGAAATGCAACTTCGCTTACGACTGATCTTTCGGGACGAGTTTATTTGAACGATTTAGGAGCACCGGGTGCGAACACAACCTTTGATACCTTTCTCGAACTTTTAAGACCGAATGTTGAATTCATCAGACACTTAAATGATGTGAACCTCCAACCTGAAACGCTAGCCAGAGAAATTCGTGACTATATGGACGCCGACGTGACGGTGAGAGAAAATAATACTCCGAAGATTGAGCCCTATACTGCGCTGCAGCTCGATTATGAACCCAAAAGTCGATTTTATAATAATATGGATGAACTCAAACTCATCCCTCATATGGACGATTTTATCTTTGAATATCTGTCTAATTACGTGAATCCCTACAATGTTCCTGCTTCGATGCGAACACCGCCTGAAAAAATAAATTTAAACACGGTCAGTAAAAATGTTTTTCAATCACTCCTCAAAAATCAGTCAGATGCTGAATCCATGGCCGATAAATTTATTAAAGACCGGGATGAAAACAAACGCGTTTATACGGACAAAGATCTCGGTAAGACACTCAGTGACACGCTGCGGCTTACGAATGACAACATTCGTTTAAATATGCTTACCGGAGTCTCGGATTCCTTTAAAATAGAGACGACGGCTAATGTGAACAATATCGAACTCAAACTTGAAACAATTGTAGCAAGGCCGCTAAACGGTAAGAAAGTTGAGCCCATTATTTCCATGAGAATTTCACCATGAAATGGATTGTCCTCGATTTTGGCACGAAAAAAATTAAGGCCCTAAAAATTAATCAAGACGGACAGCGTCTTCAGATTGAAGACTTCTATAGTTTCGATGCTAAACCCGATTATTTTAAAGGCCTTGGTTTTCCTGATTCGCCCGGCTGGGCTGCAACCACGATTGCTCTCGACGAGCACGACTGGCTGAAGCCTGATGAAGATCATGTGATCATTGCGGCTTTACCTTCCGCCTATCTTGAAACGCGCTATTTAAAATTTCCGTTTAAGACTGAGAAGAAAATCGAAAAGGTTTTGAATTTCGAACTTGAAGCAACCATTCCTTTTGATATCGATGAAATTCAAATTCGAAGCCAGATTTTAGAGGGAGACGGGGTTGCCCCGCTTAAAAAGGAAAGTCTCGTCATGGCGATGGCCTACCGAAGGTCTTTCATTAAGCAGATCGAAGGAGAGTTGAAAAAATTTCAGCTTTCAAATCCGCCACTCACGGTTCAAATTCTGGCACTTTCAACTCTTCGTCATGCCATTACCGAGCCGAGTATTTTTGGGATTTTAGAAATCGGCCACTCGAAATCTGAATTTCTTTGCACGGCCAAATCGGGACCCATTTTAGGACTCAAGACTTTTTGGTGGGGTGGAAAAAATCTTATTCAGTCGATTCAAGACGAGCTTTCGACAGATGCTGAAAAAGCAGAACATATTTTGTCGGATATGGATCCAGAAAAGCCACTGACGAAAGGCATGAAATCAGCGACAAAAAATTTCGCTTCAGAGATTCGACTCACGTTAAAGGCGATGGAAACTTCTGGCGTGGTGCTTCCGAAGCCTCTCATGGTTTATGCATTTGGTCGTCCGACGAAAAATGCATTTTTGATGCGACAGATTGAAGCCGATCTTAAAACTGAATTTGATGTTCAATTTTTACCGTTTCCTTTTCCAAACCTTCGGGGGCGACAGCTTCAGGGATTTGAAAAACTTAGAGATTTAGAAGCCGCTCTTCCCGCTCTCAGTATTGCTCTTTCTCAAAGTCGAAGCCATCGTGGGAAAATTCCCAGTTTTTCGGAGACAGGTTTTCAGTTTCAACAAAATCTCAAAAAATTAAAGACCGGTTCATTCTCGTTGATGAAAAAAGTAGCGGCCCTTTTAATTGCTCCGTTCATTTACGCGCTTCTTCAAATCGGCGTTCAAAGAAAAGAAAACCAAGTTCTTCTCTCGGCCGTTCCTAATATTTTAAAGGGAAGCAATTTTGAACTCGCCAAGGGCGACTCCACGGATGACGTCGTTGCTCGAATGAAAAAGGAGCTCGCTGCGAATCGAAATAAAATCGCCCAACTTCAAGAAAATGATAACAGTCCGCTTGTGGCGTTAACGCAAATCTCAAAAGCTTTTCCGGCGCATTTAAAAATTGATGTGAAAGAATTTAATGTAACGCCCACAAGTATTTTTATGTCCGCTGAAACGAATTCTTCGGATACTGCCAAAAAATTAATTGATTCGCTCAAGTCTGCCTTTCCAAAGCTTAAAGCCGGTGAGCCGACCAATTGTACGTCACCTGGAAAACAGGAATGCAAAACTTTTACAGTCGAGATTGAAAGACAAAAAACATGATCCAAAAAATTCGAGCATACAAGGAAAAGTTTTTCGAAAAATTCGACGAAGTGCAGGAAAAACTCCGCGCTCAGTGGTTTGCTTTCAATCCGCGCGAAAAAATGATCGTCTCGATCTTAGCAGGCGTTATGGGTTTTTTGATTGTTGCGTTGATCATTAAAGAGACGTCGAGCCTTTTTTCTAAGGCAAGTTCAGATGCCGAAAACAATTATAAGAACATCGAAAAAATTCAAACGCTTTTAAAAGATCTTTCGCAGCAGCGATCTGATTTGATGCGCTACGAAAAACTTCGAGGCAATCGCGGCGAAAGTTTCAAGCTCTCCGGATTTCTCGAAACGGAATCTGCAAAATATGGAATCACCATTGCGAAAACTTCGCCCGCTCGCGCACTTTCGGCGGACGGCAAAGAAAGTAAAAATGAAGAATGGTTATCTGTCGACATCAAAGACACGAGCTTAGACTCGATTCTTAAATTCTTATCCAGCGTTGAAGAAACCTTGGGGCTTCGAGTAGTCGAACTGAAAGTTAAACCTCAATTCGCAGATGCTACGAAGCTCGATGTCACGACGGTCATCGCAAGTTTAAAGGACCTATGAGTAATTTTATTAGGACAATTATTCTCAGTTTAGCTCTCTTCGTCGTGTTTCTCGTCCTGACGTTTCCGTTTTCAAGGCTTGCACCCAAAGCCAGAAGACTCATCGAAAACAAGCTCTCTACTATGTTTGGCATTGATGCAAATTGTTCCCTAGATAGTTTTGAACTTCAGCTTCCCTTTGGTGTGCAGTGGGCAAAGCTGATTTGCGTAGATGATATCGCGGGTCAGAGGATTTTGGATTTAGGTGAATCGTCTTTGTCGCTACTTCCAAAACGACAAATGCTGAAGGCTTCGGTTGGAAAAGGAGTTCTTACGTTTAAGGCCAATGCTGGCTTTAGCTCGCCACCTTCTCATATAGAAGCTGATTTTATGGATGTTCCGTTGGATAAGCTGATGCCGTTAATTATGAGTGCCGCAAACCATGCAAACGCACAGATTCCTAAGTATTTAAAGGCAGAGGGCAAGATCGAGGGGAAGATAGACTTACCGTTGAAGGATTTGCAAAAGGAGAAGGGAAAGATAGCCGTCCAATTTTTGGATCTCAAGCTTCCACAGCAGAGTTCCCTAGATTTGATTGGAGTGAAGGACCTGAATTTTACAAAAGCCGTCATTAAGGTAGACCTATCGGGCGGCCGACTGAAATTTCAGGACGTAAATTTTTCATCTCAACAACTCTCAGGCAAGGTAGAGGGCGAAATGGAATTGTCGGAAGATTTAAAAAAGTCCGTCGGCAACGTTTCACTCAAATGGAAGGTCGAAAAATCGGACGCAGTCCTAAGTTCCCTCTTCGGCCCCGTAATAGCCAACACCTGCCCCAACCCCGACAACGAAGGCTTCTGCACAAAAAAAATCCAAAGATTCACAGATTTAAATTTTTTCTAAGCTTTTATAAATTTCGAGGGGTCAGAGGAATTCACGACAACGAATGCTGCTGGGGTTTGAGGGGTCAGAGTACTTTTACTTATCCGGCGGAAAAAACCGGCTTCCGGCAGAAATTCGTCTCTGAAGCCCATTAGAATAGCTTCCATTGGCACGGCAAAGATCTTGCAGTTCTGTCCTACATGCCGCGTTCCCCTCGCATTAGACAATTTGAATTTCCCTATTCGGTTACGACTCGCTGTAACAATCAAAATTTTTACCTTCAAAAGCAATATGCCTATCGTGTTTTTGAAGAAGTGTTTCGAAAGCTAAAGAATATGCGTGAAAGTAAGGAAAGCACTCGGCTCAAATACCAGTTTGAGATCCATCATCTCGAAGTGATGTCGAATCATTATCATCTTGTGCTTGCGGTGAGCGAACAAACTTCGATTGATAGGCTAATGCAACAGATCAACTCTATGGTGGCCCGAGCGCTAAACAAGGCTATTGGCCGAACAGGGCACTTCTGGGGCGGACGATATAAAAGTCGAATCCTAAATAGCCTCCAATATCTTAAAAAAACGATCGCATACGTCTATCGAAATCCAATTAAGGCAAAGGTGACGAAGGATCTTCTTCACTATTCACGTTCTACACTCAATTTTTATCTCCGTAATTCCCTTCCTGAGTGGCTTACGCCGGATCCATTTCTAAGAACCATTCCGCCGCCTGGCTGGAGAATTGTTCTTGAAGACTTAATTTTAAAATACGCAATATGAGTCGAACCGACGTGCAACAATTTCATTTTTTGTTGTTAAGTTTACATTTTAAATAGATCAAAATGATCCTTTCGCGATATTTGCCCAGGCTAAGGTCGGGGAAATATAGTTGAGTGTCTAAAAGCGGGGGCTCCATCAAACTCTGAGTCGCAAAACTTGGGAAATGCTCTGACCCTCAGTATTCTTATTTTGACGAAGATACAGTCCTTTCGATTCTGCAGCGATTCCTCTGACCCCTGAAAACTCTGAAAACTCAAAAAATCTGGAACGCTTGACCATCTAGAGGCACCAAGCTAATACCCGTGCCCATGGAGCAGTTACAAATTTATAAACAAGGCGAAAAAATTCTTTCGCTTACGATGGATAAGAATCTGATTCGTTTGGGTCGATCTTCTCCTTGCGAAATTGAGCTCCCGGATCCGAGCCTCTCTCGACAACATTGTCTATTAGTTAAAAAAGAAAAAACGTGGTTCATCGAGGATTCTTCCAAAAATGGCGTGTATTTAGAATCCGGTGAGTCGGTTAACGGACGAGTTCGATTAGAAAATAAAAAAAAGTATAAATTGGGTCGTCTCTATTCATTCGAAATGCACGAACAACCTGGCCAAAATTCGGCGATCGATAAAACCATCGTCCTCGGTGCCTCTCCTACCCAACTTATTTCACTCGATACAAAAAAAATTACTGTCGGCAAAGCCGAAATCTGCGGAACCCGTTTAGACTCTTCGCACTTTCGCTACGAAATCAGGTCCGATGGACTTACTGTCGGTAATCACTCCGGAAATGATATCTGCATTGAATCCCCCTCGGTCTCCCAGTTTCATGCTCGAATTGACTTTATAGATAACCATTACACATTGTCCGATCTCGCTAGCACGAACGGCACTTTTCTAAACGGCGTTCGCATCGTAAAAGCGCTCATTCCGGACGGTGGAAAAATCCAAATTGGACCCTTCGACTTACAATTTTTAATTCGAAAAGAAGAAATCCCTCTCGTACCCAAAAAATCAAATCGGTTTCTTGATATGGTTTCTGAGAATAAGCAAATGAAAACCGTATTCTCGACAATAGAAGTCGTCGCCGGTACGGATGCCTCCGTTGTTATTCATGGAGAAACCGGAACAGGAAAAGAACTCGTCGCGCGCGCACTCCATAACCTTTCTCGCCGAGATCATTTTCCCTTTGTCGCGCTTAACTGCGCTGCGCTTCCAAAAGATCTTGTCGAAAGCGAACTCTTTGGACATGAAAAAGGATCCTTTACGGGAGCTTCGACAACGCAAATTGGTGCTTTTGAAGCTGCCCATCAGGGAACTCTTTTTTTAGATGAAGTCGCCGAACTCGATCTATCCATTCAAGCAAAGCTCTTACGTGCGCTCGAATCCAAAGAAATTAAGCGAGTGGGTGCAACGAAAACAATTCCAATCTCTTTACGGTTAGTTTCTGCAACTCACAAAAATCTTCTCGACGAAGTGAGAAAAGGTAAATTCAGAGAAGATCTATTCTATCGACTTCACGTGATTCAAATCGAGCTTCCCGCTCTCAAAGACCGCTTGGAAGATTTGGCTGTTCTTGTAAATGATCTCCTCCTCCAATTAAAGTTTGAATTTGCGGTCGAACCCAAAGTAATCGATTTTTTAAAAAGCTACGCGTTCCCCGGAAATATTCGAGAGCTCAAAAATATTCTTCAACGTGCGGCGATCGAATTCGAAGTGAGATCGATCGCGGAAGATAAGCAGCTTGAAAAAATTCTACTGATTGAGGATTTTTCATTTCTGAAAGGAAGCGGTGCGTGCCTTCTTACCGAAGATCAGCAGTTCGAAAAAAATCAAATGCTCGACGCTCTTAAAAAAAATGATTTCGTACAAACAAAAGTTGCAAAAGTTTTAAATATTCCAATTAGTACGCTCAACGACAAAATTAAACGGTACGGAATTCAACTAGCGAAATAGGGGGGTCATGGAAGAAGTTTCCACTCTTGTCCCTCTTTAATCATCGTCAGAACTTCAATGTCTTCGGCATTTTTTCTTTTCCGAAGTGCTCGCAGAAAAGCCCGATCTTTTTGATAAACGACTTTTTCAATTTTAAACTGAGTATTCTTTGCTTCGCGTTGCATCTCCTGAATACCCTCGGTACTCGTTTGCTCAATATCCTTACGCATCGAAGGCCGGGCATCGGAAGCATAACAGGCTATCAAAGTCTCAAAATCTAGCCGAACCGCGGCCTGTCGCCAGGTCTCAAAGGTCTCTTCAGGAGTCTTAAAGCTTTTGAGAATCCGAGCAGGCGTGCAAGCCCCACAAAACAGGACGCATAGAACGAAAATCCACCTCATGAATTCTACTCTAGCGAATTCTACACCCTTAGCATCTACAAATTTCGAAGGCAGAAGGGGGTCAGAGTAATTACAGTCGCATATTGCATCGGCGTGGAAGTGTGGAAGGGTCAGAGTAATTTTTTCGGCGACTCTTAAAATTCAAGATTTCAATTGACGAGATTTATTCCTCTGACCCCGATACCCGCGATACCAAGTATTGCGGGGTCAGAGGAATGTACCCCGATCACCATTGAGAAGGGTTGTGATTGCTCTGACCCCGCAATATCCTCCTTATATCCTTGATATGAAGCCAGGACCTCAAGTTAAACTAAGCCTCGTGTCGGCATCTCCTCGATTTTTACATGAACTGAAGCGAACTCATCATAACGGTGAACTCACTCGAAAAGATTTGGGCAAAAATGTCGTTCTCATGGGTTGGATTCAGACCAGACGAGATCATGGGGGCGTTATTTTTGCGGATCTTCGAGATCTTCATGGCATTACTCAAATTGTTTTTAACCCTCAAACGAGTACTCAGGCCCACTCAAACGCTGATCAAATACGCTCCGAATTTTGTCTCGCCATTCAAGGAACTGTTTCCCTTCGACCGGAAGGAATGCAAAATCCAAATCTTAAAACGGGTGAAATCGAAATTCTTGTTACAAACTTTGAAATTTTTAATGCTTCGCAAACGCCTCCTTTTCCTATCGAAAACGATATCGAAACGAACGAAATGGTTCGGCTGGAATATCGGTACCTCGACCTGCGAAGAGAAAAAGCGAAAGCTCCCCTTCTTCTTCGCTCCAAATTGAACCAAATCATTCGATCCTATTTAGATCAGCGCGGATTTTTTGAACTTGAAACGCCCAGTCTCACGAAATCCACTCCCGAAGGTGCGCGCGATTATTTGGTTCCCTCCCGTCTTTATCCTGGCGAGGCCTACGCCCTTCCGCAATCGCCTCAGCTTTTCAAACAACTTTTCATGGTGGCTGGATTCGAAAAATATTTTCAAATCGTTCGCTGTTTTCGCGATGAAGATTTAAGAGCCGATCGGCAACCTGAATTCACCCAACTCGATCTTGAGATGTCCTTCATCAATCAGGAAGACGTCTTCTCTCTGATGGAAGGACTTTGGAGACGCGTTTGGAAAGAAATTTTAAATATTGAACTTCCCGCGAAGTTTGAGCGAATTCCTTATCGTGAGTCCGTGAGCCGTTTTGGTTCCGACAAACCCGACCTTCGACTCTCTTGGGAACTTAAAACTGTCACCGACATTTTTAAAAATTCTGAATTTAAAGTTTTTCGCGATGTTTCCGAAAAAGGTCTTTTGATCCAGGTCCTCCGAGTTCCCGGTGGCGAGAAGCTTTCCCGAAAAGATCTCGATGATCTCACTCCTCTCGGAAAAACGTTCGGAGCGAAAGGGATTGCTTGGGTAAAATTGAATGACCCCGCCGACCATGTGAACGGGTGGCAATCTCCCATTGCAAAATTTCTCTCCTCAACAGAAAAGGACGCGCTCATTAAGGCCACCGATGCTAAAGCAGGCGATGTTCTAGTTTTTTGTGCTGATACGCCCAAAATCGTTGGCGAAAGTTTAGGCTCCATTCGTTTACATCTCGGACGAAAACTTCAGGCTTTTAATGAATCCGAATGGAGATTTGTTTGGGTAGTCGACTTCCCCATGTTTCAGTGGGATGCCAAAGAAAAGCGCTGGGTTTCAGAGCATCACCCTTTTACAAGTCCCAAACGAGAATTTTTTGATACCTTCATGAAGGCTCCCGACAAGGCTTATGCCGACTGCTACGATCTCGTTCTAAACGGCATGGAGATGGGAAGCGGCTCCATTCGAATCCATAAGCCCGAAATGCAAAAAGAAGTTTTTAAACTTCTCGGACTCTCCGAAAAAGAAATGGAAGATAAGTTTGGATTCTTACTGAGTGCATTTTCGTACGGGGCTCCACCCCACGGCGGAGTGGCATTCGGAATTGATCGATTTGCAATGATTCTTTCTCATCGAGATAGCTTACGTGATGTTATAGCGTTTCCTAAAACGCAGCGTGGGCAGTGCCCCATGACAAAGGCGCCCTCGAAAATCGATCTCGAGCAGTGGAAAGAGCTTCATCTCGTTCCGATACTCACCTAAAATTCTCTCTGATGGCTCGAATCCATTTCATCGTCAATCCGCTTCGTCCTTCCATCGGCCTTCGATGGCCATACGAAGAAAAAATGATTGAATCAATGACTCGAGATTTTCAAGTTCACATCACGCGTGGTCGTCTGCATTCAGAAATCTTAACTCGCACGGCAATGGAAGCCGGCGCTGAACTCATCGTCTGCGCAGGCGGAGATTCAACCTTAAGTGAAATCGTAAACGGACTTTATCGAGCAGGCCAAGGCGGCGGCCCAGTTCCAAAACTTGCCCTCTACGCCGGTCTTCAGCAAGGCGATACCGTCAAAGGGCTTCGAATGCGCAAAACCTTTCTCGAATTTCTGACAGCCTATCTCGCAGGCGAAGCCATCGAAGAAAAAATAGATGTCGGCGAGGCGCGCTTTACCGGAGATTACGGTCAACAAGTCCGTCGACTTTTCGTCAACTGCGCTGGCTTTGGTTTTAGTTCTGTCATTGTCGATAAACTCAGTCGAGACTATCGAATCAGTCGAACGAAATTTAATTTTTTTCGCTCTATTATAAGTCTCGCCCCGCTTTATCGACATCCCGAAGTCGATATATTTGTCGATGGTCAAAAAGTTTATTCGAACGAGGACGTTCTTCTTGGTCTAATCCACAACGGAAACTATGGTGCTTATGGGCTTCTTCTGTCGCCTCGTTCAAGTTTTTCAGACGGAATACTCGAATACACCATCATTTCTAAGACATTCGCTTATAAATACCTGCTCGGAATCTTTCCACTCTTCGCTGGAAAATTAAGAACGGCTTCATTTGTAAAACAAGCCTCTTGTAAAGAAATCAAAATTGTTTCGGAACAAACTCAAAAAAAAGTTCGAATCGATTTTGACGGAGATTGCTGGGGATTTCTTCCGGCAGAATTTAGAGTACTTGAGAAAGCCATTACGGTTGTAAGATGATAGAAACTTTTCTTTTTTTAGCACTCTCTTTAGTTCAGCAGGAATTTGCTAATCTTCCGCAATTTGATCACAGCATCGAGTGGCACACTCTCGAGACAGAACATTTTTATATTCACTATCCGCCCTCGATGGAAAACCCGGCGAAAAAGCTCTCGCAAATGGTGGAGCCCATCCGAAAACGACTCGCTGATAAATTTATGTCCGCGCCCAAGGGACGAGTTCACGTCGTACTCACCGATTTTATTGACGATAGTAACGGGCTTAGCTCTCCGATTCCTTATAACGTCATCTATTTATATGCAGCCCCGCCGCCAGACGACTCGTCTCTCGACGACTATGACGATTGGCTTAAAATGCTCTTCACACACGAATTTACGCATTCCGTTCATCTCGATATGGCTGGCGGCATTAATTCCATTTTACGATCCATTTTTGGAAGAATCATTGTGCCGAACGCGGCTCAACAGCAATGGGGACTCGAAGGACTTGCCGAACTCGAAGAAACACTTGAAACAACTCGCGGGCGAGGTCGATCGCCGTTTGTGGAGATGTTTTTAAGAACGATCTCTCTTGAAAATAAATTTCTGCCGATCGAGCGCGCAACTTACTGGCACGATCTTTATCCTTACGGAAATGCCGCGTATTTTTATGGAATTGGTTTTTACCAATATCTCATTCGTCAATATGGCGAAGACAAAATTTACGAATTCACACGCCTCACCTCACGCTCTATTGTTCCGGCCTTTTTCAATTTCAAAACCAATAAAATATTTGGAAAAAGTTTTTCGAGGCTTTGGAGTGAATGGGCTGAAGAGGAACGGGCAAAATGGAATGCATTTCGATATGAACATCCCTCTTCTTCTCCTTCAAAATCACTTCTTCCTTTCGAGCAGAGAGTCGAAGGACAGCCTACCTTTGACGACCTTGGCACAACTCTTTACGTTCCTATCGTCGATCAGGATTTAAAATCTCAGGTCAGAGCCTTTCATCTCGATGACCCCACAAAGATTTCGTCTGAAAAAGTAGTCGACGGAATTCTTCCGCCTCGCCTCTTTTTTCACAAAAATTTTCTTTTTTATTCAAGGTTAAGCTTCTTTGATCCGTTTCGAACTTACTCAGATGTGTTTGCTTTAGATCTCAAAACCAAAAAATCGCATCGTCTCACTAAAGGACTTCGGCTCCATGATCCCCTTGTTGTTGGCAATCAAATCATCGCCGTTCGAGACGATGCTCTCAAAGCAAGCATCGTTCGATTTCCGCTTCCAGAAGATCTGACGAAAAGTGATGGCACTCCTCTCGAAGATCCCAAACAACTCGAAGTTCTCTATCATGCGAATGGATTTGATACCATCGACAAGCCCTCTGTTTCTCCTGATCAAAAACTGCTCGTCTTTTCGATGCGAAGAGAAATGAAAGGAAGAAATTTATTTTTACTTAACCTAGGAACTCACGAACTAAGGCAACTTACAGCTGAGGGCTATGATGATTATCATCCGCTCTTTACACCCGACGGCTCTCATATTTTATTCTCAAGTGCACGCCCACTAGAAAATGGAAAAAAAGATTCGGTTCTCGTTTCGAATATATTCTCACTCGATCTTGGAAATCAAAAAATTAAACCTGTCACTCAGGTCCTTACGGGTGCCAATTGGCCTACACTTGGAAAAGGAACTCTCGCCTTTGGGCACTTCAGATCGACTGGATTTGCACTCCAAACCATGTCCTATAAATTGGACGCGAAATCAAAAAATACTTTGCATCCATTTAAAAAAATAAATCCGTCAGACAATGTCTCCTACGATTTGCCACCGAATGCCGTCATTCGGCCCTATCAAAAGGCGAATACGCTCTGGCCTCATTATATTTTGCCCTTTTTCTTTTATACTGAATCCGATTCGGCTCTCGGAATTACGACCAGCACTTTTGATCCGCTTCAAACTCACCTCTGGAGCGCTGCCG
>JAQBPA010000067.1 GCA_028287765.1 Bacteriovoracaceae bacterium
GCCAGGCCTTAACGTTCATTTTAAGGAGGGATTGAGATGAACAAGAAATCGCGAATGAAACCTAACGCCCAGGATCCTCTTTTAACGCAGCTCTTTACGCCGATGCTTCGAAAGGGTGATTTAAAAAAAGGCGAAATTATAAAGGCTGCTATTAAGTTAATCGCTACTCAGGGAATCGGTAATTTAACCTTTGAGTCTGTCGGAAAGATGCTTGGCATTCGTCGATCACACGTCGCGTACCATTTCGAAAGTCCGGACGAAATTATTTTGAAGTGCGTTCAGTACATCGTTGCGAATGTACAGCAAATGAATATCGAAAAAATAAAAGCCGCCGCAAGTGGGAAAGAACGATTGAGAGCTTATTTAGAGTCAACCTTTGAGTGGGCCGAGAGCTCCTTCGAACAAGCAAGTGTGATGATTCTTTTTTATTATTTTTGTACTCTACGCCGAGAGTGGCGGGAATTTCATATGGCGATTCGAACGGCAGCACTCAATCGACTCAGTGCACTTCTTACTGATGGAGATTTTGTGGGACCCTCCGAGGCGTCCGACTACGCAACGACCATTCATGATCTCCTTACCGGAGCTATTGTTGGAGTAATGACTGTCCCGCAAGTCGATCAAAAAAAAGCGATTGCACAAAAGAAGCTTGAAACGATCAAAACAATTTTATTGATTTTAAAACGCTAACGAAAAAACGGAATCTGTTCCAGCGAAGCAGCACATGGTGACTTCAACTCAGCCGGCTGCCAGATTTCTTCTCGGGCTAACCAGGCATTGCCTAGATCTCGCCTTCCAAGCATATACGACATCGCGTTTGTAATCCGATGAAATCGTGAGAGATCGGTTCTGAGCCAATAAGTATTATGTTCCGGAAATTTTTGAAGTTCATCAAAGAGATCGGTTTGATTGCGAAAATCCGGGCCAAGACGAGTTAAAATCCGGTGATATAATTTAGGTGCATCGGTTTCTAAAACAAACTCCGTGGCTCTGACTGGAAAAGATTCACTTCCCACTTTATGAAGAGGACTTGATAATTCAAAGAGTCCAAAATTTTCTCCGAAATAAAAGAGTAATCGTGAAAACATTTCATCCGTGCCTTTAATTCTAAACCAGTTTTTGAGCTCGACACGTGCTCCTGTAAAAACTCTTTTCCCATCCTCCATGACTTCTTTTAATTCTACTGGCGGAAGACTCGCCCGGACTCGTTCGTCTTCTGGAAGTAATTCCTGCATTCGTCGCTCAAGTGGAAGAGGAGCTCCATTCACAACTCGCATCATGGCGTAAATGCGCGAGAGATCATTGTAAGCAGTAACGGCGATGAGTGCTGACCTTCCGTCTAAAAAAGGGCCCTCTGCTCGGACCGCATTCGCTGCAGTAAGCCGCCCTCGACTGTCATACTCTTGCAAAACTTGATTCTGAAAAATGGAGAGAAGTTTCTCTATATATTCTTCTTCTCGTTCTTCACGCCGACGAAAAAAATGATATTCATCACGATCTGTTGCTAGGCGACTCAGTCTGTAATCCTGATCCCCTCCATTTTGAAGAATGGCAATAATTGAAAATTCTTGCCCCATCAGCGGATCGTTCTGAATCGGCCAGGGATCTACTAAACGTATATGAGGCAAGGTGAGAATCTTCACAAGATGACCGGCGACAGGCTGCCATGCGAATGCGGCCTCCCGTACTTCAAGAAGAAAGCAGAATCCAAATAAAAAATAAGAGCCGATCCATTTTGAAAAATTTATCTTCATAGTTTAGTTCGCCATCTTCAAATGTGGATGAGTATTTTCTATCTGCCTCATGACCGTGATTACTGCAAGACCCATGCCAATTTTGAAGTCACCTAACCGGCTTGATTATTCGTGAATACGTCGCTTCTGAGACATGAATTACGCAGTCGTGCTCGTAAATTTTCGTTCAGAGAATCAGGGTTGCCGAGCTCGCAGTTGATCGAAGTCCAAGACGTAAGCGCGATCGAAAAAGGAATCATAGGTTCGGGAAGAACGAAGCGCACGATATGAATCAGTTTCCAAGGTCATAACCAAGAGGCCGGCATCAACATTTTGCAACAAAGGCATCCACAGCAGCAAAGATCCAATAAGAGTTCGCTTCGTAAACTCGCCCATTCGGAGATAGCTTCGCTGCGCCAAATTTACCACGTGACGATGAGAACTTTTCTTGGGTTCACACTCGGCGGTCTCGTGTGAATCGTGAGTGGAAATTCGGGATTTTGAATTCGTCGAGCAAGCTCAGTCGCACTCGGTGCTTGTAGCTGAATTCCTGATAGGGCTCAAGTTTAGCTCCAGTTAAAGGCCATATTCGTGACTTGTCTCGCCTGAGTTTCGGGGTCAGAGCCACGAATACCAGAAAGAACTCTGGATCTGACCCCGAACGAGGCCCGTTGTTTCCAAAAAACGGGGCCAAATTTTTCTCGGCGTTAAAATACCTTCCAAATTAGATGAATTGTGGGTTTAAAAAACTCTGGTTTTCATAGCTGAAATAAAACTTTGAAAAATCTCTCATTTTCATGCTTGCACCGAACGAACACATTCCATTAGATATTTAAACACACGCACAGGAATTTTAGTCCTGTAGAGGGCCATAGCGCTTGTGCGAGTTTATGTTCTTTGAAAACTGAAGAGTATCTAGAGTAATCATTGAATAATGTTTTGCTTTTTCAAAAGGCCGTAAGGCTGAGTAGAAATTGGAAAATATTAAATCAGTATTAAATTGAACCGATAACAGTTTTATATGAGCATCCGTAAGGATGAGTTCAGAGAAACGAGTTCTCAATCAAGAAATAGAATGATTCAGATAAAGATAAATATAGGTGATCAACAATCCTAAATGAGTTCAGAGAGCGCAAGCTCGATGGGCAAATTAAGGTATTTTATGATCAAGCTATGAAGAGCATGCGGAGGATTCCCTGGCAGTAAGAAGCTATGAAAGACGTAATTGGCTGCGATA
>JAQBPA010000148.1 GCA_028287765.1 Bacteriovoracaceae bacterium
ATTCCCACAAATGGAATTTCGAGCGGTAGAGAAATCGAAGTCACCGAAACGAATCCCATCTCTTGAAAAGAATGGAGGCCCTTTCCGATCAAAATGATCGAAAGTCCCACCATGATCCAAGAAGAAATGGCAAAGAGCTGCCTCACGGGAAGACTTACGCTGTATTTAAGAAACGCCCATGCCAAAATAAAAATGGCCACAAATGAAGTGGCAACTCCGCCTAACATCGCGAGTTCAGAGGCTCGATCCCCTTCCAGCGTAAGTGCTCGCATAAAAAGTACTGTTTCGAGAGCCTCACGAAAAACAGCGACAAAAGCCAAAGCGAAAAGTCCCCAACGACTACTTCCTTCGAGTGCCTTCTTCACTTTTCCATTGATGAACGCTGTCCAACGACGAATCTCGGTTTTGCTATGAAGCCAGAACCCCATATAAAGGAGAACGGCAACCGCGAGAAGTGAGCCGATACCTTCACTTAATTCTCGTTGAGCTCCGCTGATGTAAATCATCCAACCTGAAAAAAACCAAGCGGCGACTCCGATGAGAATGGCGATCAACCAACCTCCATGAACAAATCGTGCAGCTTTTTTTGCAGAGGCAGCACGAATGACACCCAGGATGGCCATAATAATTAAAACGGCTTCAAAGCCTTCGCGAAAAACAATTCCAGCAGCAATTGAAAAAATCATCCACACCGAGGTTTCGTTTTTTTGAAGCGCAATTTCAGCGTTTGAAATTTGCAGATTCGCGAATTGAATCTTCTGATGAATTTCGTCTGAGGGTTTTGAGGCTTCGATGACAGATCTCACCTGAGCCATCGCCTTCTCGAGGTCGTTCGTCAATCCGCTGTGAGTGGCGCGAAGTTGCGGCTCGATCGGCTCCACCCCTTCAAGGTAAGCGGCAAGAGCGAATTTTCTGGCTTCTGGTTTTGATCCAGCAAGATAAGCTTTCTCAGCATTCGATAAAAGCGAGCGCGCTAGAGGTAGAGAACTTGGAATGTTTTCTGCAGATTTTAATCGAAGAGCGGCAAGCGCTTTTTGTTTTGAGCTTTCGTCGCCGGATAATTTATTTAAAAGCTGCACATCCGAAAGCGTCGATACCTCTTCGAGAGATGCAGAAGCTTCTGCTGATTTTGGAAGCCCCTTCGATCTCAACGAAAGAAGATAAAAACTAATATCCCAAGTTTCTGCATCGGAGAGTTGAGGAAATGGAAGCATTCCTGTTCCTGGAATGCCGAGCTTCACGACGTTAAACGCATGAAAGGGCGACATATTCTTCATGTCCTCGTCCAAAAAATTTCTTGGCTGGGGCTTAAAGTTTTTTGCGAGAGGCCCGTTGCCTTCGCCAGTCATTCCGTGGCAAGTAGCGCACTGACCCTCGAATATTTTTTTCCCATTCTGTAAATTTGGCCAGTGAATCGGCGCGACGGGAAGTTTAGAAATTTGAAGAACATTCTTTTTAATCTGAATGGCAAGGCTTGAAACATCCGCTACATCGGCTTTAGAAGAAATCAGTTTCTGAAGCTTGGATAAATCTTTTTTTACCGGAAGGTAGGCAGAATCTTTCGAAAGCGCGCTTCCAATTTCCAAGGCCGTTGCGACAAATTCTTTTTGTTCATCAAATTCGCTTTGAACCAGAATTTTTCCGTCTTTCACAGCACCGCCATAATCTCCCGCTAGATAATCTAAGAGATGAACGAGAGCGCGCGGAGATTCTTCTAATCCAGCAGCAAAAGAAGCTCTGAAGCCTGCGATAAGGATACAAAAGAATAAACTTAATTTTATGGCGGCCTTCATTCGTTCATAACCCTTTAATCAAATTTCTCATCGTTCTTCACTATCAAAATATCACTATTGATAATGATTATCATCTTCATGAACAACTTTTGAGCTGTTTCGGTCAAGAGCAAAACTAAAAGCCTGGCTGGTGGAGCTTAAGCTATGCAATCTTTGCACAGAGGAGCCCCCATTTCCCTCGCGTTTACGAATCTTTCATAGTGCGTGCAACTTTAGTTGCCAGCATTTTTGAGAGTTTGTCGCAGTGCGCCACAAGATCCTTTTCTGGATTACAATATTAGTAAGGCACTCTTGTTACTTAAACTTTGGCGATTCTAGTTTTTCGGGGGATATACATTGCTTGGCAGTTTCCAATTCATTTTGACTTCTATGATACTCGCCGGAATTTCTCCAACTCCGCCCACGGTGATCATTAACGAAAGCAGTCAATCGGTGAATCAAGGAGTGACGGTGACCTTCACTTCTACGGTCATAAACGGGACTGCTCCGTTTTCTTATCAGTGGAATATTAATGATGCACAAGACGCCTTTCTTAGCTCGACAATTTTTGTTCCGTTACCTGGACAAACGGGAAGTTCGCTTACTCTAAACAATATTCAAGAAACGGATGCCGGTTATTATTCCGTAACGGTGACCGACAGTTTAGGTCAAACTGCGACGAGCGGCGCAAAATACGTTTATGTAAACGCGCCCCTTTCAGTTCAATTTACAAACCCACCCAGTGGATTCTCAGTCAATGATTCGAGTGCCTCGTTTTTCACTGTCGGAGGCAGTTGTTCGCTGGGTAGTGTTCTTATTTTGTCCGGGGGAGATTCTGTAAATAACACGCCCATTCTCGGGAGTCCCAAATGCGTAAACGGAAATTTTTCAACCACTGTTAACCTCGCGGGCTTAGCTTACGGGGCGATCTCGATTACCG
>JAQBPA010000179.1 GCA_028287765.1 Bacteriovoracaceae bacterium
ATAGGCGAACATACTTTCGAAAAGTCCGAAGGTTTCCTTTTGATAATCAAGAATGGGATCTTTTTGAGCGTAACCTCTTAAGTTAATTCCTTCGCGAAGATGATCCATATCGAGAAGATGTTCTTTCCAACGATCGTCAAGCGTATGAAGAAGAAGCATTCCTTCTAACTTTTTGAAAATCTCAAGGGTCAGTTCTTTTTCTTTTTGATGGTAAAGGGTCTCAGCATTCTTCAGAAGAATATCAAAGAGCTCTTGCTCATTTCCAATGGACGGCTCGCCTCGATCAACTTCCGCTTGAATCGGAGATAGACCTAAATCGTCTCCGAATATGCGGTTCAGTTCTTCTTTCAGGCCTGTCCAGTTCCAACGATCGATCGAAGTTTTGGCAGGAATGGCTTCGCTGACTACCGCATCGAGAACTTCATGAACGATATCTAAAATGTCAGACGTAATTTCTTCTTTAAATAAAAGTTTTCGTCTCCAAGCGTAAACGATTTTACGTTGGTAATTCATGACGTCGTCGTATTTTAAAAGATGTTTTCGAATATCAAAGTTTCTTGCTTCCACTCGTGTCTGAGCGTCTTCAATCGCACGACTGATCATATTCGCTTCAATCGGCTCATCTTCTTCCATACCTAGAAAGTTCATGACTTTTAAAAGTCGATCGCCTGCGAAAATCCGAAGAAGATCGTCTTCTAGCGAAAGATAAAATTTACTTTTTCCGGGATCTCCTTGGCGACCCGATCGACCTCGAAGCTGGTTATCGATTCGACGAGATTCATGGCGCTCAGTTCCCAATATATAGAGACCGCCGACGTCCTTAATTCCTTCACCGAGAACGATATCCGTTCCCCGACCTGCCATATTGGTCGCAATGGTGACGGCGCCCCGCTGACCTGCGCCCGCTACGATTCCTGCTTCTCGCTCGTGCTGTTTCGCATTCAGAACGACGTGTTGAATGCCTTCTCGTTTTAAGAGCTCTGAGAGTCGCTCGGATTTTTCGATCGAAACCGTTCCGACAAGGACCGGCTGTCCTTTTTCGTTGCAGGCTTTGATGTCTTTTGCAATCGCCCTAAACTTTGCTTTTTCAGATTTATAAACGACGTCCGGTTCATCTTGTCGAACCATGGGGCGATTCGTCGGAATGGTCGTGACTGCGAGGCGATAAATGGAGGCGAATTCTTCGGCTTCAGTGTCTGCCGTTCCGGTCATGCCGCCGATTTTTTTGAACATTCTAAAATAATTTTGAAACGTAATACTCGCGAGTGTCTGATTTTCATTCGCAATGTCGACGCCTTCTTTAGCTTCGAGAGCTTGATGAAGTCCGTCGCTGTATCGTCGGCCGGGCATCAAACGTCCGGTAAACTCATCGACGATGGTGACTTGTCCGTCTTTAACCACATAATCAATATCTCTTTTAAATAAAATATGAGCTTTGAGCGCTTGATCCACGTGGTGAACGAGTTCGATATGTTTTGGATCGTAAAGATTGTCGATTCGAAGACGACTCTGAACAGCTTCAACTCCCTCATCGGTCAAATGAACGGTGCGAGCTTTTTCGTCGACGGTAAAATGCACATCTTTTTTTAAGAACGGAAGAATGCCGTTTACGAGTTTATATTTATCGGTCGTCTCGTTTGTCGGACCTGAAATAATGAGGGGAGTACGAGCTTCGTCGATCAAAATACTGTCGACTTCATCGACGATTGCGTAATGAAGATCTCGCTGAACGAGACTTTCTTTGGAGACCTTCATATTGTCTCTTAAATAATCGAATCCAAACTCGTTATTCGTTCCGTAAGTAATGTCGGCGGCATAACTTTCTTTTCTCTGAAAATCGCTAAGCCCATGCACAATCACGCCGACTTTCATCCCAAGCGCTTCAAAAACAGGAGACATCCACTTCGCATCCCGCTGAGCAAGGTAGTCGTTCACCGTTACGAGATGAACACCCTTTTCTTCGAGAGCATTTAAATAAAGAGGAAGCGTTGCAACAAGAGTTTTTCCTTCTCCTGTTTTCATTTCGGCAATTCGACCCTTATGAAGAATGGCCCCTCCGATCAGTTGAACATCGTAGTGACGCATCTTGAGAGCTCGGAGTGCAGCTTCTCTTACCGCAGCAAAGGCTTCGGGAAGAATCTCATCGAGAGTCTCTCCCTTTTTTAGGCGTTCTTTAAATTTGGGCGTCAGATCCCTTAATTCCTGGTCGCTCAATTTTTTGAATTCTGACTCAAAAGCATTTACTTGTTGAACAAGCGGCAGAATTTTTCGAACTTCGCGTTCGTGATGAGTCCCGAAAACTTTATGGAAGAGCTTTTTCATATTACTTTAAGAAGACCCTCCTACTGAAGCACCGGTGAAAAGTCTTTTTAAGCCTTAAATAACGCACTTCCAGGGCAGCGTTAAGGCAGAGATAGGAGAGGCTATTTATGCGGACCTCCACTAAACCGTGCAAATTGTGCAAAGCAATAATGCACTGAATTCAAAATTTTGAAAGGGTCGGGCATTTCTGCCCTGACAATTTTTGTCTCTGTCAAAATTGTGATTTCGGCCTTCGATTCGGTTACAATAGATGAGAAGCGGGGGCTGATGAAAATTTCGCGTCTACATTTTCTGGCGGGTTTTACTCTGATCGAGTTTTTGATCAGTATCGGAATTTCTGTGGCCCTCATTGGTGGAGCCGTTTACGGATACAAGAAATTTCAGAGAGTCCATACCGCTGAGGTCATTAAATCAGACATTCTCTCCAGACACCGACTGAGCGAAAATTCGCTAGCAGATGATATGCACGGCGCAGCAACTTTAACGGGTGCGTCGAATGCTCTCTATTTTCCTGTTTCTCGACTTCCGTCTGCGGGAATCGCTTTCAATGCGACGGATTCTTTTGATGGCTTAGTGATATTAAAAGAAGCTCATTCAGATATCACTGGAGGAGTCTCCGTGGTTGCCCCTGCTACAGGCGAGGCATGGTTTAACGTTTATTATCATATTGCCCCCCAGCCTCCACTTGTGGATCAGTTTTTTAGAACGGCTATTCAACATAAAAAATATTTTTTCATTACCAATTCGAATGATCCGGGTCTCAGTGCTCCAACCGGAAAACCTACACGCAATATTATCGAAAATTTAGATTATCATAGTGCAAATGCGCCGAACCCCGTGGATTGCCCCAATGCAGCGCCCGGGTCGTGTCCGAACTGTCCTCAATGCTATGTCTTTCGCGGCGGCTATAAGGACGCAACCGGTACCGTGATGACGCTTTCTTCGCCAAATATTCAAACATTCATGAACCAGTTTAATTCAAACGATTCAAACATTCGGGCCGGCGAAAAAATTACTTACTTTGCTGGTGGTGGCTCAAATTCAAATTGTCCTAGCGGAACTCTTTGTCGAATGGTTGACGATAATATTTCAACCGGAAATCCCGTTCTCGATAATCTTACTCAAATGAGAATTCAATTTCAGTTTAATGACGTCACACCGAATGAAGGAAATCCAAATGCATCCGGAGGTCTTCGATCTATCTATGATACCAATTACGTGAATAGCGTCGGTAGCGTCGCGAATGCCGTCAGCTTTTCGCAAGTAGGACTTGTCTCGATTTCATTTGATGAAACTTTACCTTCGGAACTAGCGAATGTGCTTGGCCAAGACACTTCAGATTCTGCTTTGTTTAAATTCGAAAACGGAAAGTACAAATATAATTCAGCGATTCAGCTTCGCCCTGGAAATGGACTTGCATCGGGAATAAAATTTCAGGCGGGATCCAATTTAGGAACATGTAGCAGCTTACAAACGGCTCAATGCAATCCAAGCGGAGAATGTAATTCTTTATTCACGGATTCCGATACCAATTCGCCATACTCGACAAAATACCGCACCGATACACCTTTTCCTGGAGACGCAAATCTTTCAGTTCCGTCAGATTATTGCACATGCGGATGGAACCCAACAGAGAATCGATTCTACGATCCAGATGCAGAGCGCACTTCGTTGCCTTGGTATAATCAGGCAACGAAAGATTATTTTGTGGGACTTACGACGGGATCTTATCAAGGCGTTTGGATGACGAGCAATCTCATCGACTTGAATAGATCGAATGCATGTGCGAGACATTTAAATTGTCAGGGCGCAGAGATACAAGCCTCAAACCCAACCTGTGAATTGGTTGGAAATGGTTGCTTTCAGACAGGGGTTGTAGCGAGCCTTTTTGATCCCACCACTTTGGCAACTCAGAGTCCCGTGACTGCGCTCAGCCAATCGGACTGGACCTCTTTAGATGCCACGAGAGATCAGGCGTTAACTTCTATGCTCGGAGATCCCTCGAGCACCCAGGACTACGAACTGTACTGCGCAAGTCCGGCCGTACCCGCTACATGTGATCTATACAATCATCTTCGAATGGGAAAGGCGCCTATGGACACAGGTGTCGCGAATACCTGGCAGAACTTTTGTGCCTGTAAAACCGTTCAAAATTATTATGATGCCTCCCATAATGTAATCGCCAGTGCGGCTACTCCGATCGATACTGGTCTGCTCGATTTTGACAGTCTCTGCAGAGTGCCAGGTGCCCTTCAAACTTGCTCCAACACTTGGGATTCAACAACACGCGCATGGATTTTAAATGACGCCACTCATCCTCAGGGTCTACCAAGTCGAGTTTCAGCGGAACTATGTTCTTGCCGAAGAAATCTCGCAGAAGATCCGAGCGCCACAATCTATCAAGATTTCGATCATGTTGTTGGTTCTGCAACGATTGATCCCCGTCTTCAATATGGGGATAATCAAATAATTTCGTTTAGTACGCCGCATAATCCGCCTTGGCATCCGTTCGGTTCAGCGGCTCCGACCAGTTGGCAGTGGGGCGATCCTTGGACACGTTATGCGCATCAGTTTTTTGATTATCGAGTGGATAATTTCACGGCCATCACCGGTGGAAGTGCTCAGGTCTATGGCCTGCCCACAGCGTATTCTCAGGCTTATAATAATGCTCCGAATTTTACGCCGGCACCTGCTAACCCAAATTATCCGACCCCTTCGGGTGGTAAAGCGGGCCATACCGGTATCGATCTGCCTATTTACGCGGGCAACGATCAGAATACGTACAACTACGGCACGCAAGGTGATCCCGCTTACCTACCATTGGAGGTCAAAAAGAATCTTTCGTATCGATCGCAAGTGGCGTCAGTAAATATTTTTCACACTGCAGGGCCAGAACATTATGACGTCGACTGCGGCGTCTCGCAGGTAAATCTTGCGAGCAGTCTAAATCTTCCGAGCATCGGAGGATGCATGGAGAGTTCGCATCCGGCCAATTCTTCTCCCGATACGTTCGCCACTTTAACAGCGGCGCAAAGAACAACGATTGTGAACGCTCTGAACGCAAATTCGCCTTTATGGCATTACCGTTTTTTCTGTGACACCTCGTGCGGTGTAAACGATCGATATAATCCCGATCCGACTACAGCTTTTGGAACAGAAGCGAATTATGTTCGATCGCTCATTCGCGCTGCGGCAGGCGAAACGAACCAATGGGCAGCCTGGTGCCGAGATCTCGGCTGGGTTCCAGATGGTAGTGGAACTGGAAATCTGAATGCAGGCGATACAAGTAATGGTGGGCACTGATGAGAGCAGCTAGAAGATCCGACGAAGGTTTTGCCCTTTTGTTTGCAATCATCTTAATCGTCGTGATGGCGATCGCGGGTGGCTATTTTCTCAAACGTTCAGATCAGTTTCGAGAGCTCCAGCTTCTTTCACAGCAGAAAAATTTTCAGACGGTACAACTTTTATCCGAAGCAAACCTATTTGCCAGGGGCTCCTCCTCCGATCAACTACTTTCGTTTGGCTCTCAACTCGATGCTTACGAAATCCCCAATAATGCACAACCCCTTCAATTCGATGCATCACTGATCGTCACCGGCGATCCGCACACAGATATCAACGCTTGGTTAGCGACCAATATCGTAGGTGTTTATAACAATCAGCCAGAGAACAAAGAGAAAGGAAAATCTCTTTCTCTCCTCTGCTTATACGAGATCGATCCTGACACCGGCCTTCGTTATAAACCTTGCACAAGCAATCGACTTCATGACCCTAAGGTTTTCCAATTCACTCTATCGCAGGTGGATCCCGCGCGAAAAATTCTATCGAGAGTCACCGAACAACTTCAATTCGCAAGATCCTCGATCAATGAATATAGTTATATCGTTACAAACTCCCATCAGGATGTTCATTTAGGAAGAATAACATTTGAGTCTCCGGTCGTGATTAACTTTGCGCAACCGCATGCGGTTAATGGTATTGTGTTTCAAAGTACAACGCCGCCTGGCACTGTTTTTAATTCCACTCTCTTTACCAATTTGTCGAACGCCACTCAGTTAAATTATAAAAGCGGTGCTCAAGCGATTGTGAACAAAGTGGCGTTTGAAAACTCCTATCAAGCTGCCGTTCAAACTGCGGTGGGATTTGTATCGCTCATTCAAAATGCCTATACAGGAATGAGCAATCAGGTGACGACTATCAATCACCTCTCCGGAGGAGTGACACCTCCTGAAGCGAGTATGCTCGCTTATTGTCTTGGCCTTCCGAATTCGACGACTGCTAGTCTTTGCACGACGAAGGTGATTTGGAGCAGCTTCGATTTTAACGGATCAAATCTGACTCTCGTCGAAACTGTCGAGGCAAGTTATAATGGAGTGCCACTTGGAACCAACGATCCATCTCGCCCCGATTACGTCCACACGGGTACAAATATCGTCAGCAGTGGTCCCCAAACGGATGGGGTTTATTTTCTGCCCGGTCCTGCAAATCAAAATAAAACTTATATTCGGGAATGGAACGGGGTGACACTTGGAAAACAAATTACACTTCAGGCAAGTATGACTCTGATGTCTGTTTCTTTGGCGGTTCAGAGTTCAATGGTCAAGTCTTCGCCCGATTCAAATAAAAACTCTGCACTTTTTGGACAAAATTTAATTTCTATTGGCGACCCTTCGGATCCGACAAAAGATGTCATGCTCGACGATGGCAGTGGATCTGGGATAACGCTTGCCGCTCAAAAAGCAACTCAGCAAAGTTTACCGGATGCGCAAAAATCTTTTACGCTTCAGACGACGATTGTTCCAAGCGGGACAAGCAATTTTACTATTCCTCCCATATTTTATGATTCGAATGGCGGAACCCCAATCACTTTAGGCACTCTCGTTCTCGAGGGTCTGATTGTGACGGGAGATCCCTTTGTCACAACGCAGTCTTGGTCGGATACAAACTACAATACGTACTATAGTGGATTCACGACGGTGAATATGACCCAAGGTAAAACTCTTGTGAGTCATCCGCCTCCAGGAATTAATTTCAAAGTTTCTCTTGGCCTTGATGTTTCGATGACACATATCTCTGCATCGTCGTCTCCTATCGAAGACGCGATCAAAGAGTTTCAATCTCAGTAATTATAAACTTCGATCTAAAATGAATTTTTTTGGATCCACATGTACGCCGTGAACAATCACTTCGTAGTGAAGATGTGCGCCGGTGGATCTGCCTGAACTTCCCACCTTGGCAATAATATCTCCACGTTTTACTCGATGCCCCACTTGGACTTCTATTTCGTCGGTATGAGCGTAAAGAGTCGAAATTCCGTAACCATGAAATATCATAACGGCATTTCCAAATGAGCCGTAGGAACCGGCAAACGTCACAATCCCATCCGCCGGGGCAACGACCGGAGCACCCGTTCGAGCCGCTACATCGAGTCCACGGTGAAGCGAACGTCGACCGGTAAAAGGATCAAGTCGATAACCGAAGAGCGAGGTCACCCAACCGTGAACCGGTAAAATCGAAGGGGTCGACGCGATTTGAATTTCGCGTCCTTTTAAAACTTCGAAGAGCTCTTCTAAGCTTTGTTCTTGTAGTTCGGTGTCATGATAAAGTCGCTTCATCCACGTATAGAGTTTTTGGACTAAGAACGTCTCTTGACGTTCAAGATAACGGGGCGAATCTTGATCGATATCTAAATTAGAGCTGTCGATTTTATAATCCCCAAAATCAAAAATCCCTTCTTCTGCCTCTTCGGATTCGCCGCCACCCTGCCCGCCGGGTCCCCTTAGTTTTGCGAATTCTTTATCGACATCGGTAAGTGCCCTCAGTTTTTGATCAAATCGATTCATCCGATCGACCGACATTTGAAGCGTATCTAAATGAAACTGAATTTTATTGAGCTCTCGACGAAGGACTTGGTTTTCCGCGGTGATCACCGTTCGCTCAGGAAGCTGAACTAAAAATTCAATGAAAAAGGAAACGCTCAAAACGAGAATCAAAAAAGAAACCGCAAATCCGATTTTTAAAAGCCAAATCGTTCTTGGAGAAAGTCTGATCTTTCGAACTTCCAAATGCCCCCGTGAAAGGAGAACTAAGGTGAGCTCGTCAGCAGGACGCTTAAACCAATTCTTAAATCCTGCCCGGCTGAAATGGTGTCGTTTCGCTTTGAAAAAACTCCACGCTCTAAGAAATTTTTCCTTTTTTTCAAAAAGATAATTTGAGCTCATCGGTCATTAATACCCTGTGACACAGATTATATCCATTTCTGAAGTCAGAACAGGCCCTGAATTAAGGCTAAAGGATGATAGACGAATGTACCCACTGCTCGAAGGTATCCAATTTGTAGGGATTCAGCTAAAAAAGACCTTAAAACAAATTCTTTCTTTGGGAAGATGGCAAAATACCAAGCATTTCACGATATTTCGCAACCGTGCGCCTTGCAATTTCAATTCCTTGGCGCTGGAGAGCCTGAACAATTCCCTGATCGCTCACAGGATTGAATTGATCTTCGCTCTTCACAATCATTCGAATTTTTTCTTTTACACTCTCGGACGCGATGCCGTCTCCGTTAGATTTTTGAATGCCGCTCGAAAAGAAATATTTAAGCTCAAATGTTCCTTGAGGAGTATGAACGTATTTATTGGACGTCACTCTCGAGATCGTCGACTCATGCATACCAATATCTGTCGCAATATCTTTCAAAACCATCGGCCGCAAATGAGTCACACCTTGCTCTAAAAACTCTCTCTGACTTTTAACGATACTCTCGGTCACCTTGTAAATGGTACGTTGTCGTTGATGAATTGATCGAATCAACCAGAGCGCCGATCGCAATTTATTTTGAATATATTCTTTAGGATTTTGTTTACCTGAAACTTTGGGCGGAGGTACTGCCTGAGCGGAAAGCGCTTTTTCTGCTCCCGCTAAGATAGCGAGTTCTTCCTCGACCGTTTTCACTCTGGCCACCTGAACAATCTCTTTGATCTCAGGCATCTGTTGAAGAATAGATCGATAAAGATTGCTGATCTTTAACTTGGGAAGGCCGTCTTCATTGAGAGTGATCACGTATTCACCGTTAATTTTATGGATATAAATATCAGGCGTTATATAGGGATTATCCATTTCAATAAACGGACGAGCCGGTCGAGGTTCAAATTTTTGCAGAAGCCTGATCGTATCTCCAAGCTCATCCATTTCTAGGCCCAAATCCTTGGCGATGGCTTTGAAATTTTTCTTTTCAAGATTGGGAAGCTGATTCTCTATTAATTCACGAAGAAGATCTCTTTCGACCTTACGAATATTTTTTGCACGGTTCAGCTGAAGCATCAGACATTCCCGCAAATCTCTTGCACCGACTCCAATCGGATCGAACTCTTGCATGAGTTTGAGAACAAGCTCGCCGAGTTCATATTTGACTTTATGCTTTTTACAAATTTCTTCGAGAGGTTCCCTCAAATATCCCCACTCGTCTAAGGACGCAATGAGAACGACCGCAAAGTCTCTCTCCTCGTTATCGAGGTCGCTCATCTGAACTTGATCCATCAAATGATCGGTCAAATTTTTCTTTTTGGTTGAAAGAGATTCAAAACCAGGACCTTCTTCTTGAGACGGATCAAAACCAAGACCACTCGAGCTTTTTCCAGAATACGAGAAACTTTGTTCGATATAAGTATCCCAATCGAAGTCAGGATTTCTGTCGGTATCAGGAGAAACTTCATGCATGGTATCCGAAGAGTCAGCCTGCTCTTGCTCAGCTTTTTTTTGCTCAAGTTCCGAAACTTCAGAACCTTCTTCGAGAAGAGGGTTTTCATTGAGTTCCGTTTGAATGGTTTCCGAAAGCTCTAGTCGATTCATTTGCAGCAACTTGATCGCTGCTTGCAATTGCGGAGTCATGACCATCGTCTGGCCAAGTCGCATCGATAGTTTTAAATCAACAGCCATTTACCCCCCAAAAAAATGCAGTTCACGAAGTTTTTCGAACCACATGCAAGTAGTATACCATGACTCTTAAAGAGAGGCGCTACGGTGTATAACGAAGAAATACGCCAATTCGTTGACGCAACACCGCAAATTAAAAATAATCTTGAAACTTAATAGATTATCTCTTGGAAAATTGAAAACTCTTACGAGCCTTCTTATGGCCGTATTTTTTACGTTCGACCACTCGAGAATCTCTCGTCAAAAGACGTGCTTTTTTTAATGTAGGTCTATTGGTGTCGGCGACTAAAGTGAGCGCCTTAGCAATCGCATGCATACAGGCTGAAGCCTGCGAAGAAATTCCGCCGCCAATCACGCTGGCAACAACGTCGTATTTTCCTGCAAGTCCCAAAAGCTCGAGAGGCTTTTTGACTATGGGCTGATAGTGAAGAGGAAAATATCCATCGAATGATCTTTCATTCACGGTTACTTTGCCGTCACCACTTCGTAAATAAATCCGCGCAATCGAAGTTTTTCTTTTTCCAACTGCATGAAATACCTGTCCTCGTGCCATTTACTTAAACTCCCAATCTCTTCAAAGGTTCTTTTGTGGCACTGATCACGATAGGTTTCTGAGCGCTGTGAGGATGCTCCGATCCTTTATAGATTTTCAAATGTGCCAATTGATAACGAGATAATTTATTTTTAGGAAGCATCCCTTGAACAGCCATCCAGAGAACGTCTTCAGGAGTTTCCGATAAGACTTGCTTGGCAGTCTTCATTTTTAATCCACCCATATACATGGAGTGGTTATAATAAACTTTCTTATCCGCTTTATCGGACGTGAAAAAGGTTTTCGATGCGTTAATGATAATCACCGAATCTCCCGAGCCAGAGCCGGGTGTAAAAGTAGTACGGTGTTTTCCCATCAAAATCGTGGCTGCGATGGTCGCAACTCTGCCGACGGGAGCTTCAGAAGCATCCAAAATATAATATTTGGATTCAACTTCATTGACCGTGCCTGTTGAATGTTTAAGTGAAAATTTTGCGTTTCGTCGACCGCCACGAGTTGTCCCACCAAAAGTCGCTTGGGATATCGGGGTCTTCTGCCAACCTAAAAATCTAGCCTCTGCCATTCAGCTGTTTTGTCCGGTTTAAGCCTGACCGTCAAGAATTCAAATGGTAGTTTTTTAAGCGGGGCTATTAGATTCGTTTAGATATGAGATTGGAAGTGGCTGAATTCCAGCGAACTTCAACGCCTCTCTGCGGTTCCTTGAGAACCCAGACGATATCTCGATGAATAATAGTGACACCTGGATAAATCATATCGGTCGCCGAAAGAGCCACATTTGCATTCTTAGGAACTGCATTCAATAGGCTGTCGCGGCTTTCTTTGAACTTATCAAGTTGGTGCTGCAAAGCCTGTTTCTCATCAATTCGAACGCGATACTTAGCCTGAACTTCATTCCCTTTAAGGGTTTCGCCTTCTACAGCTTCAAAACCCTCCGAAATCTCATTATTGAGAGCTTTTATTTTCTCTTCAAGTTCAGCAATTTTTTCATTGAGCTTCTCGTCCTTGATCTTTGCTTCGGCTGCCTTTTGCTCAAAGAAGTGTTCACCGAGATGAACAATGGTCTGCGTTTCGGAGCCCGGAGATCCAAGCGTTTTGACTTTCATGCCTCCGTAAGCCCAAATTTCGCCGCCAAAGATCGTTCCAGCACCCTCGTTACAGGTAAGAAGGCCGGTGACTCTCACCTGAGAATTCATCACTTCTGTGCCTACCGTAAGATTTCCAAGGACTTCAACCGTGGCGCCTGCAGTTATATAAATAGTCTCCATATTTTTGGCCGACTTTACATAACCGCGATCACGGCCTATCACTCCGCCTCTAATATTGACGTCTCCACCACCAATGATCGTGCACGCTTCAGCCACGTTATCGACATTAATCTCGCCTTTGGATTCAACACGAAAGTCAGCGAGAACACTTCCCTTAATAATTACATCCGCCGAACCCGCTTCGATATGTCCCGTTTTAAATGAAACATCCGTAGGAATCAAAAGACCTGCGATAACTCTTACGGATTTACTTTTTAATTCGACAATTCCATCGATCATGGCGCGATATTCAAGACCAGTCTTAGAAACTTCTACACCCTGCAAAGCTTCCATCCTCTGATCGACTCCAAGAATAGAAGGAAGTTTTTCGCCCACTACATTAAATCCTTCTTCACCCGCACCGGGTGGTCGTTTGATCAAAAGGAGCTGTCCCTTTTTGACACTTAAGAAAATATTTCGATCCTTAAAATCAACGCTACCATCCGCTCGCACTTCCCCGACCGTGCTGCCGGCATCCATCGCAAGAACAAAGCTTCCTGCCGGTCCACGAGTTGGCTTAACTCCTTCTGCCACCTCCAGATCGATGCTGAGTTCCCCTAACGTCAGTGCTTTACTGATGGCTTCTCTAATGACTTCGGGCTTAATGCCGTTTTTAACGCCTGCAGCAGTGAGCATGGTAAAAATTTTATCTTCTCGAAGCGGAAAACGGGGATTTTTGGTGGGATAAATAGAAACTTTGGCCGACATTTTGTCCGGAGCAATTCGCACCGTCGATCTAACGACCAGCCGACCTGAATCCACGAATGCAAACCCAGGAGCTTTTGCAGAACAAACTAGTTGAGTTCCATCGGGTGTTTTTTCAACCCCTTCGCCAAATTGCCAGGTCTCATCCACTCCACGATCCGCCACGAGACGCCGGCCAAAAATGGTTTTACCGTCCTCTCCATTCGTGGGAAGTTTTTTCGATGCCAAAATATCTTTAGGGCGAACGCAATCGCACGAGAGCGGTGGAGGGGGCTTGCCAGTTCTTTGTGTTAAATATTCACCAACAGGCTTTTCATTATAATCTACAAAATATTGGATCACCGCGTTCGAACCATGTTTAGGTTCGACGGCCTTTGCAAAACATACAGTTTGAAGAAATCCGTCAGCACTTCTTTTTTGAGAAAGCACCGGCTTAATTTCTGGCCAATTAAGATCAACCTTTATCCCTTCGGCCTCGGCAAGTTTTTTCAAAACATCTTCGGTCATCACCGTGCCAAAATCGCTGCGCGAGGCAAAACTCATATTTACAAATTTTTCTGCTTTATCGAATTCAAGAGTTGATCGTACATCAATCGTTCGATCTTTCCAGGTGATCACTCCCAGTGAGGCTGCGCGGTACTCAAGCCGCAAAGGGTTTTGAGCGTCTCCCTCTTTTCCAACTTCTTTTTCATCTACTCCGTCTCCGGATTTAATTTCAATATCTTTTGGAATTCCTGTGGCGGGCACTGAAATCTTTTCGCGATAAATATCCACTCCGTCCTGGGCTTCGACTGGTTCTATTTTTGTGAGAAGAAGATCTCCAGGTGCTGCCAATAAATTCACTTCCGCTTTCTTTTGAAATAAGCCCTTCTGTTTGAAAACTTCAGGATTAAAGCGGTAAACGAGTTTTGCGTCTGTACCAGACTGAGGCGCCTTACCACGAATGACATTAAATTTTTCTACTCTTTGCGCCTTCTCAAAAAATTCCTTAAGTTTTTGCTCCATCTCTTCTTTATTCGGAGTAAGCAGAATATCTGCCTCCCGAAGAAGATTTAAAATATCTTGATTGGTCAAAAGGACTTGAGGAAATAAATCAAGATTTGCTTCCATCTTATCGGCAGAAATGGAGAGAATATTTTCAATGAGAAGACGATCTTTTTCTTGCTTAACTCTTCCATAAATCGCTGTTTTAAAAACAGTATCGTTTCCCACACGCTCTCTCAAAATATTTTTGCCAGGATAGAGAGGAAAATCGTCGCAGACTTTTCCTCTAAGTTTTTCACCAAAAATAGTTTGGCCCGGAAGGGGTTCTTTTGCCGGAGCAATCACTGCAACTATTTCGCCCGGAAAGACAATTCCAAGTTTGGCACGTTGAATATCAATTTGTTGAGTCGAGCTCATTTGTTTGAAAGGAAATTTGACTTCACCGTGAGACCCATCAACTGAAGGCTTCCCTTTAGCGACGCGAATAAACGCCGGCCATTTTTTTTCTGTCTTCAATTGTAAATCAACTTCTGCGAGCGGCAGAAGACCAACGGTCACCCGTTGCTCTTTGGCCATCTCGAGGAGATCTTCTGCACGAATGAGTTGTCCCGTGATTGAAAGCTTTCCAGTTTCAACGGTACCCGTCATGCCGTCATCTTTTTCGACTACTTTTGATTCAAGACGAAGCCGAATGCCCTGATCATAAAAGAGTCTGCCAAAAGATTGAGCGACATAGAGAATTTCTTTAGCGTCTCGTACGACCGAAATTCCCGCGCCTGTATTTAATTTGAATTGCTCGTCTATAGTGGCAGGTACAGCTTCGCCTGTAACTTTCAAACCATCTTTGGGAGTTGTCGCGTGAGGTGCTTTCGCAAGGACTTCACCTTTTCCAGCGTAAAGCGGAATATTTTTTTCAAAAAGTTTTAAATCGATATTCCATTTGGGACGTCCCGTCGATCCGGCGACTGGAGGAGTTCCCTCCGCAACAATCATATTAAGCGGAGTGTTTTCGTCATAACCCGGAGTTTTTAAAATACGTACAAGTTCAGAAGAAATGACTTCTCGCTTGATGCCCGCCGTCACGCCATATTTTTTCAGCTGCTCGACTATAAAATTTACGTCGAGTCTTGGGACATTTTCACCGATCGGAAACGACAGCCGTCGAAGAATGGCTTTCATTCCATCTCGGCTAATTTCGACTTCAATGGTGGCGGGACAGTTGATGACTTCGAAAGAGAATTTCTTTTGCTGAACTCGAAGAAACTTCAAATCAGCAAGCCCAACCCCTAACTGTTGCGCAAGTTTTACCTGCGCTGCCTCTTCGTTTACAGCTTCAACTGTTAAAACTTTCATAATCATTTAACTCGTTTAGATCCAAAATCTGGAAACGAGCGAAATACTCCCTCATGTCATTATATCTAGAGCCTGACGGTTTTGACGAGGGGTCCCAAAATGATGCAGAGCCGGATTTGGAAAGGCTTGTTATTGCTAATGATTAATTACCAGTCGAGAAACAGGCCGAGTCCAAAGTCCCATCCACCGGTACTATCGACGAGGCCTAAGCCCTTACGAAAAAATCCAGAAGGTAAATATCTCACGGTGCTCATAAGACAAAAATCTTTTAAACCCATTTCACTTTTAAGGTCAGCTCGTGTTCGAGCATCAACCATAAATGAAAGGAGAAGACCGCCCCCCAATTCGTATCCAAAATCAGTTCCTGAATTTGTTTTCGGCTGATCGGGATTAAATGTTCTTTTTTTAACGCGACCATAACGAATGGTTTGCTGAACTTCAGCAAATGGAATAAGCCAAAAAAAATCAGGTTGCCATGCTTTATACCGAAGACCGTACGACCCCGTAAAAAATTGAAAACTAAGGTTATCGACCGTCGATAAAATTCTATTGCCGCCCGAATCAAAAACATAGTTCCAGAATTATCGAGAGCGTAAAGAGAGGCTGTATTTTTGATATAACTGAATCAAACAATGGGCTCGATTCCAAATGGGAATTCATAGAGTCCAAATGAAACATCTAACTGCAGTGCTCCCCAAGGTGAAAACCCATTCACGTGCCCGAGTCGTTCATCGTCAAAAAATCTTTGACTGACAGAAAAAGCTGCTGAACCCGTAAAATCTTTTGCTTCAGTAGAATGAGAAAACAATAAGAGAAACAAAAAGATCGTCAGTAGTTTAGACACAAATCCGCTGGCCACTTGAGTCTTTGCTAGAACGAGTCCATTCGCGGGCGCGCTTACAAGTAGCTGAGGTCTTTTTTTAGACTGAAGAAGCGTCTCGGCTGACCAAGGAATTCCACGGCCGATTCCAACGACCACACCCACCATATTTCGAACCATCCGATAAAGAAATCCCTTACCTCTGAAGCGAAACTGAATTGTGTTGATCTCATTTATATAAGGATGCTTCGTCACGATTACTTGAGCATTCAAAATTGTTCGGCAATTGTCGACCACTTCTGAAGAGATTTTTTTAGTTGTAGAACTTTTTTTATCTGCGAATGCCGAAAAATCATGGTGGCCAACGAGTTGCCGAAGAGCCTCCTTCATTAAGGGAAGATTGAGAGAAGACCTAATCCACCAAGCAGTCCCCGTCATCAGAGGATCAAAAACGGGGCCCTGATGAACTTGGTAATGATATTCTTTCCAATCGATATCGCTCTTCGGGTTGAAATCAGCTTTCAGCCGAAAGACTTTCCAGACACAAACGCGTCCTTTTAAAAGAGCATTGAGAGAATAAAGTAATCGTTTCTGCTCGCTTAATTGAAGAGCTGAATAAAGACTGTGCCCGTTTCGAAGAACCACAATTTGATCGTAAGCATGAACTCCAGAATCGGTACGACTCGTAAATTGGATTTTTATTTCCTGACGAAAAAAAATTGAAAAGGCCTTTTCAATCCACTGCTGAATGGACTTTGAATTCGACTGAGATTGAAATCCTTGAAAACTCGTCCCGTCGTACGAAACGCGAAAGCCCAAATGACTTTCTTGTTTTTTGAGACTGCTTTTTTTCATTCCTCGTTTTCTAACAAATTCTGCAACCAAAGTTTACAGGAGTAAGTTTTTATTGATGTGGAGCTCTAATATCCTAAATAACTGATTAGTTTTAAGGAGTTAATGGAAGTCTCAAAATTGATCGCCCCGTATTTTATGCAGCACAGCATGATAGAATGAGAAACAAATCCGGAATGCCCGGTTTAGGGGATCTCTAGGTTTAAGGGAG
>JAQBPA010000181.1 GCA_028287765.1 Bacteriovoracaceae bacterium
GCCAGCTTTAAATAGTAGGATTTTTTTTCGTTTCGAAAAGGTTCGGTCTTCAGTTCATTCAGGTGGTGCAAAATACAGGCAGGAATTTCTAAATGCTGCAGGCCGAGCTTCCGACAAGAACCTACAATGGTTTCGTGAACCACACCTTCCCACACGATACCCAAATGATTCCGGTAGAGTTTCATCATGAAGTTATCGGCAAATCCCGAAATGCCTTTTAAAAATCCCGAAATATTTTTATCCATTTCGGTCGGGAGGGGTTTCCATCCGGGATACGATCGATCGTTCGTATAATTTCTCTGAAGAACGCCGAAGGCCGAGATGTCCTTTCCCGCTTCGATCGTTTCTCGAATTTCTTTTTCGCCATTTTCTTCTAGAATTTCATCGCCATCGATAAATAAAATCCAATCCGATTTTGCGAGACTCGCGCAAAAATTGCGGGCGGCCGAGAAGTCATCGCACCATTTAAAACTCTCAACGCGATCTGAAAACTTTTTTGCGATCTGAAGCGTCGAGTCGGTTGAGCCGGTATCCACGACGATAATTTCTTCGGCAAGAGTTTCGATCGACCTTAAGCTGGCTTCCAAAAGCATCTCTTCGTTTTTAACGATATAACAGACCGAAAGGGTTGCCAGCGCCATCGAATCTAGTTTGAGCGAAGGCCACGTGAGTGGCAACTTTTGCTTTCCGCCTTGATCTCTGGAGTGGGAGTGCTACGTTTTATCGGTGATGAAAAGAATCCTTTTCATTTTGACTCTCGCGCTCATTCCCATTCACGGAAATTTTGCCGTTCAATCCGAGAATACTGAACCTAATTCTTTGGTGATTACAAAAGATATGACGATTCCCAGCCGAAGCGAATACGAGAATATCGTCGTGATGTCCGGAAACGTGGACTTGTTCGGGAAGGTAGAAAAACTCGTGGTGATGGGCGGACTCGTTCGCATTCACGACGGTGCCGAAATTAAAAATCAAATGATGGTTCTTGGGGGATCTGTCGAGCAACTTGAAGGAGCTAAAATTCCTGAGGCGCCCAAAACAAAAACTCCTTCTTCATTTCTTGGACGTTGGAAAACTTGGACCGACAGCTGGATAAGTAGCTGGAAGCATCGATTTGAAAGTCCCGATGACGACGAAAATGCTGAAAATAAATCTGACAAATGGCCGAAGATTTTTCTTTTTCCATTTCTACTCGCCGTTCCGCTCTCTGTTTTGATTATTCTTTTTGGACTTGGAATGCTCTTTCTGGCACTCGCGCCAAAAATTTCGGCGACGGCGGATGAAATTTTAGAAAGAGATCCTTTCGTCTCTTTAGCCTGGGGAGCGATATCTTATTTATTCTTTACCCCGTTAATCGCCATTCTTACTCTTTCGATCATCGGAATTCCTCTCGTTCCCATTGTCGTTCTTTTTGCGCTTCTCTTTATTTTAGCAGGATTTTTTTGTGCGAGTCGAACCTTAGGACATATGATTCTCTATCGAACGGGGCTCAACGTACGAGCGCTCGATACGCTTCTCGGTCTGCTTTTACTCTACGGAGTTTTATTTATGCCGATCGTCGGAAAGCTTCTCGTCTTTTTTATTTTGATGGCGGGAACCGGAGCCGTTATTCGTTCGGTTCTCCACGGACGAAGTTTTACTCACTTTCATTTCGGCAAAAATAATACTTACGATATCTAATTTCTTCTAAACCGAGAGACGAGAGATGAAAAGATTCCAGAACATCTCTCAGCAAATGTTGGCTTAATCTTTAAGGTGAGACCCAGCTTTGATTCTCGCAATATAAAATTTCTATTCACGTCAGGTGAGTAGTGATTCGCTCGATCAAGATTCTTCGAAAATTCCCTTAGTAACAGCACATCGCTCTCACTGATTTCTACAGGATTTTTAAGAACCTCGTTAAAGCTAGCAACTGCTAATGGGGCCAGTCTGCCTAATATCCATAGCCCTTCCACTCACGTCCAAACACATAGACCAGATAACGGAGTGAAACGAGCGCTTCGGAATCGAACATAAAGTGCGAAAATGAATTCTTCGGTGGATCAATTAAATACTTGGCGTCGAGCTCTTCTAAAATTGCTCCTCGCGTAATCTCACTCTCTAATTCCAGAAATGATTGAGCAAGTGTTCTAAAATAATAGGCTCGTCGTTGGTCGATCGGTGCTGGAATGGAATTTATGCGTTTAAAAAACAGATTGAGATTTTGAAGAATAATCTCTCTTCGTTCATCTCCGTGAAGTTCGTTAATTTTATTTAACCACTCATTTAAATTTGTCTTTTGATTGAGTTCATACGGATTTTCACGGGCAAAAGCGCTGTCTGAAACACAAAACGTCTCAGTTAAAATGAAGCACGCAAAAACGAACAATCGCTGCCATCTGGATAGGTGTTTTGAAAAGGACATCTCATCTCAATAGTGCAATTTTAATGCCACTACAGCCCCGCCGCGATTTAACTCCATTTCAAAAATACTTCAGTAAAATCAGGAGACTAAAAAATGTGCTTAAACCAGGCGAGATCGGTTTTAGCCCCAAAATGGGACATCGGCTCCCCTTCAGATCGCCATCTTTTTGGCAGGCTAGCACCTCAAAATACCTTTGCTATAATGGATGCTGCGCCGCGTTAGGGCGAAGCTTCCCATGGATTGGGGCATGTTTTTAAATGTAATCGGGAGGGAAGTTTTTTATGGCAATCGACAGCGTTAGCTCCGGCATCATCAATCAAATCAATAAGACCACTAATACGATTTCAAATCTCTTCAATCAGCTTGCAACTGGAAAGAGAGTTAATTCTGCAAAGGACGATCCTGCTTCCCTTGCCATTGGAACGGGTCTTCAAACTTCCATTCAAAGTTTAAATGCGGTGAATCAAGGAATTTCCACTTCGCAAGGAGTTCTCAGTACTGCTGCGGGTGGACTCGACTCCACTCTCAATAGTCTTCAGCAAGCTCGATCACTTGCGCTTCAAGCATCCAACGGAACTCTTAATGACAATCAACGCGCTGGGCTTCAGCAGCAATATGACCAAACGATGCAAAATATAGACCAAGTTTCATCTCAAACTAATTTTAACGGAACGAATCTTTTGGATGGTTCTTTTAGTCAAAGTGTTACGACAGGCACCGACGGCCAATCTACGAACGTCTCGATCGGCAGCGTTTCAAGTTCTGCGCTTGGTGTTTCGGCAACTGGCATTTCAACGCAAGCAAGTGCACAAGACGCGCTCGCGTCCATCGACAGCGCCATTTCTCAAGTCGAAACTCAGCAATCGAATATTGGCGCAGCCCAGAGCTCATTTAATTTTTCAAGCAGCGCAAATTCAATCGCCGCAGAAAATCTGAGTGCTGCAGCATCGACAACTACTGACTCAGATCTTGCAAATGTGACGTCACAGTTGTCTCAACAAAAAGTTCTCGTTCAAGCGCAGGTTCTTGCACTCAAAGCGAAGAACGACGAAGTGAAGACCGCTGGTAAGTCGCTTATTTCGACGATGTAGGATTTTCAGAAATGATTTTCTCTTCCAGTTTGACCCATCCAAATCGGGTGAGACCTGCGATAAGAAAACCTTTAATCGCGTGACCGAGGAGCGAAAAAAGAGCAGCCGTTAAAAACGTGCTGCTCACCGTCGGATCATTTCGAAGAATATGCGTATCGGC
>JAQBPA010000189.1 GCA_028287765.1 Bacteriovoracaceae bacterium
CCGCGGGATGCCCATAGGTATCATTAAATTTTTTAAAATGATCCACATCCACTAAAATCACACTTAAATCAGAGCTCTGTCTCTTCACGAGAGACATTTCTCCTCGCAGTCGATCCTGAAAAAATCGATGATTGTAAAGTCGAGTGAGACCGTCTCGACTAGCAAGACTCACCACATCTTGATGGCGCATCACCTTCTCAAAACAAACCTGCAGTTCCTGTGAAAAAAGATCAGCGAGCTCTGGAGATAATCCTTCGAATATAAAAAGTCGGCTCGTTTCATTCTCGTATTTCAACGAAAGTTCTCGTACGGAACGAAGACTGCTGAGCTCTGTTCGAATAGCTTCGACAGATTCAAAAGTGCGACCTGCCTCAAAAGAAATTTTTTCAGATGACTGCTGAACGAGCTCCCATTTCTCAGACTTATTTTGAAACCAAAAACTCGAAACGGTTGAATCCTGAAAAATCTTTGGAATCCAGGTCTTCACGGCCTCGTGAAGTGATTTCTCATCCAGCAGGCCGTTCAGTTGGCTTCCGAAATCAAAAAGGCTTTTTAGGTCTTGGCTCGCTTTTTTTAATCGCTTTAAAAGCTCATTATTTTGCTGACGAAGAAGAATTTTTTCACTGACCTGTCCCATCTTCTTCGAGATCACTGATACGTCTTCAAAAGGTTTGGTTAAATAATCATAAGCGCCAAGTTTGATCGCTTGCATCGCTGTCTCTAAGCTTGCGTTAGAGGTCATCACGAGAAATTCCGTATTGGGGAATTTTTGCTTTGCAGCTTCCAGAAATTCAATTCCAGTCATCTCGGGCATTTGAATATCGCTCATCACAATATGATAGGGTTTTTGAGTAAGTGCCTCTAATCCGAGCTTTCCATTACTCACCATATCCACCGTCCATCCATCTTCTTTGAGAGCAAGACCGATAACGGTTCGAATAGATTCTTCGTCATCAACGATTAAAATTCGAACGCGAGTTTTATCAAAACTCATCATGAAGCAGCCGCACTCACATGTCCCTGCTCTTGGTCGCAGGGTAAAGTAATCGTGAAGGTCGTTCCTTTACCTACCGCACTGTCGACTTCAATCGTTCCACCATGATCTTTGATAATCCCAATACTCACGGCAAGTCCGAGACCCGTCCCCTTTCCAACACCTTTCGTTGTAAAGAAAGGTTCAAAGATTCTCGACTTTATCTCGTCCGACATTCCAGGGCCCGTATCAGAAACCATCACAAGAACTCTTTGGCTCTCAGGTGAATAATGCGTACTTACGGTGATCGTTCCTTTATTTTCCATTGCCTGCTGAGCATTCAGCATTAAATTCATCATGACTTGTTGAATTTGATTTGAACTCGCTTTCAACCAAACCGGTGCTCCGTCGAGTGCAAACATTTGTGTCAGTTTGATTCCTGAAATGCCGATTTGATGTTCGACGAGGCGAATCGAATCTTTAACTGTTTTATTAATATCGATTCTCGACATGACGGCTTTTTCTTGACGTGCAAATTTCATTAAATTTTCAACGATTTCTTTGCAGCGAACCGTTTCCTTTTCGATAATGTCGAGATAAGCAAACACGGGTGAGTCGGGTTGAATTTTCTTTTTGCTCATTTGCGCGTAGCCAAGAATGCCCGCGAGAGGATTTTTGACTTCATGAGCAATTCCTGCCGACATTTGTCCGAAAGCTGACATTTTTTCAGATTGAATCAGTTTTGATTTTGCGTGTTCGACTTCCTTCTCGCGATTTCTTAAATCATTAAGCATCTTATTAAACATGGCAGCAAGGCGACCGATCTCGTCTCTGCTTCGAACAATAATCTTGCCTGCAAATTCTCCCTTTCCGACTTTATCCATCATCGCCATCAGCTGCGACAGAGGAGACGTAATAGAATTTGCAAAAAAGATAAGCAAATTAATCGTAATGATCAACACGACCACGGCAATAAAAAGAGCTTCGCTTTGCATTTTCTTTTCACCGACACGAAGTTTTGAAACCGGCTCCTGAAGCATCAAACTTAATCCGCCGCCTTGATCAAATTTATAAAAAGAAGAAACTTGAGGTTCTCGATCTCGGTATTCAAGAGTCACGAAAGAATTGCTTCCTTCTTTGAGGTCCGCGATAATTTTTTGACCCTTTTGATCCGTCATCGCTACTTCGCTCGGATCCCATCCTGGTTTTGTCGAAAGCAAAACGTTTTGATGAGAATCAACAAGAATGAGTTGCTGTCCGTCTCTTCCGGTGACATTGGAATATAATTTATCTGCCCTGATTTCTGCTAAACCCAAATACGAAGGCTCTTCTTCACCCGGTTTTGAGAGCGCCGCGATCAGAAGGAATGTGGGGTGGAGAGGTTGAACGGTAGAATTAAAAATTAGCCACTGATTGTTTTTGTGAAAAACGGGTTTCGTCTCTTGAAATAAATCTTCACTTTTCTTTCGACCAAGAAGCATTTCGGCAGAAAGGCCAAGCTCAGTTAATTGTTCCGTACTCGACCATTCGTAATTTTGCCGACCGGAATAATCGACTAATTTGATCCAGAGATAATCAGGAAATAAAGCTGAATCGACAACGATCGAAGGATTTTTCAGCCAGGAATTAAAAATATAGATGACCTTCGTTCGGTATTCCGAAACTTGAGATAAAAGGCCGCGAAAAACCAGATCCGAAATTTGTCTATCGGCTATCTTTACAAAATCACGTTGTCCGTCACGGACGATGGTTAATCCAGAAAAAAGCACTGCGCAAAGGCTGCTGAGTGCAATGCAAAGAACGACAAGAATCAGTTTAAGACGAAGACTTTTCAAACTCCCCCCGAAATTTAAAAATGAGACCTTCTCTATTATATATGATTTAACGCAAAACCAGAGCGGGCCCAGAGGTGAGGAATATCGAGAAACAAGAGCAAATAAGCCCCCGTCAAGTTGTTGACGGAGGCTTATGCTTTAAAGATCAGTTTTAGAATTTGAGAAGCGCGAGAGCTGCCTGAGCAGAAACGTTGGCTTGTCCAAGAACCGCGATACCTGCTTGTTGCAGAATCTGGTTCTTCGTCAAGTTAGCGGTTTCTACGGCGATGTCCGCGTCTCGAATTTGAGACTGAGCTGCACTTAAGTTTTCATTCACGACTCCAAGTCGAACACTTGTAATATCGAGTCGATTTTGCGTGGCACCAAGGCCTGCACGAATATTGATGACTTGAGTGAGCACAGAATCAAGAACCGCGAGAGCATCGGATGCAGTCTGTTGGCTTCTAAGATTGACGTTCGTCAAATTAGTCGATGTTGAAACCGCGACCGCAGTTGAAGCGAATCCAAGAGCGCCTGAATTGCTCGCTCCGGTGAGCGTAATCGCAGCAGATGATCGAAGTTTAATCGCACCGGTTCGTACGATATTCGTACCGACCGATACTCCCGTCGCCGAGAAAAGAAGACCCGCACTGATTCCGCCTGCAGAAACGTTTGAACTGAGTCCATCTTCAAACGAAGCCCAGAGACCTGTTGTTGCCGCGTTGGCACTGAAGGCGACTTGAATGTTTCGCCCATCAGCCGCGAAAAATTCAATGGAGGTCGTTGCACCTGCTTGAAGTCTCGCTTGAACGCCCGTTGTATTGGAGAAACCATTCACAGCGGTAATAAATGCCGCCACATTATTAATTCCTGTTCCGGTAATCGCCGTATTATTAATTTTGAAAGCATCTGCACTTAAGTCTCCCGCGAAGGAAGAAAAGCTTAAATTGTTCAACTGAATGATTGTGTTCTGAACATCTGCAAAGACGCCCGTTTTACTTGAAACAGAATTAATGTTTTTGGCGATGGCAATAGCACTATAGGAGTTACCTGCGCTTGAAAGAGCGTCGTCAGCTGCTTGAGTCGTACCGACGGCTTGTCCGTTAATGAAGAGTCCACTCAGTCCTGTCGTGATCTGACCTCGAGCTCCCGATAAAGTTGCTAGGGCTCCTAAGGCAGAAGCTCTTGCATTTCCGATTGAAAAATCGATCGTATCGGCTTTTCGAGTTCCGACTTGAAGACTGATCGTTGAGAAACTTCCGTCTAAAAGAAAACTTCCGTTGAATTCGGTCGAAGTTGCGATTCGATCAAATTCTGAAATAAGTTGTTGGGCTTCGTTATCAAGATTTGTTCGATCGGTATCTGAAATACTTCCCGTCGAAGCTTGAATAGCAAGTTCACGAATACGTTGAATAATATTCGTCGATTGCGAAAGTGCACCTTCTGCAGTGGCGAGATAGCCGACACCGTCATTCGCATTTCGAACGGCTTGCTGAAGACCTCTCACTTGAGATCGTAAGCCTTCCGAGACAGCCAGACCGGCAGCATCATCGCCTGCGTTATTGATTCGTGAACCTGAAGACAATCGCTCCATGGCCGTTTGCAAAGCAGTTACGCTATAGCCTAAATTCCTTTGAGCTTTTAGCGAGATAACATTTGTATTAATTCGAAGTCCCATTTTATTCCCTCCTTGAGTGTAGCTTTTCTAAAACTTTTCTTTTTCCTATTCCCTTAACTGATCCGATTTTTTGTCGTATCCGTTTTTAAACTTTTCCTTCAACCGAAATATTTCCGTGTTCCGCGCTGGGAGGTGGCGTGTTCGGAAGTTCCCGACTCGACATTCCTTTTGCGTTTTTCGTAGCAGCAACTTCTGGAGTTGCCGAAACGGCTTGCATAAAAATATAATGCTTTGTTTCGTAGGCACTATCTTTCAGGACAAGCTGGCGGCCGACTAACGTCTTCCAATTAATCACAAGCGGGCCTTTTAAATTCGCTGTAATAAGTTTTGGATCCGCCGGTACCGTCAGAACTGTAATGACGCTCAAATCCTCTGGCGACTTTACGTTTAAATATTTCTGATCTTCGGCCGAAAGGTCGAAGACATAATCTTTAAAGAAAACGCCTGGATCTGTGACCAAAAACATAAGCTCTGGATCTTCAATACAGATGAGCCATTTAAAGGGCATTCCCTCTTCAGCTGGGTCATCTGCTAAAAAGAAACTTTTAGCTATTGGAAAGCCTAAGAGTCCGTCCGCAAATCGAATGATTCTGCTTTCATCGACTTCCACTGCACCAATTCGTTTAGATTGAATAATCATAGAAGATCCCTCCTCTGGTTTTCTCTGCTTTCATATTCCCGTACTCGTTCCAGAAAATGTTTGCTTCCATATCAACTGCCCTCCGTGAGGTTTCGAAATAGATCTTTCATAGGATCTAGCTCGCTCGGCAGATCGATGGCCTGTTTGTTTTCCAATTGAATTCTCTGATAAATTTCTTCCCGATGAATCGTTGTCTCCTTTGGAGCTATGATTCCCAGGCGCACTTGATTGCCCTTTAAACTCTGAACCACAATCTTGATATTGTCGTTGATCCAGATCGACTCTCCTAAACGACGAGTTAGTACTAGCATCCCGTCCTCCTCCTATCATTCCATAATTTTTAATTCTTTGATCCACTGTTTAAAATTCCTAAGTCTTTAAAAAATCTATTAACGAAGGCAAATGCATGATTGTCCCAGCCGCGTTAATCGTTGCCTGTAATGCTGTTGTTGATTTCTGATAATCAAATGCAACCGTTGCCATATCGACGTCTTCAATTGACGAAACGAATGACTTCAAAGTCTCCGTCTGTGTTGTGAGAAAATCCTGAGTCGTTGTGACTCGATTCTCACTCGCGCCAATGGTTGTCAGTTCGTTCAAAACTTGATTAAGACCCGTATCCAGTTTTGTGAGCTGCGATCCAACATTCGTTGTACTCGAGGGATCAGACGTGACGTTACCTGCTCTTAATGCTGTTTCGAGATCGGCCATGGTCTGAAATAAATCGACCGTATTCGCAGTTCCGTCTCCTTTAAAAACTTGATCGCCACGCGATTGAATCTGCAAATTTGAACTATCGCTAATTTGAACACTCTTCGTATTCGTATCGCCGTTATACGTCACCACAGGATTTGCAGCCGGTTGGCTCGCGTTCAAAGTAAACGGAGGATTGTCGGTGCGATAACCGCCAAAAATATATTGTCCTTCAATATTACTGTTCGAAAAAACAACCATTTGTTGTTGAAGTTGTTGAATCTGATCAGCGATAGCATCTCTCGAACTCTGTGATTGCGTGCCGTTATTTCCTTGAAGTGCGAGCTCTTTCGCTTTGGTAATAAGATCTTTCACTGAACTCAACGTTGTTTCAGTATCTTTTAGAGAACGATCTGCAACAGTAAGATTTTGAGAATACTGAGTAATCTTATCGATATCTTGCTTAAAGGCTAAGACATCCGATGCTCCCTGAGGATTATCCGAAGGACGATTGATTCGCTTTTGAGTCGAAAGTTGTTCAGAAGTTTTATAAAGATCCGAATTTCGACCGGCGATCGCATTTTGAAAAAGTAAAAAATTTGAAAGCCCAGTTAATCTCATGCCCATAAATTAAGTTCCTATTTTTAAAAGTTCATCCATCATCGAATCAGCCAGAGACATCAACTTCGACGCTGCCTCAAAAGCCTTTTGATATTGGATTATATTTGCGCCTTCTTCATCCATATTGACGCCCGAAACACTCTCACGTTGTGTTTGCATTTGGTTGAGCAGATTTGTTTTATTAGTGACGTCTTGATTAACCGTATTCACCATGACGCCTATAGACCCAATCATGGCCTGATAATTTTGAGAAAATGTTACCGTTCCACTATTCATTGTTAGAGAATTTTGAATATTTTGAAGGGTAAGGGCTTTTCGATTGTCGCCCTTTCCGGAGACCGTCGGATCTTGTTGTGCAGCTGCTATGGTCTGCGGATTCGAAACGGAAGCGTCGACGCTTAAATTAGCAGCGGCACCGGTTGCACTCGCGAGTGGCGTAAAGAAATTATTTCCTGTGGAACTGTCGAGTCCGTAACCCGTTGAGTAGGAAGCGTTAAATTGCGTCGACAACTGATAAGCTAAATTATCCAAATTCGTCATCGCACCATTGATCGTTGTATTTCGATCGATCATATTGCCGCCTAATCGACCGCTTGTAATTTGGCTCGTGACGTTCGTCGTACTAGACGAACCTGCAAACTGCATTTGAATAGCGATCGTTCCACCATTACTCAAATCGTCATTGCTAACGCTGAGTGTGCCTGAGTTGTATCCTTCGACGAGTGGCCCGCCAGAGCCGAGTTGCACTTGCATAGAACCTGAAGAATCTTGAAAATAGCTGACGTTCACTTCTTGCGAGAGCTGCTGCAAGTCATACGTGCGCTGAGCAGCGAGGTCCTGAGCTTTATCAGGTCCACCAGCTGCGACAATCGATTGATTGAGCTTAGCAATCTGCGACGCGTAGCCATTGATGGTTGTGAGTCGAGTCGAAATTTCTGTAGAGAGATCTCTCTTCATCGAACTTAATTGGCTCGACATAGAATTAAATTTTGAAGTTAATGTAGTCGCTTTGTCTTTCACCGCTTGTCGACTCGGGATGCTTGTCGGATTATTGGCCAAATCACTGAAGGAATTAAAGAAATCGTTCAGATTTTTATTCAGCCCTTGATCCTGACTTTCGTTAAAAACCTGTTCGAGTTGTGAGAGTGTCTGTTGTCGACCATCGACCGTTCCAAACTGATTCACAGTATTAAAAAGTTGTCGTTCGATAAAAGAACTTGTCACAGAATTAAGCCCCGTGACTTCAACACCGCCTCCGAGAGAAGGATCGTTTCCTGCTACGGTCGCACGAGATCCAACAACCATTTGTTGTCGTGCATAACCTTTTGTATTTACGTTCGCGATATTATTGGATGCAACGGCAAGCCCTTGTTGCGCCACATTTAAACCATCAAGACTTCGATTAAAAATAGATGTTAAACTCATGCTTGTTTCTCCACCGTTCGTCCTGCGAACATTCCTGGTCGATCTACTTTGCCGCGAAGATTATATGTTCCCGAAGGAGTCAAAAGTCCCTTCAACGCAGAAATGGAGCCGTTGATCCAAGCGAGAGAAGTATGAGCAAATAGTTGCGTTTGGTTTTGAATACCACGAAGTGTCTCCATCGTTTTATTTAATCGGTCACGAATTTGAAATAATCGGCTACTCGATTGCCCCCCGACAGCTCGGCAAATATCGGAGATACGAATATTTGCTTCTGAAATATTATAATCTTTAGCAATCTGCTTCACGAGATTTTGGCGAGCTCGATCCATGGTTTGAATTTTGAGTAAAAGTGTATTTTTAATTTTATTGCTTTGTTCCAATTGATCAATTTTAAGACGTGCCATCAGTTCACGATCTTGATGAAGATGTTCAGCGTACTTTTCGTAATGCTCGAGTTGCTCAAGAAGAACTTTTTCGAGTGATTCGATAGGATTCGGCGATTTGTAGATAGGTGTCTGCATATTTTTAGTTCTTTCGTGGTTTTCTTGCGATTTCGTTCATGATCACTTCACGGATAAAGGCATCTGCCACTTTTTCGTAATCAATTTTATAAGTTCCATCTTTTAACTTTTTAGAAATTCGGTCGACCTCACTCATGCGAATGTCAGGAGAAGACTGCACGAGACCTCTGATAATTTCGATGGTCTGCAAATGATCGCTCACTTCAACAGCATCCGGTCCAAGGGAGGCGAGCGATGAAGTCACGGCGTCCACTTGATCCGCTTTACCTTGTGAAGTTTTGGAAGAGCGGCCAGCATTTTTTGCGCCACCCGCTTTTAAAACTCCTCCCGATTTTGTGCCTGAGACTTTCATATCTTCCTTATTTGGTGTCCTCTTTTTTTGTAAGTCCAGCAGGAGGGACATGAGGAGCTAATTGTCGAACGATCGCTGCCGAGAGTCCGATTTTTCCTTGGTCACCCATTTGTTTCGAATACTCGCTGTCGAGCATCGTTTGAAAAAATTTAACTTTTTTGGAATCGCCGAACGCGTCGCTTTCGCCAACGGTATCTCGCATGCTCTTCATAACGATATCCATGAACATTCCTTCGAATTCGTTCGCAGCTTTTTGCAGCTCTGCTTTTGATTTTGCGCCAAACGTTGGAACTTTCGCCGAAGGCATTTGTAAATTGGACATTCCTGAAAGATCAGTGAGTTTCATATCACTCATATGATTTCCAATTCTGCTTGAAGAGCGCCAGCGGCTTGAATGGCTTGAAACACAGCAATTAAATCTCGGGGAGTTACGCCCATAGCATTGAGTGCGCGAACGAGATCTCCGATCGAAACGCTTCCTGGAATGATGGCTAATTTATTTTCGCCTTCTTTAACATCGATGGTCGGAGTTTCGATCACTTGCGTTGTTCCACCCGAGAAAGCTTCGGGCTGACTCACGGACAAATTCGGTTGAATATTAATCGTAAGACTTCCGTGAGCGACGGCCACCGTAGAGATGCGAACATCTTGACCCACAACGACCGTTCCCGTTCGTTCATTCACCACGACCTTAGCTGTTGTATCGGGTTGAACTTTGACGAGTTCGATTTGCGAAACCAACTGAACCATTTGATCTTTAAAGGCGTCAGGAATTTGAATCTGAATGGTTCCCGAATCTTTAGCGGAAGCAAAGGGGCCCTTCAATTCTTTATTGATGGCGCGCACCACTCGATTGGCTGTTGTAAAATCCGCCGTGTGAAGCGAATACGTCAGATCTTTCATCATCGAGAATTCAAACGGAATTTCTCGCTCGATCGTCGCACCACCAGGAACTTTGCCGACCGTTGGGTGATTTTTTACAGATGAAGCGCCTGCTTTTTCTTCTGAAAATCCTCCGATCGTAAGCGGGCCTTGCGCAACAGCATAGACTTGTCCATCTGCACCTTTTAGAGGAGTAAGAAGAAGTGTTCCTCCTTTTAAACTTTTTGCATCACCGAGGGATGAAACTAATATATCCATCTTCGATCCAAGTTTTGAGAATGGCGGAAGATAGGCGGTGACAATAACACCTGCTACATTTTTTACATTGATCGTCGAAGCATCAATACCAACGCCCAAATTATTGAGCATGGTGGCAAGAGATTGCATGGTGAATTGGCTGCTCGTTCCGTCTCCCGTTCCTTGAAGACCCACCACAAGACCATAACCCAAAAGTTGATTTTGTCGGACGCCCTTAAGTGAACTGATATCTTTCACTCGAACCAGCGCGAAAGCGTCGAACGCGCAAAAGATTGCTGCGATCGTGAGTGAAAAAAAGATTTTGTTCATCCGTGAACTCATATTTAATCTCGTTTAGAACGGCCAGAACAGGTCGAGCAACTTCGCTCCCCATCCTCCGCCTTGTTTGTCTGAAAGTTGTCCTTCTCCAATGTATCTAATTTGTGCATCCGCCATGACCGTTGAGATGACGGTATTGTTGATGCGAATATCGTCTGGTCGAACGAAACCAGAAATTTCAATTTCTTGGTCTTCTTTATTGATCGTGATCGCTTTATGTCCGCGAACAAAAAGAGTTCCGTTCGGCAGAACATTTTCGACTACTGCTTGAACGGTGGTTGTAAATTTTCCGGAGCGATCTGTGGTTCCTTGTCCTTTAAAATCATTTTGATGAGCACCCTTCATCTCCATCACTCCAAGTTGGCTACTTGTTCCCTGACCGGCAGTGAGACCAGCCGTAATATCCACGGTCGATTGCTTTTTTGTATCGGTATTCGCAGCCGTCGTAGCAGTGGCATCTTCATTCACAACAATCGTAAGTAGATCGCCTACTTTTTGAGCTTTTTGATTTCTAAAAATAACAGGGCTTCCAACCGACTTTGCCCAAAGGCTCGCCTGAATGGGATCAGCCGACATTTCATTTGAAACTTCTGCATTGGGACTTTGTCCAGCCTTCACTCGCTCTTCTTGTTGTTTTAATTGGGCTTCATTAAACGTGTCTTTGTGCGGCTTATAAAACGAACACGCGGAAAATCCGAAAGCAAAAAGAGCGATCATTAAAAATTTATTTGCCGATTTTTTCACAATCGCACCTCAATCGCTCGAACATCGGTGACAATTCCAACAATTTCTTTTCGTGAGTCACCATTCAGAACCTTAACGGTTTGGCCTTTCGAGCCAGAATCTTCAGCAATTCCAAATCCTGAAACGGTGAGACCTTTACTTATAATAGAAATTTTTACTCGATCGCCTCGGCTAATGAGTTGATTCTTTTGAATTCGACCGTCGTAAATCACTTCGTTTTCTTGAATGCTCGAGCGAACGGTTCTTCCTGCTAAATCTGTAGAACGAATAGGAGATCCTCGAAACGTACTCACATCTCGCCAATCCATTTTAAAATCGTCTTTTTGAATCATATCGCCAGAATTAAGGGCTCTTCTCGCGACAGCAACTTGCTCTTGAATAAAAAGTTTAGCACTCACTCTCACTAATTTTGTAAGTCGACCTGTTTTGTCAAAAAACTTAACAGCGATTTCAGAAACGCCTTGATCACGAACTCCCGAGAGATCTAAATCAAAAGGAGCATCTTTGGCCTGAGTTCCAAAGTCAGCACCTTTCCCGATCAAATCAGAAATCTGAATTCGACGCTCGGTATTTTCGAGGAGCTTCGAATTCATTCTTTCCTTCCAAACTTCAAGACTCGAATCCGTTCCCGCCAAAGCAACAATCGTCAACCAAATCGGAAGGATCAGAAGAACAAGCATTAAAATTTTAAGACATCTATTCATTTACGTCCTATCTAATTTGAGAAGTCGACTGCAACATCTGATCCGAAGTTTGAATGACCTTTGAATTAAGTTCGTAAGCACGTTGAGCTAAAATCATCGTGACGAGTTCATTCGCAATATTAACGTTTGAGCCTTCTATAAATCCTTGTTGAATGGTCCCAACGCCGGCAGTTCCGGCGACACCTTGAGTCGCCGTTCCCGATGCAATACTTTCTTGATATAAATTTCGGCCGATCGAGCTAAGTCCCGCTTCGTTAGGAAATGTAAATAGACCAATTTGTCCTTCAACAGTGGGAACTGATGCTGGGGGAACCGTTGCTGATATCGTTCCGTCAACGCCGATCGTTCGATTCACGCCGTCTTTATTCGTCGTGATATTGGGAACGATAGGAAAACCATTTTGTGTTACCACTTTTCCAGTCGCATCTACAGAAAGTGCTCCGGCTCGTGTGTAAGCTGTTTCTCCATTAGGCAACTGAACTGAAAGAAAACCTCTTCCTTCGATAGCGAGATCAAGAGGGTTACCCGTTTGCTGAAGTGTTCCTTGGCTCACTTGATTAGGTGTAGAAACAACGCGAACTCCACTTCCGATTTGAAGACCCCCAGGAGCATTGATGCCGGTTGCCGTTTCGCCACCAGGCGCTGATCGAGTTTCATAAATTAAATCTTGAAATTCAGCGCGTGAAGATTTGAAACCTGTCGTATTAAGGTTCGCAATATTATTTGAGATGACTGCGATTCTTGTTTGTTGGGCATCCATGCCTGTTGCTGCGGTATAAAGTGATTTGATCATAATTCTTTTCCCCTATCCTTGTGACGATCCCAATTTTTCATTTCGCAGTGAGTCCAAATGCGACTCAGAGTCCTGGCTATTTTTTATTCCTTCATAAAGCCTCGAAGACAAAATCATATCGGCAAGTTCCTTCACGGCATTCACATTGCTGCCTTCAAGCGCCCCGCCAACAACTCTTGGCGCGGTAACTTCTGTGGCACCCGCAGAAGAACTAAATCTTTGACCCGTTTCTCGTTGAATATTTTTAGGATCTAAATCGACAATTCTGAATTTACCATTTGGTTTTCCGTCAACATTCACCGTGCCGTCTTCGGTAACAGTAACAATTGCTCCGGGTTGAAGAATAATGTCGCCACCTGATCCCTGAACAGGAAGGTTGTCTTGAGTGACGATGCGGTGAGTTGCATCTAATTTAAAATTTCCAGCCCGAGTATAACGTTCGCCATCGGGTGTTTGAATTACAAAAAATCCCTTACCTTCAATCGCAGCATCAAGTGGATTACCCGTCGATTGAGTCGGTCCCTGACTAAGATCTGCATACGATCCTTTAATAGCAGCGAAGTCTTGAGTCGCAAACGGATTCGGATTCGTGACATCTTTTTTAAGAGAACTTGAAAGGAGAGCATTTTCTTTGGCGAGCGCCTTTTCAAAAAGAGGACGTTCAGCTTTAAAGCCCGTGGTATTCACGTTGGCAATATTGTTCGCAACCAGATCGATCTGTTTAGCTACTGCGACTTGTCCACTTAACGCTGTATACACATTTGTCTC
>JAQBPA010000194.1 GCA_028287765.1 Bacteriovoracaceae bacterium
AGTGAAATCCCAACTATTCGTAATCCATGTTCCAGGAGTACCTTCCTCTATTATTTGAAGTTTTTTGATGTCTTCTAAATAATTGTTTCGCATTCTTGCAAATAGATCCTGTGCGAGTTCGCGGTAACTTAAGTTCTCTTTCGAATTTTCTCCAACGATCTTGTGATTTTCAAAATCCCATATATTTGTTTTCGGGGGTGTTTGATCGGTAAGAATAATGTTTTTTAAAGCCTCCGATGACTTAGATTTTTTGATATGATCAACAAAATCATAGGAGAGTTCGACATGCTTAGAATCTTCTTTGGTCACTGCCGTGGCTATGAAATCAGCGTCTTTTTTGTCTACGATTTGTTGATAGGAGGGGATCAGACAATTTCCGTGCCAAACAAGATCACCGTTTTTATCGATCGAGTAAGCTATTTTGTCACTTGCTGCTTTCAGTTTAGCTATTGTTTCCTTTTCATGAGCAGTCTTTTTTTCTTCGAATGCTTTATATGACAAATTTTTTGTAGCTGGATCCGACTTGAAGCTAGAGTTAAATTGTTTTTCTTCAAGCTTAATCTCTTCAAGGCGTTGAAGAAATTTGCTCACTTCCATTCGGTAAATTTGAAGCAATGTTGGATCGAGAGTCTGCGATTCAATTTCGATGAGCCGATCTTGCATAGAGGGCTTGGTATTAGCGACATCATTCCTGAGATAAATAAATTCTTTTCCCTTGGCACTTACGATTGTTGGAGCGATTATTTTCTTCTTTTCCGTATCAGCAAATATAAAGTCGGCTGGAAGGAAGTTTATTTCGTCTCTAAAGTCAGAAGTAGGATCTATCTTTAAATTATCCTTTTCAAAGTATTTAAATTCGCCGGGAATAGGCAGATACTGTTTCGTACTGGTTGATCTTTCTTTACTCGGAGTCGTTTCCGTTTTGTCTCCAGCAAAAGACGCCGAATTTCCTGCAAGAAAAAACAGCGACGAAAGGGATCCGATAATGATTTGATAAAATATAAATTGTTTCATAGAGCCACCTTGTTTCATTATTTTTGCAATAAACGTGCCAACTTCCGGTTAGGGGAGGTGGTTGATATGTTTGGAGTATTTTAAGACTATGGGGAGCAAAGTGCGACAGGGGTGACTTCCGAGGCGAAGGTGCTTCCCAGTTTTCTATCAAACTCGCAAATGCCTCAACGGGTAAGAGAATAAATTCGACGCTTGTCACTTTGCCGATTTCTAGATCTTATCTTCTGATGAAAAGAATTCTTTTAGCTCTGGGTCTATGCAGTAGCATTTTAGTGGGTGGCTGTACCAAAAAGGTGAGCACGCCCGCGCCTGAAAATAAAACGGAAAATATGAAGGAGACGGTGATGGTTGAATTAGAAACATCCATGGGAACGATTGTTCTTGAACTTGATGGAAAGAAAGCGCCAAAGTCGGTCGCGAATTTTTTACAATACGTGAACGATGGATTTTATGATGGAACGATTTTTCATCGAATCATTGATGGATTCATGATTCAGGGCGGAGGATTTGATGCCAAAATGAATCAAAAACCAGTTCGGGCACCTGTCGTTAACGAGGGAACTAACGGACTCAGTAATGCTCCGCTCACGGTGGCCATGGCGAGAACCAACGATCCCAATTCTGCTACGGCCCAATTTTTTATAAATCTTGTCGATAATAAACGACTCGACGCGAGTGGCGGCAGTGCGGGTTATGCGGTATTTGGAAAAGTTGTCGAAGGCGGCGATATTGTGAAAAAGATGGCTAAAGTTACGACGGGAACCGTGGGAATGTACGATGACGTTCCTAAAGAAACGATCACCATTAAAAAAGCCAAAGTTCGCGCAGAAAAATAATTTAATGTTGCTATAGCGGGATTTTAACTTTCGCTGTTCATCAACTTATTAACAGAGTCTTTGACGACGGATACCATGGCATCGATATTCGTTCCTTCGCCCCAATCGGCGAAATCGTCCTCGTGTATGGTTCCGGAGGTTCGTACTCCGTTATGGGTAAACGATACCAGAAAAGCCCCCCCCGTAGGTCGGATGGGAATCACCAGTTTAATTGTTGGGAGGCGCTTTTCGCACTCTGCCTTAAACCTTTCAATCCCCGATTTGACTTCTTCTTCCATTTGTAATCTTTTATAACACAACCATGGGCGGCACCAATCCCTATATAAAAAATCCCCAAATAGAAAAACCTAAGCAAAAGTTTAAGGTTCGTTTCATGCCTATGAATGTCGAGGTTGAGGTAGATCCGGAAAAACTTCCTTTGGGCGATACTGGCCTTCCAGGAAGCATTCTGGATATTGCGCTACACAACGGAATTGAGATTGATCACGCTTGCGGCGGAGTTTGTGCGTGCTCGACTTGTCATGTGTATATCAAAACAGGTGGAGAAACCTGCAATGAGGCAGAAGATTTTGAATACGATATGCTCGACTCCGCTCCCGGCAATTCAACAGAGTCGAGACTTTCGTGCCAGGCTTGTCCCAACGGGACAAAAGACATAGTTGTCGAAATTCCCGGATGGAATCGAAATATTGTTAAGGAAGGGAATTCCTAAACTTAGGTATTAAATTTAGTCGTCGTCTAAGCCTTCGATCTGCCCACTCATATTCAAATTATATTTTCGAACCAAACGCTGAACACTTTTTCGATCGATCCCGGCTTCTTTTGCAGCTGCAGAAATATTGAAATCATTTTTCTTCAAAATTTCGAGCAGATATTGTTTTTCAAACGAAGCCACCCATTGTTCTTTCGCGTCCTTAAAACCTAAGTCTTCGCGAATATCGAGCTCGGCTTTTGCCATGGGCAGACGAATTCGCTCGGGTACGTCTTCTGGCGTAATCTTGAGACCTTCCATAAACGAAATAATTCGACTCATCGAATTTTTGAGCTCTCTAACATTCCCGGGCCAATCATAGCTGTTTAAAATTTCGAGCGCCTGCGGTTGAATGCCGTCGATTTCCCGCTGAGGAGTGGCTTTATTATGTTCTTCGATAAAATGTTCGATCAACATTTGAATATCATCTTTTCTTTTTCGAAGAGGTGGCAGAAAAATGGGCGCTACATTGAGACGATAAAAAAGATCCTCTCTAAAATTTCCTTTTTTGACTTCAGCTTCCAGGTTTCGATTCGTCGCAGCGATAACTCTCACATCCACATTGATTGGACGATCTCCACCGACTCGCTTGATGGTGCGAGATTCGAGCACGCGAAGAAGCTTGGGTTGCAGCTCTAGCGTGAGCTCTCCAATTTCATCCAGAAAAATCGTTCCGCCGTCAGCAA
>JAQBPA010000206.1 GCA_028287765.1 Bacteriovoracaceae bacterium
ATGAAAAATAAAATTCAAAGACCTCTTATGCTTGAATTGAAAGATCGACCGGATGGCAGTGCATCAATAACCGCCCGCAGGGACAAACTTACCCTCTTGACATCCTTTTCCATAGGCGGAGATTCGACTACTGACCGGACCCTGACCTCTTCTGTAATTCCTTCCGCTGGACTCCCATCCCGTGTTTTGTAATATTTGAGCGGTCGTGACGTTTTATACGCTTTTTATTTTTTCGTATGTGATTGGTGCGGTTCCGTTTGGGCTTTTGCTTGGGCGTTTATTTGCTGATGTGGATGTTCGCTCGATGGGGTCTGGAAATATTGGGGCTACCAATGTGAATCGAGTGCTTGGGCGGAAGCTTGGGGCGGCTACTTTGCTTTGTGATATTTTGAAGGGATTTCTTTGCGTTATTCTTGCAATGATTTTGTTACCGGGTGAAATTGTTTTGCATGCTTGGGTTGGTTTTGCGGCTTTTCTTGGGCACTGCTTTCCTATTTATTTAAATTTTAAAGGCGGAAAAGGGGTCGCGACCGCGTTCGGCGTGCTTATGCCGATTTCTCCGGGGACTGCTTTGGGTGGACTTCTCTGTTGGCTTTTTGTAGCGCGCCTCTCGCGGATCTCATCCCTTGGTGCGATCGTTTCGTCTTCGGCTATTCCTTTTTTAATGTTTTTTTTCACGCGGAATTTAGCTCTGACGTTTATTTTTGCTTTGATGATGGGGATTGTGATTTATCGGCACAAAGAAAATATTCAGCGGCTGCGCGCGGGAACAGAACTTCGCTAATCTAGTTTCGTTTTTTAAACTTACGCCTTCCCAGTTCCATAATAACAGAAACAGAAGGCTCGCAGAGCGGCGGGCACATTACACAGTGTTGAGGGACGACGATTCCTTTACAGGCTGTGCATCGGGTTTCGGTGGGCGCAACGTAAAAGCTTGAACATTCCCAAATGCATTTTTCGCTATCGATGAGTTGAACGGTTTCTTTTTTATTCGGACATTCGAGATTGTCTGCAGCCTTCTCCATTTCGCCGGCTTGGCTCTCTTCTTCTTTTGAGGTGTTCCGCTCTTTTGTTTCGATTCTCCATTGGTAGACTCCGTAAGAAGTGGCAGCGATAGCTGCGAGAATGAAAAGGCCTAAAACGATTCCTTTCATATTAGAGTTTTTTGACGTAACCCGAGCGCAGGAGTTTGCGAAGAGTGGCATTGGTCGACTTTTGATCCAAATGGCTCGAGTCCAAGATGAGTGACATTTTTTTCTTTTTCCAGGTGAGCTGAAAAATTCTTAATTCGTCTGGTTCTAACTGAGAAAGGGGTTCATCGAGTCGAACTTCAAAAAGGGTTTCAGGGGTAAATTCGACGGACGCCGTTTTCTCTTCATCAAGGAGTCGATAGCCTTCAAGAAGAAGTGCTTCGAGAGGCATTTGAATGGGATCTTTCCATTCAAATTGCACTTGCGGAAAGAGCGAAAAAAATCCGTTTTGCCAGCGTAGAATTTGAAAAAAGGCAGCTTCATTTTTTAAATCGTGAAGTTCCGCCCCGATAAGATCGCCCTCCTTTATATAAAGAGAGGGGGTGCCGGCGGGTGGCATGGGAAGCAAATCCTTTTTATTCGCAGCGATCACAAGTCGTCCCGATTTTTTAGTGGAAGCGAGCATCTGCAAAAGATCAGCCAAAGAGACTTCACTCAGCCTTCCAGAAATGGAAGCTCCCGAGGTATTCGTCTCCACAAAATCATGCTCGATCTCCATTCCTATCGAAGGATCGGTATGGCGTAGCAGAGAATCATCATCAAACGATGGAATCGACGGCTCCGATTTTTTTTGTTTTCCTACACTCAAAGAAACTTCAAATAGATAAGATCCTATTTGAAAGCGATCGCGATCATTGAGAGTAGTTTGTTCGTTAATCAGAGAGCCATTTACAAAAGTTCCGTTTAACGAACGAAGGTCTTCGACTTTAAGAACTCCATTTTGAATCGTTAAGCTTGCATGTCGTCGCGAGATTTTTTTTTCGGGAAGAGGAATATCGGTCGTATTATCTCGGCCTAAAATATACGTCTTTTTCTCATCGAGAGTTAATTTTTCTCCCGTTCGATCTCCCGTTAAAATAATAAGTGTTATCGTCAAGAGGATTCACTTTCAATGGTCACTTCGTAAATCGTTTGGCCTATCTGAATCTTATCACCACTCTCCATTTCTTGAGTGGTAATTCTCTTTCCATTCACGAAGGTTCCATTGGTACTTGCAAGATCTTTGATGAACGCTCGGGTTCCTCCCACGATTTCAATTTGTGCATGAAGACGCGAGCAGTCGAGATCACTTAACTTTATATCGACGTTTTTTCGGCCAATAGTGGAAACTGGCTTTGTACATATAAAATTCGCCATTCCTTCCGGGCCCGCTTTTTTTGAGATTTGAATTTTTATTTTGGGTACAACGATTGATTCGTTTTCTTCGTCCGCCATTTGGGGATGGTCCCATTGTGAAAAAGTCGCCATTTCGTCTTGGATCAAATCGTCGATTCGTCTCACGCCCGTTTCGCGATATTCCATTCCCGTACCATCGCCTGTGGTCGATTTCGTTTGCCGAGTAGCCACTTGAGAGTTTTCAGGAGCGGGTTCAGGCGCTTGTTGTTTTATATTCGCTTTCTTAAATTCTGCCATTTGTTCGACGAGTGCGACCGAAATTTTTGAGAGACCTATGATGATTTCATCCAGATTGTGGAGTTGAACCTTTCCGTCAACGCGCTTTCCACTCACGAATGTCCCGTTTGTGGATTTGAGATCTTCTAGCCAACACTCTTCTCCTACGATTGATAGAACGCAGTGCTGGTTAGAAACTTTTTTATCAAAAAGAATTAAATCGACTTTGCCCCGACCGATCGTAATCGACCCTTGGGCGAAATCCCTAGCGGATCCTTTGCTAGCACCTTCGGTTACAGTTAAAAACGCTTTAATTGGCATTCATCCATTCCTTTAAACATGAACAAGATTAAGAGACTTGTTCGACGGTCACGTTCAGTTTTGTATTTCCCATTCCAATCTCATCTCCAGTATGAATCTTTTCGCACTGAATTTTGCGACCGTTTAAAAAAGTACCGTTAGTCGATTCTAGGTCTCTTAAAAAAATAGAAGACCCTCCAAACACTTCAATCATGGCATGAGCTCGTGAAATGTCGACATCCAGGAGCATAACATCCGCATCTTTTCGTCCAATTAAAATATGAGATTTTCGAAAGGTAAACTTTTTTCCTTGATCTGGACCTTTCAAAATATGAATCTTTACCGGCAATTGTTGGAGCGTTTTACTGTTGGTAATGATTTCTTTTGTTTTCGTAGTCTCTTTTTCAACCTTTTGGCGCATCGAGATCTCAGGCGATGCACCGTTGAACTCACGGCTGTCTTCGTAAAAACAAAGTGTGCAGCTTCCGACTTCAATAACGTCTTGGTCTGAAAGTTCACATTTAGTAACCGGTTTTCGGTTTAAAAACGTTCCATTCGTCGATTTCAGATCTTTAAGAAAAAATTTAGGACCTTCACGTCGAATTTCTGCATGGGTGGAAGAGATTTTGGAATCTTCTAAGATAATATCAGCCTGTTTTCGGCCTATCGTTGTGATATCTTTGGTAAGCGATACCATCGTTTGCTTGTCTTTACGGACGACAAGCAAACCTGCATGTGGATGATGGAGCTTTGCCATAATTCATTGTACAATTTACAGTGTCTTTAGAAAAGATTGATCAAGGCCAAATAGGCTTTAAAATGGTGTCATAGATGGAAATACAGGCAACTAAAAAACCAGAACCTACTCCCGAAGATAAGCGCGCACTGCGAAAAAGAACATGGCGTCGCCTCATTCGCATTGCGTCGATTTTTTCGGCGTTCATTTTGGCAGGCTTTCTGTCGGTCGCCTTTTTGGTCATGATTGTTCTCAATAAGGGACTCCCGTCTCTCGACACCCTGAAGACCTATGAACCTCAAGAAGTGACCGAAGTTTTTTCATCTCACGGCGAAGTCATCGGCGAGTTCTATAATAAGAAGCGATTCGTCGTGAAGGAATTTCCAGATCTCATTAAGCATGCTTTTATTGCTGCAGAAGATTCTCATTTTTATACTCATAAAGGCGTCAACTTTCTTGGAATGATGCGTGCCACTTACGTGAATTTAACGCAGGGCGGATACAAACAAGGTGCTAGTACGATCACTCAACAAGTCGTTCGAGGTTTACTCCTGACTCCCGAAAAGACATTTTCTCGAAAAATACGAGAAATTATTTTAGCCTGGCAAATCGAAAAAAATCTGACGAAAGATGAAATTCTGTATCTGTATTTGAATCATATTTATTTAGGCAATGGTGCTTACGGAGTGAAAGCGGCAGCGCGTGTTTATTTTGGAAAAGAATTAAATGAAATTACGATTGCCGAAGCCGCGATTCTTGGCGGCCTTCCTCAGGCGCCCTCGCGCTATTCGCCTTCCAAAAATCCCGATCGCGTGAAACGCCGTCAACTCTATGTGCTTCATCAAATGCTCAAGCAGGGGTTTATTAACCAAACCGAACATGATATCGCGGGAAAGCAAGTCGTCTACGTGGAGCCTCCGGTCGAAGTCTATAAAGGCATCGCTCCTTATTTTACCGAAGCCATTCGTCAGTACCTCATGAATAAATATGGTGCCGCGGCCATTTTAGATGGCGGCTATCAAGTTTATACAACGCTTGATGTAGATATGAATCGCTATGCTCAAAACGCAGTTCGAAAAGGATTGAGCGAGCTCGAAAAACGTCAAGGCTATCGCGGTTCGATCAAACATTTAACGGCGAATGAAATGAAAGAATATTTTAAGGGTCGCGAATTTGAAGAATTTGAAGACGAAAACGTGGTCGCCAATAAAGAACTTGAAGTCGCCGCCACAGAAGCCAAAGAGGCCGGCAAAATTTTGATGAAGAGGCCAAAAGGTTTAGAAGTCGGTGATTGGCTTGAAGGTCTTGTCCAAAAAGTGGACGACGAAAAACAGGAAGCGCTTGTGGAATACACTCCTAATCTTTTTGCGCAGATTGCATATGCGGATTTGAAGTGGGCACATTCAAGAATTAAAGAAGATGACGACGAAGCCGTTGTGCAGCCGGTCAAAAAAGTTTCGGATGTTCTAAAAGTGGGTGACGTCATTTCAATGAGTGTTAAAAAATTAAACGCAGATCCCGAAAAACCTATAGAAGGTCTTCTCGAACAAGCGACTGAAGTTGAAGGGGCACTTTTAAGTGTGGATCCTCATACGGGATATGTTCTTTCGATGGTGGGCGGAAATGATTTTAATCGCTCTCAATTTAATCGCGCGATGCAGGCTAAACGGCAACCCGGCTCTGCTTTTAAACCCATTGTTTATGCAGCGGCAATCGATATGGGCTTAACACCAGCAAGTCGACTTCAGGATTCTCCGATCACATTTGAAAATGCTGCTGATCAAGAAAAATGGCGACCTCACAATTTTGATGAAAAATTTAAGGGCGATATCACGCTTCGCACGAGTTTACTTGAGTCACGTAATATCACGACGATTAAGCTTTTGAATGAAGTCGGCATTGATACCGTCATCGAATATGCAAGACGTTTGGGAATTGAAAGTCCGCTTCAAAGAGATTTTACCTTAGCTCTAGGTTCTTCAGCTCTTCCGATGCCGGAAATTATTCAGCCCTATATCATTATGGCCAACGGCGGCTACAAACGAAAGCTGGTCATGATCAAGAAAATCGTCGATCGAAACGGAAACGTGGTGGAAGAAAACGTAAATGAAGATTTTAGTGCATCGACCATCGACTCCATTCGTTCCGCAGTCGGAGATCTGAAAAAAGAAATTGCTTCGGTAGAGTTGGCAAAAATTCCACCTAAAGACGACGAAAAAGATGATTCAGCTTCGTTTCTTCAAGAGGCCGACAGCAAAGCAAAAATTAAAAGGCAGGTCGTCACGTCTCCTCTGAAACCTGGCCAGTCACTAAGTAGTGAGGCGAGTTTTTTGATGGCGAATCTTTTAAAAGAAAATATTTTATACGGCACTGGAATGAATGCTCGCGCCCTCGATCGCCCGGCTGCTGGAAAAACGGGAACTACTGAAGAGAACCGAGACGCATGGTTTATTGGATTTACGCCGCAAATGGTGACGGCCGTTTGGGTGGGATTTGATGATGAGCGCGTGCTCGGCAAAAATGAAACGGGGCATCGTGCTGCGGTTCCCATTTGGCTTGAATATATGAGTAAGGCTACAGCACCTTATCCGAAGACAGATTTTACAGTTCCGGAAAATATTGATTTTGCGCGAATTGATCCAAAAACCGGCGGTCTTGCATCAACCAAAACAAAAGACGCCGTCTTCGAGGCATTTTTAAAAGGAACTGCGCCTACCAAAGAAATTGAAAAACCCGTGGATAGTATAGATCTTTATCAAGTTGACCAGTAAGTTCCAGTGGATAGGAAACACGAATGTTTGGAATGAGTCTCAGCGAGTTTTTTCTGCTCGCATTAATTGTATTAGTTCTGATCGGCCCGAAGCAACTTCCTGACGTTATGAAGACGCTCGGAAAAATTGCCCGAGAACTTTCAAAAGCTCGCCGCGATTTGACGAAGACCATCGATCAAGACGATTCATTTCGGAGTATTAAAGAATCGGTTAACGATGTAAAAAAATCCGTTAGTTTTAAGGTGAGCGATTTGACTTCTTCTCTTTTAGACGAGAAGGAAAAGAAAGAGGTCACGATCGAAGACGAAGAGACAAGAGTTCATGAGTGAAATGAGTTTTCTCGATCATTTGGTTGAATTTAGAATGAGAGTCATTCGAAGTTTAATCGGTGTTCTTGTCGGTTTTGCTTTGGTCTATCATTTCTCAGAACAACTCTATAATTTTTTATTACAACCTCTTTGCCGCACTTTTAACGATCGATGTCCCGTTGTTTATTCGGGAGTTGCTGAACCCTTTTTAGTTTATTTAAAAGTGGGATTCGTGGGGGGACTTTTTTTAGCGATTCCTTGGATTTTTTATCAGCTTTGGATGTTTATTAGTCCAGGCCTTCACGGCAATGAAAAAAAATGGGTCGTTCCTTTTGTTTTTATCGCCTCCTTTATGTTTATGGCGGGTTCTCTCCTTGGCTATTTTTTTATTTTTCCTTTTGCCTTTCAATTTTTTGCCTCACAGGCAATGGCTCCCATTTCTCCGATGCTCAGTATGAGCGATTATTTTTCATTTGCTTCGGGTCTTTTATTTGCATTCGGATTTTTATTCGAAATTCCCGTCTTTGTTGTTCTTCTCAATTTTATTGGACTTCTTTCGGCCAAAACACTGTGGAAAACTTGGCGCTACGCGCTTGCGGGAATTTTTATTTTATCGGCCATTGTTACACCGGCTGATCCCTATACGATGATGATGGTAGGTGTTCCTCTTTCGCTCCTATATATGGCGGCTCTTGTGATCTGCTCGCTTTCAGAGAACTTCAGGAAAAAACCTGCATGAACGCACTTTTAGTATTTATCGGCGGAGGCATCGGCTCGGTTCTAAGATATTTAGTTCAGGTGTCTCTTGGCTCAGGTCGTGGCACGCTTCTCGTCAATTTAGTCGGGAGTTTTTTAGTGGGATTTCTGGCGGAGAAGTTTGTTGCGAGAGAAAACGTTCGAATATTTTTAACAGCAGGAATCGTGGGTGGTTTCACCACTTTTTCTGCCTTCTCACTTGTGACTTATAAGATCGGAGAGATTTCTAAGGGCACTGTTTACGTTTTAGCTTCCGTTGTTGGATCACTTCTCCTGTGTGCTTTGGGTGCTTATTTAGGTTCGAGAACCTGAGAATATTTCGCGCGTAATTCTTGTAGTCCGCTTTCATAATTGGTGCCAGGCACGGTGCCAGGTGTGGTGCCAGGCACCAATTACATCTGAAACTCCTACGAAAGCGGACTAATTAAAAATTGCTCGTGACTAAAACCGAACCTCCTTTTACCAATAACGTCTATGGCAAGAATTGACGGGAGAAAACCAGAAGATTTGAGAGAACTAAGAATTGTCCGATCGCCCCAAAAGGATCCGGATGGAAGTGTTCTTATTCAGTGGGGCAATACGCATGTTCTTTGCTCTGTAAATATAGAGGAAAAAGTTCCGAACTGGATGAATGGTCAATCTTCGGGTTGGATCACGGCTGAATACGGAATGCTTCCGGGAAGTTCTGATAAGCGAATTCAAAGAGATAAAATTAGAACCACGGGCCGGACTCATGAGATTCAACGGCTAATCGGCCGTAGCATTCGCGCGAGTCTGGATTTAAAGACTATTGGTCCTCGAACGATTCAAATCGATTGTGACGTCATTCAGGCAGATGGCGGTACGCGCGTGGCTTCGATTACGGGAAGTTATCTTGCTCTCAGGCTCGCTCTTCATGAACTTGTTAAACGAAAATCGATTCCGCAAGTTCCCCCGACGCTTCTTATTGGTGCGCTTTCGTTAGGACGGGTGAACGGAGATATTCTTCTCGATCTCAACTATCCAGAGGATGTGAAGGCTGAAGTAGACGCCAATCTTGTGATGAACGAAAAAATGGAATTTGTGGAAATTCAAGGAACGGCAGAAAAGGGAAGTTTTTCTCGTGATGAATTTACGAAGATGCTGGATCTTGCGAATGTAGGATTCGCGCAAATATTTGAATTTCAAAGAAAGATTCTGCGCGACTGGAATCTATGACCGCTCTTAAAACGACGCTTGTCATCGCTTCTGAAAATTCCAACAAGATAAAAGAGATGAACGAGCTTGTTGGCGAATTTTTTCATCTTATCTCGTTTAAAGATGTATCTCCAAAATTGTCACTTCCAGAAGAAGGAGTCACTTCTTACGAAGAAAACGCCGCACAAAAGGCTATTTATGTTGGATCAGAAACGGGGCTTCTTAGTTTAGGCGATGATTCCGGCTTCGAAGTGGCCGCTCTCAAAAACGCCCCCGGGGTTTTGTCGGCCAGATTTGCCAATACGAAGGACGCTTCCGTCCAGCGAAAAGAAATTCTGAGACTAATTGCAAATTCCCCTGATCGAACTTCTGCTTTTGTTTGTGTTCTTGCGATTTATGATCCTCAAAATAAAAAAATTCACCATTTTCGTGGTCAAGTGAACGGAAAAGTTTCCCTCACGGAGAGAGGAAGTCATGGATTTGGTTATGACTCGATTTTTATCCCGGACGGGTATTCAGAAACATTTGCGGAGCTCTCAACAGAAATAAAGAATGAAATCTCGCATCGCGCTCTAGCGACTAATGCTCTAAAGAGGCAGTGGCTTTCTCGCGAAGAAGCTTCAGCATTTCCTCAACAGATTGGCGAAGCGGTCCGGCACTAGTCATCGCTAAATATTTTTCAAAAGATTTTACGGCGGGAGCATATTGTTGATCGTAGAAGTAGGCGAGCCCGAGACCTCGATAGGAGTCAGCATTTTTAGGATCGAGGTCAATCACATTTTGAAAGGCTACAATCGCTTCTTTTCCTTGATGCAGTTTTAAGTGAAGCATTCCTTCACGGTATCCAGAATCAATCTTTTCAGCTTTTAATTCATTGGGATTTACTGGTGAAATTTTCTCTTCTGCCTTTGCTAGGGATTTAACCTTTGATTCGCTTTTGTCAGAATTTTCTTTTTGTAAGGATTTTCTCAATTTTTTTACCGTGTCTTTTGTTTCAATTTTTGCGGCAATAAGCGGATTGCTCTTGGGTTCAATTTTCGCTTCTGTTTTTTTCTGAATTTTTTCATGAGCGACTTCGATCGGTAATGTTTCTGCTTTTGCTTCTGCGGCTACTTCGGCCATGGCTGGAAGAGCGCTGGGAGATTCGACTGGAATAGTCGGAGCTTGTTCTGGCGCTAAAATTTGAACGGGATGATTGATAATGACCGAGCTCACCTGGGTAACTGAAGTTGCCGATGAAGGGCTTGAATAATTATAAATAAAAAGTCCGACAAAAAGAATTAAACCGAGAGAAGCGGCCACTGTTTTTCCAAAAGGAAATCGACGGCGACCGTATATGGCTGTCACGGTATTCACTCCGGTAAATTCGGTCGGTTCCCATGAAAATGAATGTGAAATCTTTTTTGTATTGTCACTGACATAGGCGCTAGCGCCTTCACTCGCTTTTTTTGCAGAACTCTTTGGAATCTTAGAAATGGAATTGACGATACTCAAATGATTTCCGCTAACCGATTCTTCTTTGGGCTGAATATCAGTTTTAATTTGAATATCTGTTGTCTCAAGAGTTGCGGAGTTTGAAGAGAGGCGATGATTTTTAAAATGGGATAATGAGATAGAATTTAAAAAACCTCTAGCAAGACTTTCAAAAGTTCTAGAGCCGCCGTTCGAAAGTGAAGACCATCCGTGATTTCCGCCAAAAAGCCATTCGAGGGAACTTGAACCTTCGAGTTTTTCAAACGAAAAAGGAAAAAATCCATAATAGAATGAGTCGCCTGCGGTGACGGGTTGTTCCGTCCAGTTTTTTAAAAGTTGTTCAAATTCGTTCGGATCCTTTTGCATTAAATCGAGTAACAAGCGAGTGAACTTTCCGTTTTGGCCATTCAATTGAAAATTACAAACCCATTGTTGGAGACATTGTGGACAAGAAATTTGAGTTGTCGAATCGTTTATCAATTGAGGTTCAGAAACGAAGTGAATTCGACAAGAAGGGCACGACATCTCCGAAGCTAAAAAAGAATTGGCGGGATGAAGGTCCTTTTCAAGAAAAGGCTCTGGCTCGATTATCCATTCGATTTCCAGAAACTTTCTGTGACCGCTGCCTGAAGGAAGGGGAACCTCAAGTACTCGAAGAATTCTAAAAAAGGACTCGTAAACATGATCGTTGGATCCGGGTATGCGAAGGGGAACACAAATGCGATTTGTTCGAAGTTCCTTTTCATTGGATTCAAAAATAAGTTTCAAAACCGGAAAGTGATTCACGTCGAGCCCACAAGCTTCTAAAAAATCTTTAACCGGATGGGATTCATTCTGCGGTTCTGTCCGACTTTGAGTCGTATTTGTGAAGGCTTCCACGCCTTTATTCTCTTCAAGGTTTATGCCAACGAGGGAAGACTTGGGGACGGCTTATAAGAGGGGGCTATGAAAAAAGTGCGTAGAAGTGCGGTGAGCGGTTAGGGTGAGAGTGACCGGTCAGAGACTCAGTTTTTCAGCTACGGGGTCAGGACAATTTTCCCGGTCTGAGAACCGCTTTCTAAATATTGGTAAGCTTCTTGTATATTTTGAAGCGGAAAGGTCTTCGAGATTTTTGGGTGAATCTTTTTCTTTTCGATCCATCGGATTACATCCTTAAAGTGTTTCAGACTTCCCATCGTAGATCCTAGAAGCTGAAGTTGGCGAAAATAGAGGTGCCGAAGATCGAGATTACCTTTGTGGCCGGAAGTTGCGCCGCAGGTCACCAATTTTCCACCGCGTTTTAAAAGTCGAATGTTCGTTTCAAAAAGTGCCTCACCGACGTGATCAAAAACAACAGAAATGCCGTCAGGCTTTGCCCAAGATTTCAGATCATCGTAGGTGTTCTCTGAGAGAGTGAAGCCGGTGAATCCTGGAGTCTTTTTCCAGTCGCCAAATTTCGCTTCGCTTCGTGAAGTGAAAGCAATTCTTTTGGCACCGAAAGAATTCAGAATATTGAGAAGGGCTTGAGAAACTCCACTTCCAACTCCGTTCACCAAAATGGGCACTGTCGAAATTTTTCCAGGCTTTAATTCTGCCTTCTCGATCATTTGCCAAGCCGTGAGATAGACGAGAGGAATGCTTGCGGCCTCGATGGATGTGAGATGTTTCGGTGCTTTGATGAGATAGCGATCCGAAGCGACAATCTCTTCTGCAAAAACTCCCGGAGCATTTTCGCCACGAATTTTAAAATCATCGCAAAGATTTTCGGGGCAAGGTCTTCCTAAAGAATCTTTTCCGAGACTTGTGCCAGGATAGAGAAGAACTTTTTCTTTTAATTTAAATTTTTTTGATTTTGATTCAATGACTTCGCCGCAAAGATCAGCACCACAAAGATGAGGGAACGTATACCTCACTCGAGGAAGTCCCTTTAACACCCAGAGATCCAAATGATTTAAACTTCCAGCTAAAAACTTGAGTCGAACCTCACCCGGCTTTATTTTTTCGCGTTTGGGAAAATCTCCCCACTCCAGATTTGAAATAGATCCGGTTTTTTGAAAATAAACAGCTTTCATAAGTTTTGATGAATGAAGCGATAGGCGAGAAGAGCTCCGAATCGAGCAGAATCTTCATTGATAGGATCGTATTTCGGAGCGCACTCGTAAATACCAAGCCATTGAGATTTTTTCTTATAAGCATCGACAACTTCTACACCTTGTTCTGGGTCGAGTCCGACAAAGCACGGTGCAGAGACTCCTCGAATTCCTTTAAACGCATCGAGACAAAGCGAGAGCCCGACTGGACCGGAAATTTTGGGCATTTTCGATTTTGAATCGAGAATCTTGGCTCCAGATTTGCGAGCAAAATTTCTATGAGAAATAGCATTGCACTGATCTTGAATGCCCCACTCAATGAGAGACCTACCGCCAAATTTTTGAATGAATCTAAAAAAAGTCGTTCCAGAAGTTAGCCGTCCTTCTAAAACGGGACGAACGTCCAAATGAGCGTCGACGTTGAGGACTTTTCCTTTGCAAGTTTGATAGTAGGCGGAGGCATCAGGAAAGCCATAATCATGTCCGCCACCAAACGTAATAACGCGACAGTTTAATTTTAGAAGATGGCGAACTCGTTTTTCGGTTTCGATATGGCGACTTTCTAAACTTGGGCGGGAGATGGAGTCAGAAATAATGAGAATCGGGGGTGTCTCTTTTGTGCGATGAACCATTCGACCTAAATAATAAAGAAGACGACTCGGGCCTTCAGCTGCTCCCTCACGGCCATTATTCAGTCGAACGCCTTCATCATCAGGATGTCCTATGATGGCGACTTGTTTTAAAGACTTAGAAAATGGCGGAAGGGTTAAGGCTGAATTCCATTCCAAAGATTTCCATTCTTGAACTAACCGTGGATCAGAGCGGAGAGTGTCTAAATTTATTTTCAAAGTTTTGGGCCGCATAATGCTTCGATATCTTGAATGAGTTTTGGACAGTTTTTTGAAAGGACCTCACGACCTGATTTCGTGACGAGCACATCATCTTCGATGCGAATGCCAATTCCTCGAAAGCGAGCAGGAACCTTTCGATCATCGGCACGGAAATAAAGTCCGGGCTCAATGGTGAGAACATTTCCGGGCGCTAATTTAACGGGCTCTTTTTTTTGATCTTTTTTTCGGTAAATGCCGCTATCATGAACATCCATCCCAAGCCAGTGACTCGTCCCATGAGGAAAATAGGGTTTATAAAGTCCTTCTTTTAAAATCTTTTTGGGATTTGCTTTAGGAAAAATTCCCATTTTATAAAGAGCCGTACATAAAATTTTTAAAGCCTCTTCATGGGGTTTATAAAAAGAAATACCCGATCTCACGGTTTGAATGGCAGTGAGTTGTGCTTTTAAAACCCAAGAATAAACTTCTTTCTGTGCAGACGTGAACGTTCCCGAGACGGGATAGCATCTTGTAATGTCGGATGCATACCCAAAATATTCGGCACCGGCATCGATCAAAATAAGATCGTGTTTTTTCAGAACCGCGCGATTCGTATTGTAGTGAAGAGTACACGCGTTATTCCCAGCGGCAACAATCGAATTATAACTGGTGGATTGAGCGCCATGCTTTTTAATTTCTCGCTCCACTTCTGCCTGAACTTCATATTCATAATGGCCCGGATGCGTTGTTTTCATGGCGCGAATATGTCCTTTGGCCGCAATATCGGCTGCTCGCTTCATGGCTTTTATTTCTTCGGGAGATTTGATTTTTCTCATTTCATGAAGCGTCGGCCTCGGATCCATCAGCTTTTCTTCTTGAACAATTCCTCTCATTTGAGCGGTTGAGTCGGTATGAATTCCAATAATTTTTTGATCCCAATCGGGAGTTAAACCTAAGCTCCAAAACGTAGCGGGCGTTTGTAAAATCCATTTTTTTGCGACCTCAAAAGCATCATGGCTATTAAAAGCTTCGTCAAAGCCCAGTGCTTTTGGAGCACGTTCCACGCCCACGCGTTCTCCATCCCAGATTTCACTTCCCCGATTATTTGAGAAATCCCGAGGCCGAACACCGATGGCCGTTCTAATTTTTCCATTTTTTTGTTGAAGCAAAATAAGCGTTTCTGGCTCTGAAAATCCCGTTAGATAGAGAAAGTCGGAATTTGCGCGAAAGGTAAACGTATTGGTGGAATTTCTGGAAATTTCATAACCGCTCCAAAAAAGAGCTGTAAAGTCGCCATTCGATATTTTAGACAGCTTTCGAATAAGTTCAGCGCGACGCCTCTGATAAGTTTTAGTCGAAAAAGGTTCCACGAAAGATTTTGAAGTCATGAGAGATATTTTTGCAAAATAGCTATGTAAAGTCACGCGTCCTGAGGCTGAGCTCTCATGCTAAAAATCATCAAAGACAAAGCTGCATCTCGGCGAATCTTGAGGTAAGGCTGGAGGGTAAATGGGTTTAACAAACAGAGCGGACCGGATTGTCGAACTTAAAAAACAGCTGAAAGAGCGAGTTTTAGTGCTGGACGGCGCCATGGGAACGGCGATTCAAAATAAGAACTTAACCGCTAAAGATTTTGGCGGTGATATTTATGAAGGCTGCAATGAGTATCTCGTCATCACGCGCCCGGATGTCATTGAGAGTATTCACGACGCTTATTTAAACGCGGGTGCCGATATCGTTGAAACGAATACTTTTGGTGGAACGCCGATGGTTCTACAAGAATTTTCGTTGGGTTCAGAGGCTTATCAAATCAACAAAGTTGCGACAGAACTTGCACGTAAGTCCGCAGCTAAATTTTCGACTCCCCAAAAGCCTCGCTTTGTTGCGGGATCGATTGGCCCGACTACGAAAGCACTTTCAGTCACTGGCGGAATTAGTTTTGAAGATCTTATCGATCAGTTTGAATTTCAAGCGTCGGCGCTTTATGATGGTGGTGCAGATTATTTTTTGATCGAAACTTGTCAGGACACTCGAAATATTAAAGCTTCGCTTCTCGCGATTGATCGTGTTCACCAAAAAAAATATCCGGAACCTCCACTTCCGATTGCTGTTTCTGGAACAATCGAACCCATGGGCACGATGCTTGCTGGCCAAACCGTTGAAGCGCTGGCTATTTCTCTTCAAAATCGTGACCTTCTCTATATTGGACTCAACTGTGCGACCGGACCCGAATTCATGACGGATCATATCCGAAGTCTCTCTGCCCTCAGTGCTTTTCCGGTAGCCTGCGTTCCCAATGCTGGATTGCCCGATGAAGACGGGCTCTATTTAGAAACGCCCGAGATGATGGCAAGGGTTCTCGAGAACTTCGGGCAAAAGAATTGGCTCAATGTAATTGGCGGATGTTGTGGAACGACAGCAAGTCATATCGAAAAATTTTCACAATTGGCCGAACGTCTAAAACCGCGAGTGCCTCCTCAACTTCACAAATCATTTCTTTCGGGAGTCGATTTTTTGGAAGTAAGCGAAGATATTCGCCCCGTTCTTGTAGGCGAGCGCACGAATGTCATCGGAAGCCGCCTTTTTAAACAGTTAATTACCGACGAGAAATGGGAAGAAGCTTCTGAAGTTGCTCGCAGGCAAATAAAAAACGCGGCTCAAATTATTGATGTCTGTTTGGCAAATCCCGATCGAGACGAGTTTTCGGATATGAAAAACTTTCTCGAAATCCTCGTAAAAAAAGTCACCGCGCCGCTCATGATCGATTCGACAGATTCTAAAGTGATTGAACTTGCGCTCACTTATTCGCAAGGAAAAGCGATTATTAATTCGATTAATCTCGAAGACGGAGAGGAACGCTTTGAAAGCGTTTGCCCGCTCGCAAAAAAATACGGAGCAGCCCTGATTGTCGGAACGATCGATGACGATCCTCAGCAAGGAATGGGAGTAACGCGTGCGCGAAAACTCGAGATTGGCGAGCGCTCTTATAAGCTTCTGACAGAAAAATATGGAATTCCAGCAGAAGATATTTATTGGGATGCACTTGTATTTCCGTGCGGTACGGGAGATCCGCAGTACGCGGGAAGTGGAGTGGAGACGATTGAAGGCGTAAGACTTCTGAAAGAGAAATTTCCGCTCACCAAAACAGTACTCGGGATTTCCAATGTTTCCTTTGGTCTGCCGGCTGCTGGACGAGAAGTTTTAAATTCTGTTTTTCTTTATCACTGCACTAAATCGGGACTTGATCTTGCGATCGTGAATTCAGAGAAGTTAGAGAGATTTGCAGAAATTCCCGAAGACGAAGTAAAACTCTGCGATGATTTACTTTGGAACCGTGGAGCCGATCCCATTGCTGCTTTTAACGCTCACTTTGGAGTGAAGAAGACGAAAACGAGGGAACCTAAAGAAAATCTTTCACTCGAAGAGAGACTCGCTCGCTATATTGTTGAAGGTTCGAAGGACGGACTTGTCGAAGATCTCACCGAAGCCCTCAAAAATTCAAAGCCTCTCGAAATTATTAACGGGCCTCTCATGGCGGGAATGGATGAAGTCGGCCGGCTCTTTAACGCAAATAAGCTCATCGTCGCCGAAGTTCTTCAGAGCGCAGAGGCCATGAAAGCGGCCGTGAATCATTTGCAACAATTCATGGAAAAAACTTCCGGCTCGATGCGAGGCAAAGTGATTCTCGCAACCGTGAAGGGCGATGTTCATGATATCGGAAAAAATTTAGTCGAAATCATTCTTTCGAATAACGGCTTTGAAGTGATTAATCTGGGCATTAAAGTTTTATCGCAGACGTTAATTGAAGAAGCTAAAAAGCATCAGCCTCGAATTATTGGACTCTCAGGCCTTCTGGTTAAAAGTGCGCAGCAGATGGTCGAGACGGCGAGCGATTTTTCTGCCGTCGGACTCGATATTCCCGTTCTTGTGGGCGGAGCTGCGCTCACGCGAAATTTTGTGGATCGAAAAATTTCTCAAGCCTATACAACGGGTCTCGTTGAATATGCCAAAGATGCGATGGATGGGCTCGATTTAGCAAAACAGCTGGTCGATTCAGGAAAAATAATTCAACTCAAAGAAAAAATAGCACTCAGACGAAAAGCTTTAGGTCCGTCCGTTCAAAAACAATCTACACCTCAAATTGAAATATTTGAGAGAAGTCCGTCTGTACCTTTTCAAACAAATCCGCCGCCACCGCCGGATTGGAAGCGTCATACGGTTAAACTTCCCATCGAAAAAGTTTGGAGTTACGTGAATCCACTCATGCTTCTCGGACGTCATCTCGGAATTAAGGGCCAGTTCATTAGAGCCTTGGATGATCAAGCAAAGAGAAAAGAGTTCGAGAAGAACCCCGATTTTCAAAAGTCGCTTCAAATTTTGGATATCTTAGAAGAAGTAAAAGACGAGTCGAAGAAATGGATGTCGGCTCAAGGCGTTTATCAATATTTTCCTGCATACTCGGCCGGAAATGAAATTCGAGTAGCCGGAGATCAAGAAGTGCGCTGGAAATTTAAGCGTCAAACCAGCGCCGACAAACTCTGCCTAGCAGATTATTTAAATCCGGAAGGCCAACCCGAAGATTCGATTTGTATGTTTGTAACAACTGCCCAAGGCCCAGTCCGAGAAATATCCGAAAAGTGGAAACAAGAAGGCCAATATCTAAAATCGCACGCCGTGATGGCTCTCGCACTCGAAACAGCAGAAGCCTCCGCAGAATATTTACACGCCCTCATTCGCTCTCAATGGGGATTTCCAGATTCTCCAGACATGACGATGATGGATCGCTTCCAAGCCAAATATCACGGAAAAAGATATTCCTTCGGCTACCCAGCATGCCCTGAATTAGAGTTCCAAAAAGAACTCTTCGAAACACTAAAGCCGGCGGACATCGGAGTAGAACTAACAGAAGGCTTCATGATGTCCCCCGAAAGCAGCGTCTCAGCAATCGTATTCTCCCACCCAACCGCCATATATTTCGGCGTAGGCTCATCGTCCTAAGAAATTTTTTTAAAAAAAAAGAATTCTGTATTGGTTCAAGTTTTTTTATTTTGTCTATTCGCTAGTTGAATATGAGACCCGAGGGAATTGTGTGGGGAGCTTTGAAAGAGATCCAGAGCGAGCGCTGGCCGTCGGACGAAGCTCGAAATGCCAACGAGCGGTTGAAGGCCCTAAATTCTCTCAATGGAATATAAACGACTCGGGCCGTATCTCTTTCAAAGCTCCCCACACAATGTCCCGTCAATTCAACTACCGAATAGACAAAATAAAAAGGGCCCCATACGGAGCCCTTTTTTGATCAAACTTTTTTAGGAAAAAAGTTTCTTAGAAAGTATAACCAGCGTTCAAACCAAAAGCGACATTGGTCACTTTTCTGGTCGTAGAATCCAGAGGAATCGTTGCAAAAGCAGAAGCAACGGCTTTTTCGTAGTTTCCAGAAAGCGAAGGCGTAAGAGCGTGCGCAAATTTCTTGCCAGTTCCAGTGCTCGAAGAAGCTGTGTCTAAATAGATGGTGTTATATTCCAAATTTCCATGAAGATTTGGAATGATATGCCAGCTACCAGCCGTTTGCCAAGCGAGGTTGAAGTGATTGGCATCTGTATGACGTGCAGGTGCACTCTTCGGGAAGTAAGCATAAACTAAGCCAATATTGGTCTTGGCCGAAAATGCATCGTGTTGAGCATAGACACCGACGGTAGGTGTGAATGCTGTAGCTTTGCTGGTGTATTTGTAAAGGTCGGTGGTCGGATTGGCTCGGGCCACTGATTCACCTTCAATTTTTCTTGAAGTGGGAAGGAAAACATCTGTGGATAAAGAATATCCGTATGATGTTGCAGCACTTGAAGAAGAAAGAGCATCACTCCAAATTCCACCAATGGCGAAATTTCCGAGAGCGTTTCGGCTTGTTCCCGTGAGCGAAGCATTTTTTGAAGACATATAGAAAGGAAGATTGAGTCTCAATGCACTTTTTTCTGCAGGACTGTAAGCACCTTTCAATTCAAGAGTAGCAATATTTCCCGTATCGTTTCTCGCTGCTGCCACGTCTTTTTTTGTCATGGTGTCACCGAATCCGAGTGTCACATTATTTTTAGGTTGTAGATTTTCGCCAACGTAATAGGGGGCCGCGGAAACCGAGGTCACTCCTAAGAGAGCGATTGCAATTGCGTATTTCATTTTTTTTCTCCTTAAAGATTTAACGTTCCATTTTTAACGTTCTAAGCCGCATTTCACACAGGCCTTTAGATGTGAAATCCGAAAAAGCCTGAGAAAAACACGGGTTAGATTACTACTGAAATCCTTCATTTAAGCTCGGAAGCTGTCAATTGTTGATAGCGTGTTTTCGTTATAATGATGAAAAGCTTCTAAATATGAGCTATTTACGCCGCTAAGTGTCAAATGTCGCAGTTTGACTTAAGACCATAGTAGTAAGAGCCGAGCTCATCGATCCAATACTCACCCTTAAACGGCCAGAACTGCACAAGCTCATCAAAATCAACGGAGGCGAGGTCGATCGTCTTTACAGGAATACTGTGTTCGGGAGCCTGGCCTAAAAGAAGATTCGCACCGGACTGAAGAATTTCAATTTGAATAATGTCGGCTTGAGCCAAAACATCTCGCAAAGTTTTGTCGTCACGCGCCAAAACTTCAGTGGCGCGTTGGATGAGTTTTTGTTTCACAAAATTTAAAGTCCAGTTGGAGAGTTGTGCGTCTGAGCCTCGAAGTCTCGAAACTTCGTCCTTAAGCTGCAAATAAACTCTCAGCGTCGATCGAAAGTCCCGATCCGAAACCATCGATCCGAGAAGTTTCGGATTAATGGATTTCAGCATTCGCTGATCAAGAAGCCACGAGGCAACGCCTCGAGTGGTGAGTTGTTGAATTTGAGTGCGAAGAGGTTCGTAATCGCGTTTCAATTTTTCGACGGCTAAAGAAGCTCTCTCAAAATAACAGAGCTGAAAAAACGAAGCCGCTCTCACAATAAAAGCTTCTGGAAAAAAAGCATCGTCAAAATAGGGAGATAAAAAAGAGAGAGTGGATCCGAGAGCGCCGTTCATATCGCCTTGCATATAGAACGACCAAGATTTTTCAAAAACAGATTCAAAAAAGAGCGGATCCAGCTGACGTACTTGGGTGTAGTGATAAAGTGCCTGTTTAAAATCTCCTACTTCATGAAATACTCGCGCTGCGCCCATAAAGGCGAGAGACGTTAAGTTTTTAGAAATACTCGTTCGCTTATCGATAAGTTGTCTAAAATATTCAAGAGACTGTGGATAATGGGCGCGAGCGGCTTCCAATGTTCCCATCAAATAAGTTTTTTGATCTTCGAATCTTTTGAGTGAGCGAATACTGTTCTCCGCGTTTGCCAAGTCTCCGCGATGAATCTGTCGTCCCGCTTCTCGAAGCAAATAAAGTTCTCGAACGACGTTTGTGCGCGCCGGCTCAATATCCAAAAAGAAATCCATTTCGTTCTCGAGATAAGCATTTAAAAGAGGTCCTTCATTTCCGTCTCTTGCATCGTAAATGAGTGCGGTCACCGGAGCGCGGTCTCGGATCGAATCGCCGCCTCTTGCAAAAACAGTCCCTGCAAAAACGACGCTCAAAAAACTAACAGTAAAGATTCGCAATGACTCCCCCGTCTTTCTTAGTATTTTTGTCGAAACGGAAGAAGAACAGAAATGCCTGCTGTGAGAGCAAAATTATTCCAAATTTCGCTCTTCGTATTTCCGGCAAGTTGCTGCTTCCACATATAATTTCGAAATTCGATCTTTGTAGATAAAAAGTCGTTAATAAAGAATCGCTCACCGATTCCCACGTTCCCTGCAAATGAGGAGGCATTATTGACTCCGCTGTAAGAAACGACACCCGCTCCGCCCACTAAATAAATATCAAAATTGACCACGGCCCAGGTAAATAAACTGAGCTTTCCGTAGAGCGGAGAGAAGTTAAGGGAGGCCTGATAAAGATAGACTTTACTTCCACCGTTTTTGAGTTGAAAGCCGATAGCTCCGGTTGCCGCTTCAAATCCTAAGTTTTCAAAGGCATGGTAGGTGTATTGTCCGACAACAAGTGCAAAACCGTCATGATTTAAAATCCCACCGGTAGCAAAAGTCAATTCGTGCCGGCCTTTTTTAGTATGAAGCTTTTTATGAATGCTATGAATGTCGTCTCTGTCGTAAACTTTGAGTTGATCCTGAAGTAAATCTTCGCCCCGTGCAGAGACGGAAAGAAAACTTGCGATCAGTAAAGTGAAACCAAAGATACGTTTAAAAAAAATTGCGGATATACTCTCAGCCATACAGAATCTAAGTCTAATATGAAGAAGCGAGCTGACCAAGACAATGTTGTAGATAATCAAAAAATTGCGTCCGCTCGAACGACGACTTCGGGAATTGAACTGAAACCCGTCTATGGTTCTTCGCCACTTCCCGGAGAATTTCCTTACACCCGAGGACCGTATCGATCAATGTATCGCCAAAAATTTTGGACGATGCGCCAATATTCTGGATTTGGAAGTGCCAAAGAAACAAACGCGCGATTTCATTATCTTCTTAAAAATGGACAGACCGGACTGAGCTCAGCCTTCGATTTGCCGACTCAAATGGGTTACGACTCGGATCATGAAATGGCCGAAGGAGAAGTCGGACGAGTAGGGGTCGCGATTTCTCATATCGAGGATATGAAATTGCTTCTCGCAAAACTTCCTCTCGATCAAATTTCAACGTCCATGACGATTAATTCTACGGCTGCCATTTTGCTATGTTTATATATCGCGGTCGCCAAGGATCGAAAAATAAATCCAAAGAGTCTTCGCGGTACGATTCAAAATGATATTCTTAAAGAGTATATTGCTCGCGGAACCTATATCTATCCTGCCGACTTTTCGTTGAAACTCGTTGCGGATGTTTTTAGGTTTTCAAATACCGAAGTACCGCGTTGGAATCCCATCAGTATTAGTGGCTATCATATACGAGAGGCTGGATCGACCGCCGCTCAAGAAATTGCTTTCACGCTGAGTAATGCTTTCGCGTATGTCGAGACTGCGCTCAAATCAGGGCTTCGGTTAGAGAACTTTGTGCCGCGGCTTAGTTTCTTTTTTAACGTGCACAACAATTTCTTTGAAGAGATCGCAAAATTTAGAGTCGCTCGAAAAATTTATGCTGAAGAAATGGTGAAGAGATTTCATGCGCCAAAGGAATCTGTTGCTCTTAAATTTCATGCGCAGACAGCCGGAAGTACGCTCACCGCTCAGCAACCCATCAATAATTCGATTCGTGTTGCCTATCAGGCGCTCGCAGCAGCCCTTGGCGGCGCGCAGAGTCTTCACACGAATAGTTACGATGAAGCTCTCGCACTTCCGACCGAAGAGAGCGCTCTTCTGGCTCTTCGAACGCAACAAATTTTGGCAGAAGAAACGGGAATTGCCTCGGTCGCGGATCCGATCTCGGGGTCTTCTTTTTTAGAGGACTTGGGCCAATCTTTGGAAGAGAAAACGAGAGCGATCATGAATCGTGTGGCTGAAATGGGCGGCATGCTCTCAGCAATTGAGACAGGCTATGTGCAAAGAGAAATTCAATCAGCCGCTTTTGAAGCTCAAAAAAAGATCGACTCCGGCGAGCAAAAGGTCGTGGGGGTGAACTGTTTTAGTTCAGACGAGAAAACGACTCTCAAACTTCATCAGATGAATCCCAAAGTGGTGAAAGATCAGCTCAGTCGCCTGAAAAAATTTAAAGCCAATAGAAAATCAAAAGCCATCGAAGGATCACTTAAAAAAATTGAAGGCGAAGTAAAAAAGCTTCGGTCAGGGAGTTCAGCTGAAGTTTGCGAAAGCATTTTGAGTGCTGTAGAAAATCGTTGTACGCTCGGGGAAATTTCGGACGTGATGAGAAATATTGCGGGGACGTATCATTTATGAAAATAGTTTGTCGTATTTTAATTTTATTTTTATTTTCTTTCGAGGCTAAAGGGGTGGAAACGTTTTTAGCCGGAGAAAAAATTAAAAAAATTCTTTTGCCGCTCAATTCTCAAGCGGGTTTTTCTCTGCGGGACCTAAGTGGAAAGGAAATTTTTGAATGGCACGGCTTGAACTCGTATCCTCCTGCGTCCGTTTCAAAAATGGTGTCGTCCGCCTGCGCCATGAGAACTCTTACGCCGCAATTTCAATTTGAAACTATTTTTGGGCATACCGGTGTTATTCAAAATGGAGTTCTGACCGGCGACTTAGTGCTCGTAGGATCGGGAGATCCGAGTTTTGTGGTCGAAGATTTAAAAGAAGCGCTCGAGAGACTGTTCGTTGTTCATGGAATCCATAGTATTGTCGGAAACATTGTTTTTGATGCCAGTTTTCTGGGCACCAAAACTCTTCCTCTCTCCGACGAATTTGATGGAGATCATGGACGTGCTTTTACAGCCGATCTCACGGCAATGCCTTTTGATTTTAACTCGTTTGCACTTTGGGTCGTTCCTCAAAACGGAGAAGTGAGAATTCAGATTCTTCCCAAAGATTCGCTCAACCTTAAAATAGTCAATCAAGTGAAAATCACTCGTTCAGGCGGAACTGAAGTGGTCGCCGATTATCGACCTGACGACGGAAAAGTTGTTGTTTCGGGAAAGATGGTCGAAGGGTCGGAAGCAAAACAAATCCGTCGCTCGCTTCCGGATCCTTACGCTTCACTTTCGCAAACGATGCTTCGTATTTGGCGGGAGCTCGGGGGAGAGTGGAAGAGCCCGCTCTTTCGCGTTGAAACGAAACCATTTTCGTTTCAACGCATCGATTCCGTTTTGTCGCGCGCGATAAGTCAGCAATTTCTTGCGATCAATAAGCTTTCGACTAATTTTGGCGCTGAGATGATTCTTCTGGCTGCTGGCGCTCAAGAATTCGGTCGCCCAACCAATTTTGAAAAATCGAGATTAGTTCTTCAAAATTGTTTGAAAACTTTCGATATTTCTCCCGTTCAAATCACGCTCGAAAATGCTTCGGGTTTGTCACACACCTCCACCATGCAACCGTCGGGCTTAACGCTTTTTCTCGCAAAACTTTCGAAGGTCGATTTTTGGGCCGAATATTTATCCACACTCTCAACGATCGGCCGAGATGGAACCTATCGAGCGAGGCTGCAGGAGATCGCCGGACGAGCTCGCGTAAAAAGTGGAAGCCTAAAAGGCGTGAACACTTTGGCGGGATATGTTTTTCCGTTAAACAAAGAAGCCAAAGCTTTTTCGTTGTTTTTTAAATGTCCCAATTGCGACCTGCCAAAACTTCACAAGATGGAAGACGATATTTTGAAAATTCTGGCGGAGTCCTGATGCTCAATATTGCGCATCGTGGTTTTTCTTCTGAGTTTCCAGAAAATACGATGCTCGCTTTTGAAGAAGCCATGAAAGCCGGCGCCGACGGGTTTGAATGTGATTTGAGAATCACGAGTGACGGCAAAGTCGTTGTTTTTCATGACGACGATTTTAAAAGACTTTGCGGAGTTTCGGGAACTGTCGAGACGACGACGTGGAAAGACCTTCAGAAATTACGAGTGAAAGGCAAAGAAAAAATTCCGAGTCTTCATGATTTACTCACAAACTTTCATAACACTCGAATTAATTTGGAACTCAAAAAATCGGATCGGCCGGATGCGCTTGTGGAATTGGTTCTCCGAGAAATGACCAAAATTCGCCCCAAAGGTGAAATTCTTTTTACGTCGTTTTCTGTCGAGATCGTGGAGATCCTTGGAATTATGGATTCCAAACGTAAGCTTGGAAGACACGGCTTTCTTGTCGAGACCAAGAATATCGAAAATCTTCCCAAAACTCTGAAGACTTTAAAGCCCGATACGTGGAACGTTCCGCGCCAAATTTTTAATCGACCTTGGGCGAAACGCTGGAAAAAGGTGAAGACCCCGCCCATTTGGATATGGACCTTGGACGAGGCCCACGAATGGCGCCAGGCCCTAAATTTAGAACTCAATGTCGAAGGAATCATCACGAATAAACCGCGAGCTCTAAGGAATTTTTTGGACTTAGAGCGCGATTGACGTCCATCTGGTGCCAGGCACCACACCTGGCACCGTGCCTGGCACCAGGTTTCTCTTAAGCCCGTCTCGTGATGAAAATCTATGAAAAATCTGGGTAAAAAGGTAATTTTAAGACTTGGAACTCGATATTTATAGCTATTTAGATTACCGAACTTTTTGTCGAGATTTTTACTTAGGACAAAAAAATGCTGATTCGCATTTTTCTTTTCGCTCATTCGCAAAAAAAGCTTCTATCGCGAGTTCTTATTTAAAACATGTGATTGATGGAAAAAGAAATCTTTCGTCTGAAATGAGTATTAAATTTGGCCATGGAATGGGGCTTTCGTCTAAAGAAATTGATTACTTTGAAAATCTCGTTCGCTTCACCCAAGCAAGTTCTCTCGAAGAGAAAGATCTCTATTTTGAGCGCCTTCGAAAAAAACGTGCAAAATCTTTAAAGTCACTGGATTTGGCGGAAGCTGTTCGATTATTGAGTCACTGGTATGTCGTGGCGATCAAAGAATTGGTCGTCAATTTAAATACAGTGGACGTGAAACTGCTCCAAAGGGTTTTAAGAAAAAAATTGCCCGAAAATTTAATCGAAAAAACGATTGAAGAGCTTCGAGACTTTGGATGGTTGAATTTAATCGAGGGCCGCTGGCATTCTTCAGCATCGCAGGTTCAGTTTCCTGATGAAGTTCGATCTTATGTTGTCCGATCTTTTCATGGACAGATGTTAGAGCTTGCGATTGAAGCCCTAGAGGACGATATTTCGGATAGAGAATATGGTGCGGCAGTCTTTACGTTCCCGGCTTCTGAATTTCCGAAGCTTAAGGAGAAGATTAAAGAGCTTCAAAGGGATCTCATTGGATATGTGCAGGACTTGTCTGCCAATTCAAAGGAGTCGAGTAGAGATACAAAAAGTCAGCGGGTCTATCACTTTGGCGTGCAGTGTTTTTCGCTGCAGAAAGAAATGGGACATGAAAAAAAAGATGACAATCATGCGTGATCTATCAACAGCTGCGATTCTTTTGATTTGCTTAGGTTTAAATTCTTGTATCGAGCAGAAAATTGGCAATGGGCCTGATAATCAAATCGTGGTCATCGGAAATGGCGCCGATAAAAAGACGGATTGGAATTCAACGGTTGTGGCGGATGTTAACGGTGCGAAACCGGGGAGTCTTCAGAGCCTCATCCTTGAAAATGCTAAAGCAGTCCCCGTCCAAGAAAAATTATCAGTGAAAACTAACGAACCGAAACCGTCTGCCTCTCCCACGACCGCATTGACCCAGTCTACAGAAACAGCCCCGGAAGCTTTTTATCTTGGTTGGATTGCGCCAGGGCTTAGCGAAGGAACGGCGATCGTGAAGGTTTCGGATCATCCGTCCGTCGAGACGAAAACATCTGAAACTCCGAAGCCGGCCAATGGAAATAGCGCGAGTTCGAGTAACGACTCAAGCAGTTCAAAATGTCTTTTGTTCGAAGCGAAGGGAAGCCAAGTTGATTGCTCAATTTTTGAAACGCTTCCCATTTCTGATCATTCGAAGCCTGATTTTAGAAAAGACGGATCGGTTATTTTTTTAGATGCTGAAAATACTTTAAGGTTTTCATTTGATCAGAAGACGAGTCTGATTTTATCAAAAAATGTGAAGAAGCATTTTTTTGATTTAGCGGAGTCTCTCTTTTATCAGGATAATGTTGGGAATTGGTATTTCTCGCCAAAAGCTCAATTGGATTCGTTCAAATATTCTCATTTGTTTTCGAGTAAACTTATTTCTGGACCGAATGTCTTCTACGAAGGAAAAAACGGAAACGTTTTTCTTTATACAAAAGAAAAGGGCGTTGGCTTATCAGAAAGTTTAGCGCTCGAAGAACTTTATCAATTTAATTCTCTTCAAGAAACGTTCGAACCTCTTTGGAAAGAGATGCCGCCTATCCATTTGAGCGGGCAAGTGGATCTTGAAAAGGCAGCTGTTCAAGGCGAGTCTCTGTTTTTAGTGAGTGATTTAAAAATGGGCGATGTCAATGCGAAGGCGACGGTTGTGGAACTAAGCTCGAAGGGAATCACTAAGATCCTTCCCGAAAAACAAAATTTTCAGCCGAACCAAGTGATCGCCGGACCCAAAAACATTTATGTGACGGCGCTTCCTGGAAGTTCACCCAATATCTTTGGTGAATTATGTGCGAGATCGACGGAGAAGGAATCCACTTTTCAGTGTAAGACCCTAGCCACTCCGGAGGGGCAAAATGTAGATCAGAGTATTTTAGGTGGGGATCAGTTGATTCTTGCCCTGTCTTTAAAACAAGTGATGCTTGAATTCTCTCCGACTAAAAAAAAGGAAGACACTCGAGTGGTTGCGCTTAACTCAGATCTCAAGGACGTAAACTTTGGAAATATTCAGAAAACTTGGAGTCTTCCGGAGATTGTGAAATCCCTTCGTTTTTTTGATCTCGCAGAAATTAAAACTGATAACTCAGCAGAGCACTCGCCGACAATCGAGGATAAAAAAGTTCCATCCGAATAAACCAATCTGAGTAAAGAGGCACATGACTCGTCAGTCCATGGCTGATGAACGCTTTTCCGACCGACTTGGTCGTTGCGGTGAGCAGTGAATAATTATATTTGAAGGCGTAAGCAAACTGCGCAAACGACAGTCGATGATAAACTCCCGCATTCACTTGGGAAGTCGCCGCCATTTCCGCACAACCTGCAATCGTACGCATCCCTGAAGCGTTTAACGTAAGTGCCGGAATAAGACTGCTATTTACCCAAGTAGAGAAATCAAGGAGTTGATAGGCGAGCGATAAAGAAAGCCCTGTCAGCTTATGTTCATTGATAACTTGGGAAAGACCTAACTCAGCAGAAAGTCCGAATGGAAGGCCTACGCCTCCTTTGATCATCACCGTCTGAAAAACCTGCGGGACAGAACCGCTGTCGGTATAAGGAACAAGATCGGTATTATTCACATTGAAAAGCTGAAGGCCACTTTCTAAGTAAAATTTAGCAAGGCCTGGAAGTTTTACTCGGCTTTGAGTTTGCATCAGTGAATAGCCAACCGCTTCTGTAAAAGCTTTCGCGCCCTCACCATATTGTGGATCGTTATTGGCCAAAGCGAGACTCAGTTTTGATGGAACAAGGTTCGCAAAGAGAGTCGGCGTCGACAACGTAAGAGTTATCAAAGCCGAGAGAGTCCATTTTTTGAAAGATGAGGTTTTCATAATGATTAACTTGGATTAAAAGCTCAAGGTACTCAATGTTTTTCTATTGTGGGTGAAAAAAGGTAAAAGTTATTTTATGAAGAAAAATAAGTATTCAGTTTCGATCGTTGGAGCAACCGGCCTTGTCGGCGGCGAGATGCTTCGTGTTTTAGAAAGTCGAAATTTTCCGGTGTCGGATCTTCGGTTGTTTGCTTCCGAAAACAGCGTGGGTGAGAGAATTGAATTTTGTGGGCAGGAATACAAAGTGCAGGTTTTGAATGAAAAAAACATTCAAACTTCGCCTTCAAACTTTGTTTTATTTGCAACGAGCGCAGAACTCTCTGCCAAATTTGTTCCTCTCGCGGCGAAAGCAGGTTCGATTTGTATCGATAATTCGAGCCATTTTCGAATGGATCCAAAAACCCCCTTGATCGTTCCTGAAGTGAATCCTGACAAACTTGAGATGGCGGCGGATTCGCGAATCATTGCCAATCCGAATTGTTCAACGATCCAGCTGGTTGTTTGTTTAAAGGCGCTTTCGAGATACGGACTCAAACGAGTTGTTGTTTCGACCTATCAATCGGTTTCTGGCGCAGGTGCCGATGCTTTAGATGAACTTCAGAGTCAAATTAGCTCTCTTTTTTCTCATGGCGAAGTGAAGAAAAAAGTTTTTCCTCATCAAATTGCTTTCAATTGTATTCCCCATATTGATTCGTTTACGGCGAATGGTTTCACCAAAGAAGAAATGAAAATGATTAACGAAAGTCGAAAGATTTTAGATTTGCCGACGCTTCGAATTACATCGACGGCCGTAAGGGTACCGACTCTCATTTCTCACGCCGAAAGCGTGAATGTTGAATTCGCTGAACGAGTGACGGCAGAGCAGGCGAAGAAATTATTTTCAGATTTTGGAATTATTGTACTCGATGACCCGAGTAAGAATTTATATCCTCTTGGTTTCGAAGCCACCGGAAGAGACGAAGTATTTGTCGGGCGAATTCGAATCGATGAATCCGTCGAAAATGGACTTCATTTTTGGGCGGTGGCCGATAATCTACGAAAAGGGGCAGCGACAAATGCCGTTCAAATCGCGGAACTCTGTGTAGAAGAGGGGTTTACTCAGTAATTTTTTCGCAATCTCGGATCCTTTTTGGATTTTTTTTCCTTCTCAGATACGATGTAGGCTGTGAGGCTTAGGTCTTTTTTTTATTTCGTTTGTATTCTTCTTTTGGCAAAAGGACTTTATTCACAGACATCTCAACGAATTTTTGGTTTTCGTGGCATCGTCCCGGGCGTTCAAGGTCAGTCGATTAACAGCATGTCGATTCGATCGGACGGCCGCTATTTATTTTATTCAAATAAAACGGCTGGATTTCAAGCTCTTGATCTGCAGGATATGGCGACTGTGGGAAATGCGATCGCCGTGAATGGGATTGCCTTCGGCGTATTTCTTACAAGCGATACCCGCGCGGCCGTGGCGACCGCAAATGGCGTGGAATATTTTAATGTGACCTATCCTTTTGCAGTCACTGAAGAGAGTCAGAAATATACGCGTGATATCAGTTCAAATACGACGGTGATGGATGCTTGTATGGATAGCAGTCAAAACATTTATTTTCTCGAGCAGGGAACTGCAAGCAATCATATCGTCAGAGTAGTGAACGGACTTAGCCAAACTGCTCTCACGAATTGGTCGACTATTTTTAGCGCTGCCGGGAGTAATTTTGGAAATTTAAATCCAGTCGCCATTCGCTGTGGTGCTCAGGGAGCCTTTGTTTTAGCAAGTCAGATCACCAATGGTTCTGAAACGGGCTTCTGGGTGGCCGGAGTGGGCGCTCTTTCCATGAATGCATTTGATATCGTTTTAGCCAACAGTCTATCGAACTATCAGCGAACTGATTTTGTTTTAAGTCAAAAAAAAGATCAGCTGATTTTTCTTTATAACAAAATTCCTGCGAATCAGACGGGAATTACCATTGATAATTCTAAAGCGGTCTTTGTTTCGCCAAGCGGAAGTTTTTCTTTAAATGTAGGATCCAGTGGCAAGGCAGTTGCAAGTTTTTTGGATGCCACGCAGGTTTTTCACGGCTTTTTTATTGGCCAAGACGTCATTACCAATCCTTCCAATCCGCCTTCAAATAATTTTTTATTTAGCCAGGCAGAAAATTTTACGACGGCTTTTCAACCTTCACAATTTGGAACTCCGGGAGTGGGCGACGCTTCTGCAGGAGCAAGCACTCCGTCGCTCTGGGTTTCGTCTGCAAACGATCATTATAAATACGGCGCGACAGAATCTTCCGGTCTCGTTCTTATTTCTAAAGCACCGCTACTGCAATTTGTTGGAAATCCACAAGGCCAAACGCTCCTCGGATCTCAGCCTTTAAAATTTACACTCACTTCAGATTCAGACGTCAATTACGAATTCCATATCGATTCAAATGCAGATGCTCGAGGATCCTCTTCTGGAATATCGACAAGCGCAGGAACGACAATAAAGGCGGGAACATTATCGGCGAATACGAATACAGATTTTGTGCTCACGGCTTCTGATGTCGGATTAACGTTGGTCAAAAATTATAGTCTGATGATTTTTGCGAGAGCTCCAAACGATGGACCGACGGGTTTAACAGCTCGAACAGGGTTTACTTTTTTATTCAACCCGCCTCCCGGCCCAGTCACCCATTTCAAATTGGGTTTTGGGGACGAAAGTGCTGAGGCGAGTTTCGGATTACCTCCAAGCGGAAACATCGCGACGATCATTCTTCATTTCTCTTATAATCTGAGCGATCTTGATTCGCTTCCTTCGGATACGAGTTCGCTTGCTGCAAGTGCGCGAACGGTAACTATATTAAATGGAGCAACGCTGACTTCACCTATTCAAATCCCGATCGCTAATTGGAATGGATCTTACGTGATCGCACCGATTGAAAACGGAAAAACAATTTATGTAAGACCTCAGCTTCTTGATAATAGCGGACAATTTAGTTCGAACGATCCAGCTGCGCTGGGAGTTACTGTTTACCGAACGCTATCGATCGCGGAAGCTTTAGGGAGTGCAAATTCCTGCGAGTTGCAGGTGAATGCAAAATGGGATTCTTCGGTTCTATGGCTAACATTTTTTGGATTGCTGGCTCTATTTGGAATTCGGCGGGGGTCAAAAAATTGGGCCCAGCACATCTAAGAAATCGGAGGGGAGGGGATTGAGATCTAAGGGCGCTGGACCCAAACTGTTTAAAATCTTCCCTCTAAATAGGTCCGATTTAGGCCGATGTCAAAAAAAAAATTCTGATTTTTTTAAGGATGCCTACACCTTATAAATAAGCGGAATGACTACAGGTTTTACGCCGTTTTCTTTTCTAAAAAAACGTCTTGTAAATCTTCTCAATTCTTCTTCGACCTCAATGTCGTCCATTCGAGCCTCCCGCGAAAGATCGGCGAGTTTTTCGACGACGCCTTTTTGAAGCTGTTCCAGATTTACTTCGTTCACACCGCGAATATCAAAGTTAGGCCCCTCAAGAATTTTGCCCTCGTCTTTATCAAGAACAATGCTCACAACGACAAGGCCTGTATTGGCGAGCTGCTTTCTGTCTCGCAGAAGTTCTTCATGTAAATCGGTCGCCCCTTCATCGAGGTAAATTTTTCCGAAAGGTACACGGCCGACCTTTTTAAAAGAATTTTTGGTGAGTTCTAAGAGATCCCCGTTTTCGGCAACGAGACCTTCCACTTTGGGAAGGGTCTCTTGAGCGAGTCGTAAATGTTTCACAAGCATTCGATATTCACCATGCGCGGGCAAAAAGAATTTTGGCCGGGTCCATTTAAGGAGTTGTTTCTGTTCTTCTTGATAGGCGTGTCCAGATGCGTGAACGTTGGCCGTATCACTGTCAACGACTTCAGCTCCTCGGCGGTAAAGGTTATTGATCAAATGAGAAATATTTTTTTCATTTCCAGGAATAAAGCGCGAAGAAAAAACGACCGTATCTCCTGGCAGCAGCCGAATAAGATGGTGATCGTTCAAACTGATTCGATAAAGCGCAGATCGAGGTTCGGCCTGCGTTCCTGTTGCGATGATGACCACTTCGCTCGCGTTATACTTTTCAATTTCATCCGGCGAAATGATGTCACGATCATTGATTTCAAGATATTTAAGTCTTTTGGCAATGGCGATATTCGTTTCAATCGATCGACCGCAAAAACAAACTTTTCGTCCCACGCGTTTTGCCGCAATCAGAATTTGCTGGATGCGGTGAATATTGGACGCGAAGACTCCAATGAGAATCTTTCCCTTTTTTATTTTTTTAAAGAGTTGATAGATGCCTTTTCCAACTTCGCCTTCCGCTTTGCTCCAACCTTCTTTCTCGACGTTAGTAGAATCGGAGAGGAGGAGAAGAACTCCTTTTTTTCCGGCAGCCATCAGTCCCGACTGATCAATTTTTTTTCCGTCGAGAGGATCTGCGTCCATTTTAAAATCGCCCGAGTGGATAATCGTTCCGACAGGTGTGTCGATAACAAGGCCCATCGAGTCGACCACACTGTGCGTCACTTGAAGCGATTTGATTTTAAAATCTCCCACTTTGAAAGTGGCGGGCGGTCGAATGGAAATAAGTTTCGTTTTGGCAAGACGCCCTTGTTCGCGAATTCGATCTTCGGCAAGCGCTAAGGTAAACGGAGTTCCGTAAACGGGTGGATATCCGAGGTCTTCGATGACATAGGCGACCGCACCGATATGGTCTTCGTGGCCGTGAGTGAGAACGATTCCGTCAATTTTAATTCCACTCTCCGTAAGAAATCGAATATCAGGAACAACGATATCAATTCCTAAAGAGCCAGAATCCGGAAACATGAGTCCGCAATCGACGAGAATCGCGCGTTTTCGATAGATCACGACCATCAGGTTCATCCCGATTTCGCCAAGACCACCAAGGGGTGCGAGATAGACTGCGTCGTTACGGCTTAGGTCAGGTAATTGCACGTTTGAAAATACTAGCTAGGTTTTTGAAGTCGGTCTAGTTTCCCCCCTGTGATTCGTCTTTATATAGATTCGAAATTCAAAAAAGGAGATCGCCTAGAAATTCCGAAAGACGAATTTCGCTATTTTTCATCGGTGAGAAGAGGGCAAGGCGAAGTCATTTTATTTAATCGGATCGGAGAAGAGGCCCTAGGCAAAGTTTCGGAAAAGTTTTTTGAAATTGAAGAAGTTCGAAAAATCGAAATACCGCTCTATAATTTAACGGTGGCGGTAGCACTTCCCGAAAATGCCGTGATTCCTGGAATTATTCGGACGGTTTCGGAGTTAGGTGCAAAAGAATTAATTTTTTTCTCAGGAAAAAGAAGTCAAGCAGCCAGTCGAAGACTCACGGAAAATGCACGTTTTGAAAAAACGTCGTTGGAATCGGCGAGGCAGTGTGGTCGGGGAGTTCCGCTTCAAATAAAAGTGGCGAAGGATCTTTTGAATATTTCTCCTCCCACAAATTCTCAAGTTTTATTTTTTGACGAAGCTTCTTCAGATAAAAAATCGCTGGACGAAAAATCACACTCAATGTCATCTGTGGTTGCGATTATTGGCTGCGAAGGAGGTTGGTCGGAAGACGAACGCGATTTCGCAAAAAAATCTGACTATCATTTTGTTCATTTTGAAACTCCTATTTTGCGCGTGGAAACCGCAGCAACGGTAGCTACATTTTATGCGATTGAAAGAATGAGGAAGCTCTGATGCAGCATGTCGAAGTCCCAGTGGCCTGGTTTGCAAGGACCATTCGACGGTGATTGACCCCCTAGTTTCTGCTCCGTACAATGAAATGATGGAAACATTGCGCCGGCTCGTAGTTTGTGGATCTTTATCTGTTATTTTTTTAACCGGTTGTTCGACCAAAAATTCGGGACTCAAATCGGCGAAAGCAAATGTAAATCCTTCTGCAGTATCCAGCTCAGATGAACCGCACGGTAATCCCATTTTATTTGAAGAAGAATATGAAGCTCAAGAACGCGGTGAAGTTCCCACATACGATATTCCCATGGATCGTAATGCCAAAGTTGAGCAGTGGCTCGCCTATTTTCAAGGCCGTGGAAGAAAATGGTTTCATATTTGGTTAGAGCGATCGGGTCGATATGTTCCGGTCATGCGAAAAATTCTGCGAGATAATTCAATGCCCGAAGATTTGGTGAATCTCGCGATGATCGAATCTGGGTTTAGTTCAAAAGCCTACTCACGTGCGCGTGCAGCAGGCATGTGGCAATTTATGAAGGGGACGGGACGACTCTATGGACTCAAAATAGATTTTTGGGTGGACGAGCGACGAGATCCAGAAAAATCAACTCTAGCGGCAGCTCGCCATTTAAAAGATTTGTACGATCAGTTTCAATCTTGGAAACTTGCCGCAGCAGCCTATAACGCCGGCTCCGGAAAAGTTTCTCGTGCGATTAAAAAATATAAGACAGAAGATTTCTGGGAACTCACCAAGGGCCGATATCTGCGACCCGAAACACGACATTATGTTCCCAAAATGATTGCAGCTGCCTTGATCGCGAAGGAACCTGAAAAATATGGTTTTCATAACGTCCAATTTCAAGACCCGCTCTCTTACGATAAAATTATTTTAAATACGCCCGTAAATCTGATCGTCCTTTCAAATAAAGCTGGAACGAATATTGATGATTTACTAGCGATCAACCCAGAACTTAACCACCCGGTTACACCTCCTGGTGACAAACAGTATGAACTTCGAGTTCCGTCGGGAACTTCAGAAAAATTCATGCTGGCTTTAAGTTCTCTAACCGACGAAGAAAAATTTAGCACGACGGCTCACCTTGTGAGAAAAGGGGATACCTTAGCGAGACTTTCAAAAATTTACGCGATTCCTGCTTCTGAAATTATGAAGCTAAATGGACTAAAAGGTGTAAAAAATATCAAGCCCGGCCAGACACTCATCATTCCTGTCGCACTCGATAAAAATTTAGTCGCGATTGGACAGCGAGAAAACAAAGTCGAAGAAAAATCGACGCGCGGAAGAAGACACCGAGCGAGCAAAAAGCAAGCGGTGGAGTCGGTCTATTCTGGAGTTTCAGGCGTGCCTACAGCGAAAAGCATTCAAGTCTCTAGTCGAGCGGATGACGATATTCTCATTTCTAAAAAAAAAGTTCATATCGTCCGTCGTGGGGAATCCCTCTGGGAGATAGCCAAATTTTACGGAACGTCCGTCGTCGAGATTAAACAGGCGAACCATATGAGACGCTCGACTATCTGGCCGGGACGTCGGTTGAAGATCCCAGCCTAAATCCTTGGTCTTGAGATGATATGTCCATCCCTTTTGAGGGCGGGCAGTAGACGAATTTCCGCCTATGGAAAAGGATGTCA
>JAQBPA010000224.1 GCA_028287765.1 Bacteriovoracaceae bacterium
TTTGCGCTTGGTTGGCATTGGTTTCCAGTTGCGCGAGTAGAAGATTGGCACGGCTATGTCCTTCCGTGCGTTACACTCGGTCTCATTTACGCCTCTTCGATTGCGAGACTTACTCGCGGAGGAATGCTTGAAATATTAAATCAAGATTTTGTACGAACGGCTAAAGCTAAGGGGCTTCCTCAAAGTACGATTCTTTTTCGGCACACTTTGAAAGGCGGCCTTCTTCCCGTTGTTTCTTATTTGGGACCTGCCATCGCCGGAATGCTTACGGGAAGTCTCATCGTCGAAAAAGTTTTCGACATCCCAGGGCTCGGGCGTTTCTTAATCGATTCGGCGATTAACCGCGACTATACACTTTCGATGGGAGCCACGATTGTATTCGCAGCTCTTCTGATTTTTATGAATATTGTCGTCGATCTCGTCTACGGCTTCATGGATCCGAGGATAGCGATCCACTAATGGCCAAGGATTCTCCACGCTCGCTTTGGGAAGATGCTTTTAGAAGGCTGCTGAAAAATAAGGCTTCGATTGTGGGATTTATTTTTGTCCTCGGTGTTGTTCTGTCGAGCGTGTTTGTGCCGATGTTCATTCCTTATTCTTTTGAAGATACGGATTTTGATCGCGTGAGCAATCCTCCTTGGACGAGCAATTTACAAAAATTTCAGGAAGAAAAATTTATTCAGCTGATTCCTGGAGATTTCGTAAAAGTCGGAGACAGCTATTTTAATAAAAAACATTGGCTCGGAACGGATGATCTCGGTCGCGATATGCTGGTTCGTATTCTTTACGGCGCGCGGGTATCTCTCGAAGTTGGATTTTTAGCCGCGCTGGTGAGTTTATTCTTGGGTGTGATCTTGGGATCGCTCGCGGGATATATCGGCGGCTTTGTGGACGTACAGATCACGCGTCTGATTGATCTTCTTTTTAGCGTTCCTTATATGTTCTTTGTGATTCTTCTGATGTCGATGGCCGGCAGAAGTTTTTATTTGCTCTTTGTGGCGATCGGCGCGGTGTCTTGGCTGACAACGGCTCGGATTGTTCGAGGCCAAGTGATCTCGCTCAAAAATTCTGAGTTCGTTGAAGCGGCCCGAGCAAGCGGAACAAGTCATCTCGGAATTATTTTTCATCACCTGATTCCAAATACAATTGGTCCGATCATCGTTTATTTTTCTCTTCTTGTGCCGAGGCTGATGCTGGAAGAAAGTTTTTTAAGTTATTTGGGTTTAGGTGTTCAGGCGCCTATGGCCTCTTGGGGATCGCTCGTTGCCGATGCGCAGAATTATATTTCACTTTATCCGTGGATGGTTATTTCTCCAGGACTGGCGTTAACGCTCACTTTATTTAGTTTGAATTTTGTGGGTGATGGACTTCGAGACGCCCTTGATCCAAAACTGAAAGGCCGCCAATGAAGCTTCTCGAAGTAAAAGATTTAGGAGTTGAATTTAAAACGGATGAAGGTGCCGTTCGAGCGGTTGATCGCGTTTCCTTTGATTTATCTGAAGGAGAAATTTTAGGAATTTGTGGAGAGAGTGGAAGCGGAAAATCGGTCACTTGTCTTACGCTGATGGGTTTACTTCCAAAGCCGCCAGCGCGAGTGACTTCAGGATCGATTCTTTTTAATGGCCGCGATCTTTTAAAAATTACTGAGGCTGAATTAAGAGACATTCGTGGAAAAGACATTTCGATGATTTTTCAGGATCCGTTTACTTCACTAAATCCTTATCTAAAAATTAGTACGCAGATGATGGAAGTTCTTGAAACGCATACGAATATGAAATCGCGAGAAGCCGAGAAAAGATGTCTCGACGTTCTCAATCAACTCGGGGTTCCCGAAGCAGAGCACAGATTTAACGCGTATCCGCACCAACTCTCTGGCGGACTCAAACAGCGGGTGATGATTGGAATGAGTTTACTTTTACAGCCAAAAATTTTGATCGCCGATGAGCCCACAACGGCACTCGATGTCACCATTCAAGCTCAGATTTTGGAACTCCTAAAAGATATCAATAAAAAATTTGGAACGGCCATTATTTTGATCACGCACGATCTTGGAGTGGTCGCAGGTCTTTGCGATCGAATTCAAGTGATGTACGCAGGCCGAATTGCAGAGAAAGGAACGACGGACGATATTTTTTATCGCACTCGCCACCCGTATACGGTGGGGCTGATGAATTCGATTCCGAGTCTTGAAATTGAACCTGGCGCACGACTAAATCCCATTCCAGGAAGTCCACCCGATCTCACGAATATTGGAGATTTTTGTGCCTTTCATTACCGTTGTTCAAGAGCAGAAGCACCGTGCCGACAAAAACGGCCACTTTTAGAACACGAAACTGCTGACCACGGATATGAATGCTATTTTCCTTACAAGGACGAGAAAAAAGGATGAGTTTACTTGAAGTCAAAAATTTAAAAGTGCATTTTCCGGTAACGCGTGGAATTTTTAAACGCGATAAGCGAGTTGTTCATGCCGTCGACGGAGTAAGTTTTGACATTAACGAAAGCGAAACATTGGGTCTCGTTGGTGAAAGCGGTTGCGGAAAAACGACAACAGGGCGCTCGATCGTCAAATTACTGAAGGCAACGTCGGGGTCGATTTTTTTTGACGGCGAAGACATTCTCCCGCTGAAGAGAAAGCAGCTGATCCATTTTCGAAAAAAATGCCAAATTGTTTTTCAGAATCCCTATAGTTCTCTCGATCCTCGAATGACGATTGGGAGTATTTTGTCTGAGCCTCTGAAATCGCTTACTTCGATGTCTCGTCGAGAGCGAACAGACCGGGTGGCTGCACTTTTAAATGAAGTGAATTTAAGTCCAAAATTTTTGAATCGATATCCTCACGAGTTTAGTGGCGGTCAAAGGCAAAGAATTAATATCGCAAGAGCTCTTTCGGTGTCTCCAAAACTGATTGTCGCTGATGAACCCGTCTCTGCTCTCGACGTTTCGATTCAAGCGCAGATTATTAATTTACTCCAAGATCTTCAGGCAAAATTTAAAATGGCCTATTTATTTATTGCTCATGATTTGTCGGTCGTGAAAACGCTGAGCCACCGCGTCGCTGTCATGTATCTCGGAAAGATTGTCGAAATCGCGCCAACGAAAACACTCTACGCGGAGCCGATGCATCCTTATACGAAAGCACTGATGTCGGCAGTTCCTATTCCGGATCCAAAAAAAGAAAGACTCAGAAAAAGAATGGTGGTGAGTGGCGAAATTCCTTCACCGATCGATCTCCCGTCAGGCTGTACTTTTCATCCGCGATGTCCTTTTGCAAAGGAGCGTTGCCGAGCTGTAGTTCCGATCCTTAGAAAACTTCCGAACGGCAGCCATGCATCTTGCCACTTTGCTGAAGAGCTCATGGGCAAGTAATTTAATTCAAGTGCGAGAATTTAAAGAATTTGCACGCTGCGCAATCATCTGATACCAATTTTACAAGATTTAAACGTAAGGGCGTAAAAAAGGGAGTTCGGGATTGATCAAATTTAAAGCGAATTGGTTTTCTTTGGCTATTTTTTGGGGTCTTTTTTCTAGCTCGGCTTCTGCTATGGAGTGTAGGGATGGCGTCATCGAAGTTGGCGACTCACAGGTCGATCGAAATATCTATGTAGTCGATACGAATATTCTTATTTCGGAGCCCCATCTTTTTGCCCTGCTAGCTGATAAGCATCTCGTTATTCCTCGCACGGTTATCGAAGAACTCGATCGCATTAAATCGAAGGACGATGTGCGATCCGTAGCTGCTAGATATATTTCTGCTACTATTAAGCGCCTTATCGAGTCTTCGCCATCGCTGAAAGAAATTCCTTTGGCGGGTGGCGGCGATGTCACCTTTTCGGAAGTAAGTAATTTTTATAAATGGCCGGACGGTTTTAATCCCGACAAGCCGGATCATCGGATTGTCGGGCTTGCTCGACAACTTCAGGATCTCAATTCGGATCGAAAAGTCGTTGTCTATACTCGCGACAATAATGTTTCCATTCTTGCGAAATCGGTAGCCCTCAGCTTCCAACAACTCACCTTTAGTGTTGAACCTAAGGCTGCAAAACAAATTTTTGAAGGACCGGTCGTAGTAAAAGCTAAAGGCGCCCAAATTGATAAACTTAAAAAACTTCCCGATGCAAAATCAATTTCTCTCCAGGAGGCGGCGAATTATGGCCTTTCTACGGACGTTGCTTTTCATCAAAATCAATTTGTTGTCTTTGATTCCGTTGAAAACCCATACAATGCTTTTAAGTTTAACTTAGACGAATCTCTTAAAATGGTTTGGCGCTATGGGGAATCCAAGTCTGGAGAAAAATATCTTAAGCCTGTGAATCGAGCTGAAATCAATAATTTAGTGATGAAGCCTAACAATATTGAACAGATTATGGCTTTTGATCTTTTGCTCGATCGTCAAATCGACCTTGTTAGTTTGACAGGTAAAGCAGGGACTGGAAAAACTCTTTTAACTCTGATCGGGGGCTTATCTCAAAGCCCCCTTCTAGATCCAAACTCTCGCTTCGATAGAATCATTTTGACTAGACCCAATGAAGTGACGGGTAAAGAAATGGGATTTCTTCCAGGATCTCTGAAAGAAAAAATGGATCCGTACCTTGGGCCCTTTGAAGACAATTTTGAAGTGATTATCGAAGCCATGCGCAAAAATGCTAAAGTTCGATTGAACCCACTCTCTTTTCCAGCAGGTAAAAATAGAAATCCGAGTAAGCGTGGGCATTCGGTTGCTTCTCTTGGAAAAGGACTTGCTATCGATGACTTTCTCGGACCAACGTCGATAAAAGACATGGTGAGTAGAATTAAAGACTCTGATTTCTTTCATATTCACGCCATTCCTTATTCTCGAGGTCGAAGCTGGCGGAAAACTTTACTCATTATCGATGAGGCGCAGAACTTAACGCCTCTCGAGCTGCTCACCATTCTCACCCGAGCATCGCAGGGAACGAAAGTCGTTTTCTTGGGCGACGTTTTTCAGATCGATAGTAAAGGTCTTAATGTTTTAAATAATGGGCTAGCGTTAGTGTCCACAAAATTTAAGGGTAAGTATCTAGCAGGTCATGTGAATCTAGTCGTCGGAGAAAGATCTGCACTTGCGACCATGGCTTCTGAAATATTAAGCCACTAACAATCAGCTAAGCTTTCGATCCAATCAGCGTGACAGGTTTCGAAGACGCGTAAACGCCGTCCTTTAAACCTTTCTTCACATAGTACATCGCTTTATCAGCAGCAGAGATCAGGGTGTCGATAGAATCACCGTCTTCGACAAAGCTTGAAATACCGAAGCTTGCTGTAATTTTGACATTCAAATGTTTTGCTTTCAAGAAAACGTGCGAGTGCAGGGTGTCGCGAGCACGAGTGACAAACTGGACGGCTTCTTTTTTGGACGTTCTTGGCAGTACAAGAATAAATTCGTCGCCTCCATAACGGATCGCAACATCCGACAGACGAGCCGTTGAAAGTAAAAACTCTCCAAACTCTTTAAGAAGTTGTGAGCCCACCATATGTCCGTATTGATCGTTCACCATTTTAAAATTATCGAGGTCAATAAATACTAAAGAGAGATCTTCTTTATGTCGTAAGCAGCTAGAAATTTCTCGCTCGAGAACTAAATGGAGATAACGAGAATTATAAAGTTTTGTAAGATCGTCCGAGATCGTGAGTTCTTGAATGTTTTTGTAGTTTCGCGCATTTTCGACGGCGATTGCCAAATAATCGCTAAAAGTTTCGAGAAGTCTAAAATGTTCTGTCGTAAAAGAAGCGTCCCCTTTATCGCGGTAAAAGGCGAGAAGTCCAAGAACAGAGCCTTTCGACATAATCGGAAGAGTGATCATACTTTCGGGTTCACGGACGACGAGCGCATCCACTTCGGGATCAAAAAGCGGATCTTTGGTGGGTTGTTGGTAGAGTTCTCCACGTCCTCGTTCAAGTGAGCGGCCAAGAATTCCGCGACCGAGTGAAAAGGCCGTTTTGAGTTCGGCGATTTCTTTCGGAAATTCAAAATAAAATTCGTTTGAGTCGTCATCGAGGAGAACCAGAGCAAAGTATTTGCAGGTGACGAGGGCCCCCAATTTTTCGACGACAATGCGAAGAACTTCCGACAGATCGAGCGACGAGGTGAGTGTTTTACCCAGAGAATCGAAGACAAGAAGTTTTTGAACGGTATTTCTCAGCTCTGCAATGACTTCGCTTTCCATCAATTGGGCTGGAAACGCTAAGGCGTGCGGGCTCGGTTTTTTCTTAACCGCCTTTTTGATATTCGACTTTTGAGGCTGCTTCGGCATGGTATAGAGGTTTAAAGGTGTTTTATTTTTCTTTCGTTACTCGTAAACACCCATATATTATAACTTCTTTTAAGGAGATCTGCCCGAGACGGCGATCTTAAAGGTTGACGCGATGCGCATGAAATTAAAATCCAAAAAAGGTAACGGAAAAATAGGCGTGCTCACCTCGGGCGGCGACGCCCCAGGCATGAACGCGGCACTCAGAGCCGTGGTTCGAACGGCCATCTTTCATGGTTATGACGTTGTGGGAATTCGAAACGGCTATGACGGGCTGATGAAGGGAAATGTTGTTCCTCTGACGCTTAGAAGCGTCGGCAATATTATTCAGCGAGGCGGCACATTTCTTGGCACGTCCAGGTCCAAAGAATTTCGCACCAAAGACGGGCGCGCCAGAGCATTCAATTTGCTTAAGGCCTGGGATGTTTCGGCTCTGATTACTCTAGGCGGAGACGGGACCATGATGGGGGCCGGAATTTTATCCAAAGAATACCCTATTCAAGTCATCGGTGTTCCGTGCACGATCGACAACGATCTTTTTGGGACAGATTTTTCGATTGGTTATGATACAGCCGTGAATACGGCGGTCGAGTCGATCGACAAAATTCGAGACACCGCTGACTCTCATGGAAGAATTTTTGTGATTGAAGTCATGGGCCGAAATACGGGCCATCTTGCTTTGGAGACCGCTCTTGCCGTAGGCGCAGAATATGTGGTGATTCCGGAAGCGCCTTTAAAAACTGCCGATCTTATTCGAAAAATTCAAGAAGGCGTAAACCGCGGAAAAACGGGTAGCATTATTATCGTCGCCGAAAAAGATCGTCCCGGATGGGCGCTCACTCTTGCCGAGGTTGTTGAAAAGAGCATCAAGCGAGATGTTCGAGCGGCTGTGCTCGGCCATCTTCAAAGAGGCGGAAGCCCAAGCTCTTCCGATAGAAATCTCGCATCGAGACTAGGGGCGAGAGCTGTTGAATTGATTGCCAAAAATAAAACGAGACTTATGGTAGGAATGAAATGTGGACAGATTCAAGAAGTTCCTTTTTCTTCGGTCGTCGGAAAACGAAGGCATGCCGATCTCGAAAAACTCAGCTTGGTAGATCGTTTGTCTATATGAGATTCTTTCTCTTGGGGGACCTTTGAAATCTAAATTTATTTTTATTACGGGTGGTGTCGCTTCAAGTCTTGGAAAAGGAATTGCGGCAAGTTCGATAGGCGCCATCTTGGAAGCAAGAGGTCTCAAAATTACGATCGTCAAAATGGATCCTTATATTAATATCGATCCCGGCACGATGAACCCTCTTGAGCATGGAGAGGTCTTTGTTACTCAGGACGGCGCTGAGACGGATCTCGACCTCGGACACTACGAAAGATTTACGAACGTCACGCTCACTCAAGATAATAATTTTACGACGGGGCGCGTTTACTATTCGGTGATCACGAAGGAGAGAAGAGGCGATTATCTTGGAGCGACGATCCAAGTGATTCCGCATATTACGAACGAAATTAAAGAACGTATTCTTCGAGCCGCCAAAGATAGCGATGTGGTCATTGTAGAAGTGGGCGGCACGACCGGAGATATCGAAGGACTTCCTTTTTTAGAGGCCATTCGTCAGCTGAAGACCGATCTTGGTCCACAGAACACTCTTTTTATTCATCTCACACTCGTTCCTTATATTGGCTCTGCGGGAGAACTTAAAACGAAGCCTACTCAGCATTCGGTGAAAGAGCTTCTCAGCATTGGAATTCAACCCGATATTTTACTTTGTCGAACGACAAAACCGCTTTCAAAAGAACTGAAGCGAAAGATGGCTCTTTTTTGTAATGTGGCCGAGAACTGCGTGATCACGGCGATTGATGTCGCGAGCATTTACGAAGTGCCGCTTAATTTTCATCACGAGGGGCTCGACGAAAGAATTATTGAGCGACTCAATATTTGGACTCGTCAGCCAGATTTAAAAAATTGGAATGATCTCATTACCAAGATAAGTGCACCCAAAAAAGATGTGACTCTTGGACTGGTCGGAAAATACGTCAGTC
>JAQBPA010000242.1 GCA_028287765.1 Bacteriovoracaceae bacterium
TTCCGTGAAGATGCATATTCGCGGCAATCGTCGCGAGCACAATTCCGGTAAGGCCTCCAATCGTAAATACAAAGATGAAAGCAAGTGCATAAAGCATCGGCGCTTCAAAAGTGATCGAGCCCTTATACATGGTTGCAAGCCAACCAAAAACTTTCACCCCTGTGGGCACACCGACAAACATGGTGATGAGAGAAAATAGAAAAATGGAAGTATCTGATTCACCGCTTGTAAACATATGGTGTCCCCAAACCACAAACGCCACTGCAGCAATTCCAAAAATAGCTGCGGCCATCGCTTTATATCCAAAGATCGATTTTTGAGAAAAAACGGGAATGACTTCGTTGATAATGGCCATCGCGGGCAAAATCATAATATAAACTGCAGGATGCGAATAAAACCAAAAGAAATGTTCAAACAAAACAGGATCGCCGCCCAAATTCGGATCAAAAAATCCGATATGAAAAGTTCTCTCTAAAAATAAAAGAAGAAGGGTGAGAGCTAAAACGGGAGTGGCAAGCAGCTGAACGATACTTGTCGCGTAAATTCCCCAAACGAAAAGAGGAAGTCGTCCCCAGGTGAGGCCCGGCGCGCGAAGCTTATGTGTGGTCGCCATGAAATTAAGGCCGGTGAGAATAGAAGAAAACCCCATCGTGAAAGCCGCCATCACCATGAGCGATGCACTGGATCCCGTTCGAGTGGAATACGGTGTATAAAAAGTCCACCCGGTATCGACACCATTCAAAAAAAGCGTTGAGAGCGCGAGCGTCGCACCGGCGATAAAAATATAATATGAAAGGAGATTAAGTTTTGGAAACGCCACATCCTTAGCACCAAGAATAATGGGTAAAATAAAATTTCCAATCGCCGCCGGAATCATAGGAATAACGACCATAAAAACCATGATCGTTCCGTGGTACGTAAATGCTTTATTATAAGTATCGGCAGTCATAAGCGCGCTTGATGGATACCAATGCTTCAGCCGAATGAGCATGGCGTACGTCCCGCCCACTAAAAAGAAAGTAAGCGTGGTAAACAGATACATTAGACCAATGCGTTTATGATCAAGCGTGATCAGCCAGGACTTTATACCTGTGGGGTAGTTCAAATAATTTTTGCCTTCGGGACTTGAATGCATCAGTGTCTCCTACTACTTAACGCTCTTAATATATTCGATCACCGCGCTCATTTCGGTGTCGTCGATCTGGCCAACGTACGGCGGCATCATCATGTTTTCAAAACCCTTCACGATTTTTACCTGAGGTTTAAAAATGGATTCACGAATATAATTTTCGTCGGCTTTTATTTTTGTGCCGTCACTGAGTTCAACTTCACTTCCAAAAAGTCCTTGATAACTCGGACCAATTTTTTTGGACCCATCGTCACTATGACAAGCAACGCAGCCCTTATCTTGAGTAATTTTTTTGCCTTGCAGAGCGAGCATCGCGATTGAAACATTCGCCGGGCTCTTTTTTCCGTCATCAGGCGAGGATAATTTATTTCCATCAAGCTGTAGTCTTTTGCCTTCTACGCCCGCTTTCCAATCTTCTATCGATACACCACCCACTCCAATCATCGGTGGAAGCTCAATCTTGGCTCCGTACTTCCAAAGACTCCATTGATCGTCATCGAGAACAATTAGCTTCGCCAGCATCTCAGAATGTCCCGTCCCGCAATATTCCGTACAAAATATTTGGTGTTGGCCCACAACATTTGCGTTAAACCACATGGTCGTATACATCCCCGGAACAGCGTCGCGTTTGATACGCAAATTCGGAATAAAAAACGAATGAAGAACGTCATTAATTTTGGAAGTAATCAAAAGTTTTACGGGTTTTCCCTTCGGGACATAAAGTTGATTCGTCAGCGTTCGACCGTCATCGTACTGAAAAGTCCATGACCACTGCTGTCCTACAACTTTGACCTCCATCGCGTCTGTGGGCACGATGCTATACATCTGCCGAAAAACGACCCATCCCCAAATAAAAATGCCGACGACCAAAACCGTTGGAATCGCTGTCCAGATAAATTCAAGCGCGTCGTTATGAGTAATATGTTCTGCCTTATGACCTGGACGCGCGCGATATTTGATCGCAAAAATAATCATCGCTGCGCAAACGATCGCAAAAAAGAAAACGCAGACGTAATACAAAAAGACATAGAGAGTATCCCAAGTTTGGGCGAGTTCTGAAGCTGCAACCGGAAGACTTCCGCCTAGAATACCGTTCATGCTGAAAGTTTCCTCTCATTTCGAAAAAGAAAAAACAAAAAGACTGCCATAAATAAAACCAAGACAGCCGAAGCTCCTTGAACAAGTCGCATGGCCACAAAGGAGTATCCTTTTGAAAGGGGGTCATAGCGGTAACAAAACATCAGAATGCGATCTAAAATGGTCCCCACTTTTCCGTCTGAGGCTTCAAGAAGAGAAAGCTTTAAATCTTTATTTGGAAAATCAATTCCGTAAAGTACGCGAGAAATTTTTCCTTCGGGAGTTAAAACAAAAATGCCGGCGCTATGCGCATACTCGGACGTCTTTTCATCATAGCGATAACCAAAACCCAGTTGCCCCGCCACTTTTACAATCTGATCTTCTTTCCCCGTTAAAAAATGCCAGCCCTTTTCAGCTCCAAGACGTCCATATTTTTCGAGATAAGCTAATTTCTTTTTGGCCGCAAGATCCGGGCCTTCTTTTGGATTAATACTTAACGTAATCACTTCGTATTCACTTCCAATCGACCAATTAAGAGTGCGAAGTGAATTCGCCGCTCCATTGAGCAAATACCCGCAGAGTCCTGGACAAGAATAGTAAGCGAGAATCATCACAACCGGTTTTTTTCCGGTAAAATAAGTCGAAAGCGGAAGGACTTTGCCGTCTTCATCTGTGAAACGAAGATTTTGAATGTCTACTTTGTTTCCAAGCTTCTCGATAATCCGCGCACCCTCAAAATCTTGCGGAAGATTTGCAGGTTCAGCCGCCAAAAGAAAAGCTGGAGCCGAGATCGAGCATAAAATTTTAAAAATCGTTTTCATTTTTAGTGGTGGTAGTAATGAACCGAAGCCTCTAGCCGAGGATCCTTGATCGGAACCATCCTAATCCTTTCCATAATAAAACCAATCACAAGTAAAAAAAGCGAAATATAACCAAGCCCAATCGAAAGCTCTTTCCAACCGAATCCCGGCATAATAGCCGCACCTTCAGTGCCCAGATTTCGCATCGCGGGAATAGCGATCCAGTACAGATCAAGCCACTCGCCAAAAATAACCAAAATAGCGATCGGAATCGTGATGGCAAAAACACGCTTGGCACCAAAAGGCAGCAATACTAAAAATGGAATTGCAAATCGAACAAGCAGAAGCGCTAAACTTACCCACTGCCATCCGTTTTTAAGTCTCTCAATATAAAAGAAAGTTTCTTCGGGAAGATTTCCGTACCAAATCAGCATGAACTGAGAAAACGCGATATAAGCCCAGAAAACAGAAAAGGCAAAAATGAATCGCGTAATATCGTGAAAATGATCACGGCTCACAAAACCCCTCAAAGTCCCTGAGCGATATAAAGTCCATGTAAGAATGAGAAGCATCGCAAGTCCCGCTTCAAAAAAGCCGGCAAAGAAATAAATTCCAAAAATGGTTGAGAACCAATGCGGCTCAAGTGACATGAGCAAATCAAAGGCAGCGAGAGTGACGCTGAGTCCAAAAAGCACAAGAACAAATGCGGAGATCTTAAAATTCTTTCTCGAGAGAGAAGCATCCCCAGAAATATCCTGTTTAAAAGAATTTCGAATTAGAATCCAAGAGGCACCAATCCAGATCGCAAAATAAGCAATCAGTCTTATTCCAAAAAAATGTTCATTTAAAAAAGCAGCCTTCCCTTTCAAAATAGCGTCTGCCGCAACGACATCGGGGTGACTCCATTCAAATAAATGATGGATTCCAAAAAAAACGACGATAAATAAAAGACCGGCGACGGGAAGAGTCAGCGCCATCGCTTCCATCACTCGTCTAAGAGCGACACTCCATTTTGCAGAAGTTAAAAATTGAATACTGGTAAAGAAAAGTCCTGTTAATCCGAAGCCAAGAAAAAGAAGAGAGCCAATGAGAATATGAAACCAAGCAGCGGTCTCATTTTGGATCATCATTAATTTTAGGGAAAGAAGTCCAAGAGCCACTAAGACTACGAGGCTAATCTTCACCGCAATACTCATTCGATAAGGTTTCAGCGATGGTAAGGCTCCGCTCACGGCTGACCTCCTTTAGTATTTTGAATCAAAGAATCAAAAGCTTTCAAATCTTCTTCGCTTGGTTTTTCTGAAATCTGAAGAACGCGAATATAATGAATGACGGCCCATCGATCTTCTTCGCGAATTTGCGGCGCATACGAACCCATCGAATTTTGTCCGACACTAATCACATGAAAAATTTGACTGTCTGCATAGCCGCGAATTTTATCCGACTGAAGCGACGGGGGTTGCGGAAATGGGGGAACAACGTAGCCGTTTCCAAGTCCAGAAGGCCCGTGACAAACCACACAGGTCGTCATGAAAACTTTTTGTCCTCTCAAGACAACTTCTCTAGAGATCGGAGTAGGATTTGAATATTTGGGAACATCCGTCGCAGGCACTGTTTTCGCATAAGGATAAGGCTGCTGAGTTTTTGCTAAAGTACCTGCAGGAGGAACTCGAACACCAGCATGGTCAGGAAAAAAATCATATCCGCGCTGTGGGATGAGAGCCTTCGTATGATGCATATTCGGCATATATTGAAGCGGATTATGCGCATATTGAAAAATTCCGCTGTGTTTATAGATAAACCGACAGACGAAGATGACAGCAACAAGCGCTACGACCATTTTGAGTGCGCACTTCACAGGACACCCTCCACATTGTGGATATCTTGAGCCTGAATTTCTTTTAAAAATCTTTTCACAGGTTCCACTTCGGCTTCGCTATTCACTTCAATGGCGAGCGCAAAGCGGTCTTTGGTAATATCGGGATGAAAAATTGGTTTTGTAAAATTAGGAAGTTTTAAAAATAAAGTGAACATGCCAACAGCGGTCGTAACACCGCAAAGAAGAACCGTGAGTTCAAAGAAAATGGGAATATAAGCGGGAAGAGCAAGAAGAGGCTTTCCACCAATATTCATCGGCCACGAATAATAGTGTGTCCAGATTTCTAGCCCCATCGCCGTCATCAGACCCACACTGCCGGCACCAAAACTGATGAAAGGAAGTTTAGAGCGTTTAATTCCCATGGCTTCGTCCATTCCGTGAACAGCAAAAGGCGTGAATGTATCAAATTTTTTAAAGCCTCTCTGATTTGTTTTTCGAGCGGCATCTAAAATCTCGGGTGTCGAGAAATAATATCCCACCACACATTGCTTAGTGCCCATGTGACGCCTCCTTTGGCGGAATCACGGACTTCACTTCGGCAATTGAAATAGTCGGAAGCAGACGACAGAACAGAAGGAAGAGTGTGAAGAACATTCCAAAACTTCCAATAAGTACTCCGACATCCCAAGCCGTTAACGAAAAATATTTCCAAGAAGACGGAAGATAATCCGTTGAAAGTGAAGTGACGACGATGACGAAGCGCTCAAACCACATTCCGATATTCACAAAAATCGAGAGCACGAACATGAGAGGAATGCTTCGTCGACAGGCCTTAAACCAAAAAAATTGGGGTGTGAGAACATTACACGCCACCATCGTCCAGTAAGCCCATGCAAAAGGCCCGAGAGCTCTCTTTAAAAAGATCGCGCGCTCATAGGGAACGCCACTATACCAAGCGATAAAAAATTCAGTTGCGTAAGCAAGTCCGACCATCATCCCGGTTGCGAGAATAATTTTATTCATCGAATCGAGGTGACTCATGGTGATGTATTGCTTCAAACCAAAAACTTCTCGAGCGATCACAAGTAAGGTAACGACCATCGCAAATCCTGAAAAAATGGCACCGGCCACAAAGTAAGGCGGAAAAATCGTGGTATGCCAGCCAGGAACAATCGAGACAGCGAAGTCGAACGAGACGATTGTGTGAACCGAGAGTACGAGCGGAGCTGAAAGCCCAGCGAGAACCCAGTACGCCACTTCATAGTGATGCCACCCACGACTCGATCCCCTCCACCCAAGAGCAAGAATTCCATAAATCTTTTTTCGCCAAAAGTTTTTTGCACGATCACGAACCGTAGCTAAATCGGGAACGAGCCCAGTGTACCAAAAGAAAACGGAGATCGTTAAATAGGTCGAGACAGCAAACACATCCCACAAAAGCGGCGATCTAAAATTTACCCAGAGCGGTCCCATTTGATTGGGGTAAGGAAACAGCCAATAAAATGAATACCAAGGCCGACCGGTATGAATGAGCGGAAAAATTCCGGCGCACATCACGGCGATAATCGTCATCGCTTCTGCAGATCGGTTAATCGCCGTTCTCCATTTTTGTCGGAATAAAAAGAGAATGGCCGAAATCAAGGTTCCTGCGTGACCGATCCCGATCCAAAATACGAAGGTCACGATCATCATCCCCCAGCCGACAGGAGATCTGATACCGGATAATCCAACACCCGTATAAATCATATAACCAATGAGCGAAAAACCCATCGCCATAACGCTTGCGGAGATGGTGAAAGCTATCCACCAGAGTTTGGTCGGAAAGGATTCGAGTGGCTTACAAACTTCGTTACTCACATCGCGGTAAGTTTTTTCCTCTTGTACGAGATGTTCTTCTTGAAGTGCGTTTTGCGTACTCATGAAGTCCCCTTATTTCGAATTCGCGGCAAATAACTTACCGACGGCCTTGTGTTTAAAACTTCAAGAACTTTAAAACTCTGAGCCGTGGCCGCGAGTTTTGAAACTTGCGATTCGGGATCGTTCAGATCTCCGAAGACGATCGCGTCAGCCGGACAACTTTGCTGACAAGCCGTTTGGATTGCGCCGTCTTTTAATTTTTCTTTTTTATCTTTCACTTCATCGACCGTTCTTCGAATTCTTTGTACACAGAACGTACATTTTTCCATCACACCGCGACTTCTCACGGTAACATCGGGATTAAGTGACATCGGAAGTGGATCAATCATATCGATCTTGCTTCCGAGTGATTCAGAATAATTAAAATAATTAAATCGTCGAACTTTATACGGACAATTATTCGCGCAATAACGAGTTCCGACGCAGCGGTTATAAACCATATCATTTAAACCATCGCTGCTATGAGTAGTCGCAAGAACAGGACATACCGTCTCACAAGGTGCGTTCGTACACTGCTGACAAAGCATCGGCTCTATATTCGCGGTGTCTGGATTATCTTCAGCGCCCGAGTAATAAAGATCCATTCGAAGCCAAGCCATATGACGGCCTTTTCGAATTTGGTCTTCGCCAGAAACAGCAATATTATTTTCAGAATAACAAGCCACCACACAAGCCTGGCAACCCGTGCAAGAATTTAAATCAATCGACATTCCCCATTTATGGCCGGGATAGACGAACTCTTGTTCGTTATACATCGAAAGCGGCTTCTCTTCTTTTTCGCCTTCTTTAGCCACCTTCGGATCTTTGAGGAACTCAGCGAGAGTTGCATGCTGAAGAATATCTTTATCGCGACCTTGAAGTTCAAAATGTCTTTGCGTCGTTGCAAGTGCATACGTTTTTCCGGTCTTCGAAATGGAAGCCGCAATGCCTGAGAGCTGTACGGAGCCGTCATCGTTTCGGCGGGAAAAAATTGCCGCATTTTTTCCAACGTTTGTTCCGACAGAACCTGCAGCCGTTCTTCCGTAACCGAGCGCAATCGCAATGACGTTTGCTTTGAGTCCGGGCTGAATATGAACAGGAAGTTCTAAACTCTTATCTCCCACTTTTACAAGGGCGACATCGTTCGCGTGATGTCCGAGAGTAAGATCTTCACGAAAGCCAATTTTTCTAGCGAGCTGAAGAGAAACAGCCACGTAATTACTCCAGGTCACTTTTGAAATCGCATCGGGAAGTTCCTGAAGCCAAGCATTGCTCGCTTGAGTTCCATCACGAAGATGCGCAGTTTCGTAGAGCACAAGTTCAAGCGCGTCCGTCTTCGATTTTGAAGGAGCGCGAAGACTGGTGATTTTTGGAACCGACTGATCCGAATGAGAACTCGAAGCCGTCGTACCCAAGCGAAGCTGTTCACTCCACCAAGCATCAAAACTTCCGACGCCTCTAAAATAATTTTTCTTCCAAAGATTTTGAACAAACACTCGGTAATCGACAGCATTATTTTGAGCGAGAGAGAGAAGAATTTCTCCAAAACTTCGCGTTTCAAATAGAGGCTCAATCACGGGTTGCTGAATCGAAACCCCTTTAAATGCGTAATCACCCCAAGATTCTAAGAAATGACTCTCGCCTAAAACAAACTGCGCTTTAGAAGCCGTCTCATTCAAATCTTGCGAGACGACGATGAGCGTTTTGATCTTTGAAAGCGCTCGATCAAATTCGCCGCTCGCTTGGTGATAAACAGGATTTTGTCCGTGAACGATCAGCACGTCCACATTTCCGTCTTCGGCGTCTTTTAAAAGACTTTCGTAACTTTCTGAAGAGGCCGCGCCTTTTTCAGATGAAGACAAAGTAATCGTATTCGAAAAACTCCCGAGCATCTGATTGAGAAGAATGCAGGCACTCTGAACTGCCAAAGCATCCGGACCATTTCCGCCAGCGAGAACAATCGCTTTTCCTTTTGCTGATAAAAGTGCGTCGGCGACTTCTTTTAAATTCTCTTCACTCACGCCGATTTGCCCAGAAATTTTTTCTGACGAATAATCGTTCAAAAAAGTTTTCACAGAAGCATCCGTCGGGCTTTTTTGTGAAACCAGATGAGCGATCGCGTAAATGGCAGAAAGCTGATCAGACGGAGCAATCGAATAGCGATGATCTGCATTTACGCCTGTGAGCGTAAAATTACTTTCAAATACAAAAAGGCGATTCACTTTGGTATCACCGTGATGAATTTTTCGACGCTTTGAGAAGTCTTTAGTGAAGGCGACAGCGCTTGGATGAGATCCTAAAAAATCTTCATCAAATGAAACGATCACGTCTGCCTTATCAAATGAAAACGAGGGCGAAACTTTATCTTTTTTTCCTAAAGAATGAGCATCCGAAACAACGTCCCGGCCAAACGGATAAGTAATATGTTGTTTGGCATTATAGACGCTTAAAAAACTATCGAGTGCTGCACGTAAAGAAGGACTATGAATACTACCCGTCAGAACGCGTACACTTCCCGCTCTCGCAGATTTCAAAGCTCCCTTGATGGCAGCGTCTGTCTCTTTCCATGAAGATTCTTTTTGATTTTGAAGCGTCTTTTTCACGCGCTCAGGATTATAGAGATCGAGAAGACAAGCTTGAGTGCTGGCGTCGAGACCTCCGCGATTAAAAGGATGATCGGAGTTTCCTTCCACTTTGATCGGACGGCCTTCACGAGTTTTGACTAAAATGCCGTAGCCATTCGAAGCGGTAGAAGCGTACCAAACCGGCACACCCATCACAAAGCCTTGCGGCTTATGCACATAGGGCACAAGCGTATCGACGGGCCTTGTTTTACACGCGGACGAAGTCATCAGCGCAGTCGTGGCGCCCATCCATTGAAGGAATCTACGTCGACTGGGATTTAAAAGAGATTCGTCGTGAGATTCTGGAGAATCTTCTTTTTGATTGGGAGAAAATTCTTTCGATCGATCCGCCTTGATCACTTCCCAGCTTGCTTCATCTTGCTGAGGAGCTTGCCAAAGTTTTCTTCGCTCAGAAGTTAAAACTTTCTCTTCATCTTTTCGGATCATTTCTATTCGATCGGCTTCGATTTGTTTTAAATCACTCATGCCCGATCCAAACTACCGGACAAGCGTCCAGATTGATTTTTTGCTCGAGGAACAGAATGTGTTGCGACCTTCACTTGAGCCATTTGGGTTGATGCTGCTTTTTTACGAGTCGGCCAAAAAAAGACTGAAAGAATTCCAAGACCAGCAAGGCCCTTAAGAATAAGCCCTTTCGTTTCTTGATTGGCATCTTTTACTTTTTTTTCTTCCAAATTCACAAACACTCTTCCTCTAGTTTTTTCTCAGGCACCTTAGTAATGGCACGTACTGCAACTCACGTCAGCATTATGCGGATCGGGATGCGAGAGTAATTTATCCATGATCGAAGGTTCGCCAGCACCTTTCAGCAATTTTTCTTTTTCACTCCACTCGACACGATGTTTTTGAACGTAATTGTCGTTTCGATGGCAATTCACACACCAACCCATCGTAAGCGGAGCATATTGATAGACTCTATCCATCTCCTCAACGTGACCGTGACAAGTCGCGCACTCCACCCCGGCAGCAATATGTCTTTTATGATTAAAATGTACAAAGTCGGGAAGAACATGAACCTTCACCCATTCAATCGGACGATTCGCGTTATAAGCTTCGGTGATTTGTTTGATCCAAGGGCTATCGGTTTTCACAGCCGTATGACAATTCATACACGTCTCAAGGCCTGGAACTGCTGAATGAGCTGCGTACTCTGCCGAAGCGTGACAGTAGAGACAGGGAATTTTATATTGTCCGGCATGAAGTTTGTGACTGTAGGGAATCGGCTGCTTAGGCGCGTAGTTTTGATACCAAGCGGGCGAATATCCAACGATAAGTCCTGCCGCATACGTCAGACCGCCAAGAACAACAATCGTTGCCAAGCTGATATAAAGAATTGTTTTGCCGCTGATGCCTGATCCAGCGCCGTCCTCACTCATGCCACACTCGAAAGTCATTATGGATATAGGAAATTTCGTGTCAATTGTGGATCGAGGGTATTTCCGGACCTAGAGCTGGTGAAAAGGCAAACTGTTAACGAGAACGTAAAGAAAATTTAGAGACGAATTAAAGCGAAGATGAAACCATTTCTCAAATGGGATCAGTAAAAGCTTTCATTCCGTGAGCATTAATCAAATATGTATCTTGTTCTTTGACGAGAGATCTCCAATATGAATTGCCTTTCAAGTTTCGAATAGCTTTTTTGAAAGCCTGTTTGTCCTTTTGGCTCGAAAAAAATTCTTGAATCCAATCCTGCATTTTTACATAATTAGGAATATTGCTTACTTCGAATTTCCTAAGCACAGCGTCCACCAAAACAAATCTCTCTTCCGATTTACTCCAAACAAAGTTTTCGGCCCTAAAAACATCGACCATTACTCCTTGATCGAATGCGCGTATGAAATTCTTTGCGAGATCTTCGATCATTTGGGGCGTGTAGGCGTTACTATCTCTAATCTCCTTGCCACTTGGACCTGCGATAAATTCTTTAACTAAATATTTGGGCTCCTTGTCTTTAACATTAAAAATTTTTGCGACTCGAATGCCCGCATCCAACAACGCTGGATAGCTTTTGTTTTCGAGAGCTAAACTAGCCGTGAGCCTCGGCGAATTTGCGATTTTTATGACTCGAGTACCGAGACGATAAACGGATCCATGAGAACCAGAGCCAATTCTCCGAACCGCACCACGCGTCCCATCATTCAAGATCAGAAAGCCCAAACCCTCTAAATTTCCTTTTCGATAAAATGACGTAAGGGATGAAGGCGAACGAAAGTCAATTTTCTCGACGCCAGTCCCTAAACGGGCGATCTGCTTGGCGCATGGATAAGCATTACCCATCCCCATGAAAAATAAATTCAAAATAAATAATATTTTCAAATTAGCCCCGCAAACCCAAAATTCAAAACTTAACCCACGATCGTTACCGATCAACAAAACTACCTATCATGAAATGTTCGTCAGAGAAAGCTTTGCCGAAAAAAATAATTTTCTCTGTCTTCATCTTTGTCTTGCCGCCGTCTTTCGAGGTTGGGCAATCTGCTTTTACGGTGGATATGGGGAGGCTGAGATTTTCGTATTTAGTGAAGAGATCAGCTGTTTTTTTATGCGCTTTTGGCGGCCTTTTACCTCTCTTTTCGCTGAATAAGGTCACAGTCGCCGAAGAGCCCAAACCCATCACCATGCGCTGCGAAACCTCTTTGAAGGGCCTCTATTATAGTAAGGCAAGCGAAGTCTCCGGAATTAAGGTGGCAGACTTATCCTTTGAGTCGATCGATTCTTTTTTTAAAAGCAATCCTGATTTAGCTGCGACCATCAGCTCAACCGTCGCCGAATCCAAAGATCCGACGGATCCCGCAGAAATAGAACGCATTAGTAAAGTGCTCGCTCTGAAGCTTCCCTGGCCAAAAAAGGAGGCTCAACCTTTTATCGATTATGTGCAAAACAAAGTGGATGAACTCAAACTTGAAAGTCCACCAAAACTTCTCGCGCTTCCAACTCCCTCTTCAACCGGTCTAAAGAGAGCGCGAGAAGAAATTTTATATTGGGCGTTTCCGGGAAAATCCGATTGGGCAAAAATAACTCGCGATGAAGTTATTCAAGGTATTCAGTCGGTCGCTATTAGCAGTGGAATCAGCATCACGACTCAAATTCTCCTTCAAGGTTGGAAAGTGGGACTCCCCGCAGGAATAATGAATATGGGCTTTAGCCTTTCGACGACAATTCCGAGACCACTTTGGAATAATTATTTTTCTAAACACGTAAATACCTTCGATCGATGGGGCAAACAATTTTGGATGACGACGTATTTTACGATCGGTGTTTACTGGGCTAGCAAAATTCTTTTCCCAACGTTTGCTGATATTTTGACGACATCCGGCTGGGAAATTTTTGGTAAAACAAAATTGCACTCCATCGTTCTTGGAACTTTGTGGCGAAAGCCAATGGAACACGGTCTCAATGATTATGTCGCGAAAGAGTCGGCTTTTGATAAAGAAAGAGAACTAAAGGCGCGAAAAAATGCCGCTATCATTCGAAAGATTGGAACCATTACATCTACGAATTTTTGGCTCTTCTCCGTTCTTTACCCCAAAATTTTATTTCATCTCGGCGTTGATTGGAATTGGGGACATATGGGCATGATTGCAAGCGCTGTCGTTTTTAATCTGCTCGAAAAAAACCCGCAGTACTATCAACTCGCGAACAAAGATTTTCGGCGTGAAAAAATAAAAATATTAATTAATAAAATAATCGATTCTTCGAACAATTTTTATTGGCCCGGCCAATAAGAAATAATTGAAAATTTCAATTCAATTTTTTCAGTTGTATCGGAATTGAAAAAGCAAAAGTGGAGCCCTCTCCGAGCACGGTCTCAACTGAGAGTTCCCCCATATGAGCATCAATAATATTTTTTACGATGGCGAGTCCTATTCCAGCGCTGTCTTCTCCTGCTGTTGGACGGATCCGCGTTCGGCTGAATTCTAAAAATAATTTTGATTTATCTTCTTCCGGAATTCCCTGACCCTGATCTTTGACCGAAAATATGAGATCATTCTTTTCGACTTTTACGGCAACTTCAATTTCTGTTTTTTGAAACGAAAATTTAATAGCATTCGATATTAAATTGTTAAGAGCTTGTGCAATTCGTTTGGGATCTGCCGAAAGAAGTGGCAATTTCTGTGGCAAACTAAGATGCATATGAATTGCTTTTCGTGCCGCCAATGGAGCAAAAGAGTCAAAAGTTTTTCGAATATAAGAGGTGAGATCAACTTCTTGAAGTTTTAAAAAATCTTTGGATTTTAAAGAATCAAGATCGAGAAGTTCGTTACTGAGTTCGATGACTTGCTTACAATTATTGTACATCTGCTGAAAAATCTTTTTTTGATCAGGATTGAGATTAATGAGATCTCCTTTTAAAATTCCCTCTAACTGAAGAATCACTCCTGCAAGGGGACTTCTCAAGTCATGAGCTACAACTTCCAATACTTCTTTCTTAAATTCACTTTCCTGTTGGATTTGAAGACGACTTCCTTCGACGACATTTTTTATTTTTTGACGTTCGATCGCGTAATCAATAGTCGAAATAATTGAGACATAATCAAAAGAGCCTTTAATCAAATAGTCTTGTGCGCCCGAGCGAATTCCCTGAAGTGCAGCATTCCTATCGTCCCAGCCTGTAAAAACGATGACGGGAATATGCGGAACGGTCTGATTGATCAATTCAATTGAAACAAATCCAGAGCTATCCGGAAGACTCAAATCCAAAACGATTGCATCGACAGAATGCGTTTTTAAAAAATCAATTGCTGCGTGAAGGAGTTCTACGTGAATCATCTCGATTGTACGCTCAGGTCTCAAGCGCCTGAAAGCAACTCGAAGAAGCTCGGCATCTCCAGGATTATCCTCGACGACAAGAATCTTAAGGGGCGGCTTCTCTTTAGAAGCCGGATTCTTTTTTTCTCTTGAAGAATCATTGAGAGGTAAATTGAGAGCTGCTGTCATGTTGAAACTCTTATTTTTTTATCGTGAGAAATTGGAATGGTGAAAGAAAAAATTGATCCCCGTCCTTCGACGGACTCCGCCCAAATCCGACCGCCATAGCTTTCAATAATTTTTTTTGCGATCGCAAGTCCGATGCCATTCCCAGAGCCAGGTTGTCGTCTCTGGAGCCTTTGAAAAATTTGAAAAATGCGTTCAGAATGAATCTGATTAAATCCAATTCCGTTGTCCGCAATTGAAAAAAGCCATTCTTCTGTAACTTTATCGATGTTCTTACCAATATTTTTTTGAACTTTAATTTGAATTTCCGGCGAATCTGTTCCCCCATATTTAATGGCATTTTCGATGATGTTTTGAAATACCTGTAATAAAGTTGTGGAATTTCCGCGAATAATTGGAAGCTTATCGGAAGTGATTTTGGCTCCAGAGCTTTCAATTAATTTTGTAAGATTTTGTTTTGCAGCCGACAGAACTTCGTCACAATCAACACTCGACTCCTCAAGAAAGCTGCGACCAATTCGAGAATATTCCAGCAAGTCTCTAATGAGCGTTCTCATCCGAATGACGCCTTCTTGAGCAAAATGAATACATTTCTGAGATTCTTCGTTCAGCTTGCCCTGATTCTCTTCAACAAGAAGATCTACGAAACTGGAAACCATGCGAAGCGGCTCTTGAAGATCGTGAGAAGCGATATACGCAAATTGCTCAAGTTCGCGATTGGATCGTGCAAGATCACTCGCCGTCTTTTTTAATCGTTCCTCGTTTTCTTTTCGAGCCGAAATATCCCGACAAACGCATACAACCTCACCGGACGGAAGTGCAGTTAACGAGACCTCCTGCGCGAATGTGGTTTGATCAAAACGCATTCCAACCGCTTCACCGCGCCATCGGCCAAGATACATAAATTCTTCGAATCGATTCTTCCACAAAATTAATTCTTTCTCGTCGTAAAGAGTCTGCCAAGATTTTCCAATAAAACTTTCAGGACTCGGTGCCTCAAACATTTTTGCATGGGCCTCATTCATGAAAATAAATTTTCCATTTTCGTCGCAAATGGCGATCCCATCAACTGACGTTTCCATTGCCACAAGATAACTTCTCAGTTTTTCTTCAGTCGTTTTTAAGGCCGTAATATCTCTACCTACCGCTTGAAATTCAGCAAATTGTCCCTGTTCATCGAGAAGCGCTCGAATCGTCCACTGCAACCAGCAGACCGCATTGTTTTTCAAAAAGAGAGAATGCACAAAAGTAAGTGTGCCAGAATTTAGCTGCTCAGAATTTTTAAGCGAGGCGAGCGAAAATTTTAAAAGTTCATCAGGAATAAGTGGCCGCCGATTACCGCCCACCATTTCCTCTCTTGCTTCTTTAAAAAATCGATAGAACGCATCGTTCGTAAAAGTAACAAGTCCGTCACTCCGATAACGACACACCAGTTCCGACTGATCTTCGACGATTGCTTTATATCTTCGCTCACTTTGAATCAAAGCTTCTTCGGCATGATGTCTGTCCGTGATGTCTCGACCAAAAACCACGACTCCATCGATACTTCCGTCGGGTCCCCAATGAGGTATTTTGTCGATGAGTGTCCAAATTAATTTACCGGAACTCGCCGGTGAACAATCGATAATATTATAAAGTGGCTGTCCCGATCGCATGACCTGCAAATCTTGTTCGTAATAACGATCGACCGTTGCCTTTTCATGAACGGGAAGGAGATCGCGAGCATTACGACCCTCAATTTCTTCTCGCGTTTTTCCAAACAACTCCGCACCCGTACGATTGATTCTCAAAACGTTATTTTGAGTGTCTTTATAAATGATAATTCCCGGAGCCGAATTAAATATAAGCTCGTAATCCTTTAACTGCTGCTCCAAAGACTGGCTAATCAGTTTTTCATCGGTGATGTCCGTGCAAGAGCCAATAAATCCGCGAAATTTTCCGTTCGAAGAATATTGAGGAACTCCGTGCTCCAACATGAAGCGATATTGCCCATCAAATCTTCTGAGACGAAATTCTGCTTTAAATTCTTCTCGAGAATCAATCGACTTGCGAACGGATCGCAAATAATTTGTGCGGTCATTCGGATGAATTCCTTCTTGCCAACCCGAGTTTCGCTCCTGCTGAAGGGTCCGGCCGGTAAAATTCAACCATCTTTTGTTAAAGTGAAAACATGCGCCTTCTGCGTTTGAAATCCAAATGAGCACCGGCACAGCATCCGCAATATTCATAAACACGAGATTAGAATCGGGAGCTGTTTCTTCAGGTTTTACGGTCGAGAGAACTTCTGCCATTTGTTTAAAACCCTTAGGTGTAAATATCGAAAAAAAGGCTAAATTGCCCTTGTAACGCCCCTCTTATAGCGCATTCGTTTCATACCGCAAGAGGGGCAATTGATTTATGACTTAAGGCTTGGCTAATCGACATCTAACTAAAGGCTAGGTTCCGTATTAGGAGTAAGAATTTTAATTATTTATGACTTTTTTCTGACCGTTCGTTAAACGTAAAGGTTATGTCGCTGAATATATTAGTCGTAGAAGACGAGCCGAAGGTGCAGCGATTCATTCGCCAAGCCCTGGAGCAATCTGGAATGACCGTAGAAACTCTCGAGAGCTTAGATGACCTGGATTCTCATCTTGAGCGCACAAAATTTGATGTCCTGATTTTGGATCGTCTAGTGGGTAAACGCGACTCCCTCTCGCTCCTAAGTCGAATAAAAAAAATTCATCTTTCTTTAAAGGTCTTGGTACTGAGTGCTCTTGGCGAAGTAGAAGATCGCGTCTCCGGTCTTGAACTGGGAGCCGATGATTATCTTCCTAAACCTTTTCACGTCTCCGAACTGATCGCCCGCGTTCGAAATATTTCTCGAAGAAACACCGAAAGCGAAAAGTCGGACACACTGCTGCAGTACTTAGATCTTGAGATTCGATTTGACACTCAGGAAGTGAAGCGTTCAGGTAAGGTTCTTTCTCTCACCGCAAAAGAATTTAAATTATTAACTCTCATGGCAAGGTGGCCAAAAAAAATATTTTCGCGCTCGGATCTTCTGGACAGAGTTTGGGGATTAAACTTGGACCCGGGAACAAACGTGGTGGAGGTCACCCTCAATCGACTTCGCACCAAGGTCGACGAGGGAAACGCGATCTCTCTCATTCACACACGTCGAGGCAGCGGCTACTGGTTTGGAGAAAATAAAGAGAATGATTAAAACCCGCTCGCTTGTTCATAGGATTACTACCGCGATGTGGCTGCTCTCAGCGCTCAGCTGCTGTCTGACCGTTTTGTTAACGACCGGACTCATTCTAAAAAATTCAGATGAGCAAGAGAAAACTAGAATTAGTGCGGAGCGAGCAAATCTCGAAGCGCTGGGTCTTATCGATCTCATTTCTCTTAATAATTTTAAAGAGATTGTGCCGCGGCTTCCACAGCAACTACAGCGAGATCGATTAAGTGAAATCATTCGCATTTACAAACCGGGAGGAGAATTACTTTATACGAACGTAAAAATTCCGGACCTTGAACGTGCAAAAATAAATCGTGCCAAGCACGTCAATAAAGATTTTTACGTCATCCCGGGTGAAACGCGCGAATACCTAGCAAAAATAAAAAGCTCAAAGACACTCGACGGAACTTTGCTTTGGGTTGAAATCGCAACACCTCGAGAAACCTTGGGCACCATTCTTGGCCAGGTTTCGATTCCCTTTTTAGCCCTCTTCTCGATTTTATTAATTATTTCGTTTGGCATTGCTCGAAAGGTGACGCGGATTTCACTCGCCCCACTTCAAGAAATCGGCCGCCAAATGGACAAACTCGATGTGGGGGCCTTTAAAAGTTGGCAGTCACTTTCGGACGCAACTCAACCCAATGAATTTCGGCCGATCGTCTCGAAGTTCAATGAACTTCTGAGCCGGATTCAGACGTCATTTTTTAATCTTTATAATCTTTCTCAATTTATCAGCCATGAAATTCGAACTCCCCTCACGATCATCCGAGGCGAAATTGAAACGTCGCTTCTGCAATCGAAAACAAGCCCTGTTGATTTAGAGCAGACCTTAAAAAGTACATTAGAAGAAGTCACAAAGATCGACGAAATCGTTCATACCGTCTTGAGACTTTCAGTTGGACGAAATCAAACGCGAACCTTCATCCCGAGCTCAATCTATTTACCCACTCTGCTTAAAGAATTTATTCCTCAACTCGAAACACATTTTGGTCGAAAAATCGAAATTCAATCGTTCCCTTCAGATTCAACCACCGTATTCGCTGATCGAGAATTGCTGATTTTACTGCTCAGTAATTTAATTCGAAATATTTTTAGGCATACGAATACTTCCGTCAAAGCTTCCATTTCTTTCGAACGAAATGACAAAGATTTTTTAACAATTAAAATTTCCGATAACGGCAGAGGTCTTCCTGAAAAAATTCTGGAAGCCGCTAACGACGACAAAGTAGAAAATGAAGTGCTAGGAATTGGTCTCAATCTTTGTAAACAAATTGCTCGAGTGAGCAGAATCGGCCTTCATTTCGAAAATCTCCCGAGTGGAGGACTTTCCGTCACTGTTCGCTGCCCCATCACCGTATCCACGGTTCAATAAAAAAGGGAGACCTTGAGATCTCCCTTTTTTAAATATCTAACTAAAAAGTTTATTTACCTTTTTTAGTTACAACCGTTCCACCTTTGGCGGTGCAAGCAGCTTCGTCTTTTTCATGACTCTTTTTTGTCTTACCGTCAGTTCCGGTAACAACGCATTTTACGCCTTTAGCGGAGACGTTTTGAACGCCTGCAAAAGAGACCATGGCCACAACAAGACTTGCTAGAATAATCATTTGTTTCATTTTTATTTCCTCACGTTTTAAAGTTTCGTTTTGTTCATCCCGTGCTTTCTCTAGAAAATCTTCTAACGAAAGCGCGTGAGATAAACACTATTTCAAAAGTCTGCTAATTTTTAGCAAGCTTCTGGTTCCTTATTAGGATGCCTGTTTTACATAACATCGCAATGACAGATTCATTACAAAATTGTAAATTTGAGAGATGTGGAAGAACTTCATGGACCTTCAGGTTGGACCTTGGAATTTGGTAGTAAGAGCTGTCGTTGTCTATCTCGCTGTCCTTTTACTTCTTAGGCTTGGTGGAAAAAGACAACTTGGACAAATGAGCCCAACGGAATTCGTTGCCATTTTACTCATTAGTAATGCCGTTCAAAATGCGATGAATGCAGGAGATAATTCTTTAGTCGGTGGATTAATTTTGGCAGCTGTTCTTGTTTTTTTGAGTTGGTCTGTATCGGAACTCAGTTATCGAAGTCGCAAATTTAGCTCCATCTTTGAAGGAGTACCAAGTCTTCTTATTCGACACGGCCAAATCATTCAGGCCAATTTAAAAAAGGAGAGACTAACACTCGCAGAATTGCGGGCACTTCTTCGAAAGCAAGGAATTCACGATCTAACCGAAATACATTCGGCCATTTTGGAGTCTGACGGAACTCTGAGCATTATTCGTCAGGAAGATCTCAAGAACCCCTCCACCATTCCGAAAATAGATTAGTTTTTTATTCAGTTGAGGTTTTTGTAATTTCCTTTGAGATAAATCGTATTGCTTGCCACTGCTAGTTCAAAATCTACTTGCTGCCCATCATTGGGCGCGACAGAAAACATATAATCTCCTGGCTCCAATACTTTATAAAATTCAGAAGCTGAAAACGCATAAGTCCCCAGTTCTTGAAGCTCACCATGATTTCTCTTTTTGATGGTCGTAAAACCAGAAACGCCGGCATTCGAATATTTGAATCCTGCTCCTTGATGGACCATTTTCAAAAATTGAAAAAGGGCGCTCTCATTTTCTGAATAAAAATTTTGCATTTCTGAGTAAGGCGGCCACTTTTGTCTTGAGAGTTCGATGGTAAACTGTGTGTCGCCGTACCAATGATAACTCCAGTCCTGCATACCTCCGTTGACTTGATACCACTGAAATCCATTGGTGATTCCTCCTGGAAATTCTTCCGAATGAGAAATATAGGGAACACGCGAAGCGTAGTTAAGACTGATCGACTTAAGAAGAGAAACAAAAGGATGAGCCTCGGGAATAGCGTCCCACATATAATTTACGACTTCTGAGCCCCCGTGAAAATTTGCCGAGAGCGCAAATTTTCGAGCCGCTTGAAACTTCATGACGGCCTGAGTTTCTGGCTGGCGATCTTTCAAACTGTTTTGATTATCGGTCGTAGAAAAATCGGGAAAATCGCGATTGAGGTCAGCGTGATTATGATTGGCTCTTGTGTGCGCTACAGAACCATCCGGATTCATGGATGGCATAATGTAAATTTCGGTATTGTCGATAAGCTCTCGAGTTTCTAAATTTCCATTTTGATAATTTGCTAAAAGCTTTTGCATGAAAAGAACGAGTACTTCTCTTCCCGTAATTTCGTCCCCATGCATACTAGAGATGTATTTGACCTTGGGTTCTCCTTGATCCATGAGAGGAGCATTCGAAATCTTCATCACCCAAAGATTCCGGCCCTCTGTAGATTTTCCTATCGATGAAAGAACCGTGAGGTTTGGATACGCTTCATGGAGCGATTTGAGCATGCCTTCAAAATCTTCGAAGGTCGGATATTCCGAGGTGTTGATTTCGTAAGATGCTTTTCTTGAAAATTCTTCAAAGAGAATTTGCTCTAAGAGAAGTTTCTTTTTAAGCCCATTCGGACCGTAAACTTCGTATCCGTCTGCGCTCACGTGATCGATGGTCAAACTGAGATCCGACTCAATTTGTTTTAAAAAAAATTTCTCGGGATCATTGACGAAGACGCCCTCTTCGACAGAATGAAATGCGTAGGCAGATTCCAAAAAATAAAAAACGAAAGAGATTAGAAATAAAAATCGCATTTTCCCCCCAGGTTCTGAGTATAAAGAAAATCCCCGCCTCGAGGAACTTCACAATCGTGATGTCCTTGATGCACAGCGTAAAAATTGCATATCACTCTGAAAAAAAGCCTAGTAACCTTTATGCGTGCCACTCAAAGGAATAAAAATTTTGGACCTTTCAAGAGTTCTCGCGGGTCCTTACTGCGCACAAATTCTCGGCGATCTTGGAGCCGACGTCATTAAAGTTGAGCAGCCGATTGTCGGAGATGACACCAGACATTGGGGCGAGTCTTATTATCTTTCGGCCAATCGAAATAAGCGCGGCATTGCTCTCGATTTTAAAAAAAAGAAAGATCTCGAAAGAATATTTAAGCTCATCGCTAAGGCTGACGTCGTTCTAGAAAATTTTAAAGTGGGCGGGCTCAAAAAATTTGAACTCGATTACGAAAACCTTTCGAAAAAACATCCAAAACTCATTTACTGCTCGATCAGCGGGTTTGGTCAAGATGGCCCCATGTCAAAGGAGCCTGGCTACGATTTTTTAATTCAAGGACTCGGCGGGCTCATGAGCATCACGGGCCCTGATTCCAATTCTCCGACAAAAAGCGGCATTGCGATCGTGGATCTTTGCTCGGGTCTCTATGCGACGATTTCCATTCTTACCGCACTCAGAGAAAGAGAAAAGTCGGGACTCGGACAGCACTGCACGATCTCGCTTCTCGATACCCAAGCGAGCTTGCTCAGCTATATCGCGATGGCCTATATGGCCGATAAAAAAATTCCGAAGCCGCTTGGTAACCGTCATCCAACGATCGCGCCTTATGAAAGTTTTCAAACGGAGGATCGACCGCTCATTATTACGATCGGAAACAACCAGCAATTTAAATCCTTTTCTAAAATTTTGGGAATGAACTGGCACGAAGATGCTCAATTTAAATCAAACGAAAACCGAGTCAAAAACCAAAAAGAACTCAGTCGGCTCATCACTGAAAAACTTAAAAAAAAGCCTCGAGATTTTTGGATGAAGCTTTTCGAAGGACAGAGTTTTGCATTCGGACCGATTCAAAATTTAAAAGAAATGGCAGATAATCCTCAGGTCATTTTTAATAAGCTTTTCCAAACCATGGACGACGGGAAAACTCCGAATATTAAAAGCCCGCTCGATTTTTCGAGAACAGGAATTAAAAAGTACCGACGGCCCCCCAAACTTAACGAACATGAGGATGCTGATTTCGAAGACTGATTTTAAGGCTTCAGAAACCGCAAAGTCAGGCCCTAAGGGCCACGGATCAGCGCTACCGTCTCTTCCAAGCAGGTTTTCGAGTGCTCCCCGAGGCTTACCCGAAAGAAAGTGGCATAAGAATCATGAATACGCCGACCAAATGTGCTATTTTATTGAGATTCAAGAGTGATGAATTCACTTGTTAGCATTGGATTTCGAGTGAGTAAGACGATATAAGATTTAGAACTCTTAAGATAAATTCCAAGAAAGAATTAGGATTATTGAACGAATGAAACCCATCCGAAATGTTTGTATTGTAGCCCACGTTGACCACGGCAAAACGACTCTTGTTGATTTTATGCTCCGGCAAGCCGGAACATTTCAAGCGCACGAAGCTCTTGAAGAACGAGTCATGGACTCGATGGACCTTGAACGTGAACGTGGAATCACCATTATGGCTAAAAATACAGCCATCAATGTGAAAGGCACAAAAATTAATATCGTCGACACCCCAGGTCACGCTGACTTTGGTGGTGAAGTGGAGCGTATTATCGGCATGGTCGACGGTGCACTTCTTCTCGTGGATGCTGCTGAAGGACCTCTCCCACAAACACGTTTCGTTTTGCAAAAGGCTCTTGCTCGCGGACATCGAGTTATTCTTGTCATTAATAAGGTCGATCGTCCTGAGTGCCGAGACAGTAAGCGTATTAAAGAAGTCGTTAATTTGACCTTTGATCTCTTTGTCGAGCTTGGTGCGACCGAGGAACAAGCGGATTTTCCAATCGTCTATGCCTGCGCTCGCGAAGGCTGGTGTACTCTTAATTTTGACGAAATCCCTGCGCTCATTTCGAAAGAGAAGAAAGCCTCTCTTGAACCGATGTTCGATTTAATTTTAAAGACGATTCCACAGCCAAAAGTTCTTGAGCAAAAAGGATTTCAGATGATGATCTCCAATTTGTCTTACTCTGATTATGTTGGAAGACTTGCTGTCGGCCGAGTTCTCTCGGGATCTTTAAAGAAAAATCAAAGAATCATTCGTCGCGGAATTAAAGAAGACGGCACTGAATTTGACGAAAGTTTCACGGTCACTCAACTTTATACTTTTGAAGGACTCAAACAAGAAAGTACGGAAGAACTTCTCGCCGGAGATATTGGTCTTATCGCAGGAACCGAAACTTTTGATATCGGAGATACACTTGTAAGCGATGCAGAAATTCCCGCTCTTCCACGAATCAAAGTTGAAAAGCCTACGATCGGAATGCTCTTCTCGGTGAATACGTCTCCCTTCTCCGGCCAAGAAGGAACTCCGCTTCAGTCGAGAAAACTTCGTGAACGACTCCTTCGAGAAGTAAGACAAAACGTAGCTCTTCGAATGGAAGAGACCGAGGTGCCGGATCAATTTCGAGTTCTTGGGCGAGGCGAACTTCAGTTTGCGATTCTTATCGAGCAGATGCGACGCGAAGGATCTGAATTCATGGTTGGAAAACCTTTGGTTCTTTTTAAGGACGAAGGTGGCGAAAAACTGGAACCTTACGAAAGAGCCGTGCTCGATCTCCCAGAAAATGCGGCGAGCGACGTGACCTCTCTTCTTCAACAACGAAGAGGAGTGCTCATGAGTTATGAGCAAATGAGTCAGTTTAGCGATAAAGAAAAAAATCGAGTTCGTTTGACGTTTGAAATTCCCACACGAGGTCTTCTTGGAATCCGATCTAAATATCTGACTCTCACAAGAGGTGAAGGGCTTTTTAATACGGAATTTATTGGATACCAGGTTACTAAGGGAGATATTTTTCACCGAACCGCTGGCGCTCTCATCAGTGATCGTGAAGGTACCGCCATGGAATACGCGCTCCGTGGTTTAGAAGATCGAGGAATCTTCTTTGTTCAGCCTGGCGATAAAATTTACGAAGGAATGGTAGTTGGCGAATGTAATAAAGATGCCGATATTAATGTGAACGCGGCTCGAGCCAAAAAACTTACGAATATGCGGGCCAGTCACTTAGAGGCTCTCGTTCATATGCAAGGCATTCGTAAACTATCTCTCGAAGATTGTCTGGAGTGGATCGAAGCAGACGAATGGATTGAAGTGACGCCGGAGACGATTCGAATTCGTAAAAAAATTCTTCCCTCCAATTTGCGTGGGGTCAGAAAAGAAGATCGCGCTTCGTAATTAAAGACTCCCGGCTATTAGAGCTGAACTTTAAACGTATCTCTCAAATGGAAATCTGGTTTTGTTCCTGAATGGGAAATTGCCCAGTAGGACTGCTTTCCATCCCTTGATTTAAGCACCACTGAAAGCCCCATTTCATACGGATCAGCATTCTCAAAAAAGGAGTCGTTCTCCTTCAAATTTAAATTTATTTCCATAACGAAGTCCGCTTTTGACCTTTTAATTCGCATTTCAGGAGCCGATTGGATTAATTTTTCGGGGGCTGCTTTTCGATAACTTTCAAAAGCAAAAAATCCCCACTCTTGCGAAGAAGAAAAATTCCATTCGATATAACGAAAACTTTTCTTTTTAGAGATGAACGCTTCAAAACAAGTCGACTTCCAGAGATCGTCTATTTGTCCGGCTCCCGTTTTTTTAGGAACGATAATAAGATCCTCTAGATTCCCGCGTAAAAGATAAATGATTTTGAGTTTCGATTCCGTAAATACTACTTCGGCTTCGAGGCTATATTTTGAACCGTCGCTGTGTTTTCCAAAGGGGATGAGTTTTAATTTTTGGCTGCTCATTTAAATTAAACGAGCTCCAAAATGAGTTGGCGACGAAAAACCTCTTCGAAAAGCTGCTTCTTTTGCTCTGCTCTTAAAATCTCAAGGTCCGGAGCATATCGTTTTGATATGAGTATTTTCACAATTTTGCCTTTGAATGAAACTTTCTCAATTTTGATCGGCTTTGCTCTTTGTAAAGAAAGAGCCCCAGAAAGTCGCAAAAGCGCCAGAAGTTTAAAAAAGCCACGCTGAAGTTTTTTATTTTTCTTAAATGGAGCTTCCTTTTTTAGAATGCGTCCATTTCGATGTTGAATACAAAGTTCCGAAATTAATCGGCGCTCCAGATCGCTTAAGCCAACGATATCTAAATTTTTAGAAATATAAGCGGAATGATTTTCATACTCGATCGAGCTAATGGCTTTTCCGGAGCCCTGAAGAATGCTCGCGATGGTTAAATAAACTTTCCATTCAAAGGTAAGTTTGTGAACGGGCTTCAAAAGATCAAAAAGCGTTTCGGAAATTTTTATGGCTTGGTGAAGTTCAGCCTCGTTCGCCCCGAGTCTCTTTGCTGCTAAAATAAAATCATGAACGAGATGAATATTTTTTTCTTTCTTTTGACTTTTGAGAAGCTCCATCTGCTCATCGAGAATTCCGTCGCGAAGAGAGAATTCCGTAAGCTCTGCTCGACTCGCATGAACGGCATTCATACATTCCTGCAGTAATATGGCGCCTGCGAGAATCATGTCGACGCGTCTCGGCTCCATTCCGGGAATGGCAGCAAGTTCCGCCCGAGACATTTTGATCATTCGGGTCACTAAGTGATCGAGATACTCTCTTTGAATAACTTCCGAGCCCGTTTCTTTTTTGGAAATCTTTACGAGCGCCCGAATCGTCCCGCTTGATCCGATAATACGACTTACTTTCGGCCACTCTTCTGAAACCAATCGATAAAGAAGAACACCTCGAATATTTCGTCGCAAATTTTCGATGGGATTACTTTTCTCTTTGACTCCGAGAGCCGGGGGGATGGTTTTTAAAAAAATCTGCTGCAATCGAGCTGTGCCGAGTAAAAAACTTCCCGAGCGAAGTACTTTTCGAC
>JAQBPA010000244.1 GCA_028287765.1 Bacteriovoracaceae bacterium
AGATGTCATTGCTTCGTCTCCCAAAAATCAGAAGTAAGCTTTAAGCGAATTCACGGGATCATACGTCCGGCTTAAGTACGAGCTTCGGATCCGACTTTGATCCAGGCGCGGGTAAAAAAAAGATTCCGGATTTATCGTTTGAGTACTGATTCGACTACGAGCGGCAGAACACGATCGCCCACTTTCAGAAGTTTGGCTTTCGTCTATTTGTAAAACTAAACTATTTATGTTTATTAAGAAAATGACAGCTCTCAAACACTATAAAATATTTTTTATTTTATGTTTTATTGTTCCTAAGTCTCTGTTCTCAGCGAATCACAATGACAAGTCGTGCTCAAGCCGACTAATAAAAATAAAAGCATCAAGCGTTATAAAAGAAAATGCGTCACATACGGAGACACTTTTCTCCCCCGGACAGCTCAGCGATTTGAGATTAGCCATTCAAAGGCTTGGAAGAGCTTTGTACCATAAAAAAATTTTGAGAGGAATTATTATAGAATGGAACGCAAATTCCAAACAATTGGGTCGAAGTCAAACGATGAGTGCTGTAAAATTCGAAGTTGATTACCAAGAAGATCGTTTTATTTCGATCGCTTATAAGTTCAAGCGATATCCGTCTGCCCCATGGCTTCGATGTTTTATAAAGTTGGCCCTAGTTCCTATACCTGCCCTCTACGTTAGTGTTTCTACAAATAAACTCACAAAAAAACATTTTATAGCGGTGGCCGATTTGACCTCAAATTCGTATCAGATCTCGCTAAGATTTCACGAAAGCCATCCAAATCACTTACGTGAAATCATAGTGACGACCGCTGGAGGTAATACTTTTATCGATCACACAAGAACATCCGTCCTCATTTTTCCTGTCACAGATTAGTACATCCTTCAACGTTACAAATATTAGGGTCGATCGACACACCTCTCCCTTAGCTGGAAAACCTTGTCCTCCATAGACGTTTTCGATAAGTCTGAGGGGACTTAAGAAAGGGTGGTGTAGAAATGCTTTCAAACTACATTAACGGTCAGTGGGTAAAATCTCTCGCGACTTCATCGGTTAATATTATTAATCCCGCGACAGAAAAAACTCTCGATCAATGTCCGCTTGGGACGCGCGAAGATGTTGAATATGCAATTAAAGCTGCGACTGAAGCATTTAAATCTTGGAAGAAAGTACCTGCGATTGAACGGGCTCAGTATCTCTTTAAAATGAAGTCTGTTTTAGAACAGAATGTCGAAGAGCTTGCTCGATTGGTGACCACCGAAAATGGTAAAACTTTGGTGGAAGCTCGCGGCAGCGTTAGGCGCGGAATTCAAATGATCGATACCGCTTGCGGAATTCCAACCCTTCAGATGGGAAAGTATTCGGAAGATATCGCGGAAGGCATTGATAGTTTTGCGGTGAAAAAACCCATGGGAGTCTTTGCAGGAATTGTGCCGTTTAATTTTCCATCGATGGTGCCCTTTTGGTTTTGGCCATTTGCGATTGCTTCCGGAAATACTTTTATTTTAAAGCCGAGCGAACGAGTTCCGCTGACCCAAAATAGAATTTTTGAACTCATTCAGCAAACTGGACTTCCCAAAGGAGTCCTCAATTTAGTTCACGGCGGAAAAGATGTTGTAAACGTACTTTGCACACATCCGGAGATTAAAGGCATTTCATTTGTTGGCTCTACTCCGATTGCTAAATATGTGTATCAAACGGGATCGGCTTCAGGAAAAAGAGTGCAGGCTCTCGGAGGAGCAAAGAATTTTATGGTTGTCCTTCCAGATGCACTTATGGATAAGGCGATAAAGACTTCTCTCGAATCGATTATCGGATGCGCTGGAGAAAGATGTCTCGCGGGATCGGTGATTCTTTGCGTCGGCGATCAAGTCTATACAGAGATTCAAGATAAGATTTCACGAGCTGCAAGTGATGTCATCATTGGAGACGGCTTGGATCCAAATACACAAATGGGTCCGCTCATTTCGAACGAGGCAAGAGAGCGGGTAAAAGGACTCATTCAATCGGCCGTGGATGAGGGAGCGAAGCTTCTCGTAGATGGAAGAAAAAACGTCGCTCAAACGAAAGGTTATTTTTTACGACCCTCTGTGATCGCTGGTATTACAAAATCGATGCGAGTTTCTCGAGAAGAAATTTTTGGGCCTGTAGTTTTAATCGCGCAAATTAAAAATCTTGATGAAGCAATCGAGTGGATTAACGATTGTCCTTACGGAAATACAACCACTCTCTTTACGACTTCCGGTGCGGCGGCTCGTAAATTTTCTTACGAAGTGGATCCAAGCATGATCGGAATTAATATAGGTGTACCCGCTCCGATGGCTTTCTTTTCGTTTGGTGGAAGCAAAGATTCTTTCTTTGGCGATATCAAAGCTCACGGAGAAGCATCAATCGATTTCTTCACCGACACAAAAGTGACCATTCAAAGATGGAGTGCGGATTCGAGTATTTGGTAAAAGGAGTTTCATCTATGGGAAGTCTTCTCATCAAAAATGGAAAAATCGTCACGGCCACTGATTTGTTCGACGGCGATATATATATTGTCGATGAAAAAATTCAAACCCTCGGTGCTCGGCTGGATCTGAAGGCCGACAAAACGATTGATGCCAAAGGTTGCTTTGTTTTCCCAGGCGGCATTGATCCACATACGCATATGGAACTTCCTTTTATGGGAACGTCGGCAAGCGATACGTTTGAATCGGGAACTCTCGCGGGGCTTTACGGCGGAACGACGACGATCATTGATTTTGCCATTCAGTCTCAAGGCAAAAGTCTCAGCGAAGCACTTACGCAGTGGCATGAAATGGCCAAAGGAAATGCTGTCGGTGATTACGCCTTTCATATGGCGGTCACGGACTTCAATGAAAAAACAAAAAATGAAATCAAAGATGTTTCAGAGCGCCACGGCATTAAATCTTACAAAGTATTCATGGCCTATAAAGGCGCACTCATGGTCGATGACAGGCAGATTCTTCAACTGATGGAAGAAACAAAAAAATTTGGTGGAATGGTGATTGCGCATTGTGAAAATGGAGATCTCATCGATGGACTCGTCGCCAAAAATCGCACTGCCGGAAATCTAGCTCCGCGCTATCACGTCCTCACTCGCCCGCCAATCGCTGAAGCCGAAGCTACCGGAAGATTTACCGATCTAGCCTATTCTGGTGAATACGAATCGTATGTGGTGCATCTCACCTGCGAAGAATCGCTTCAACGCATTCGTTTGGCCACTCAGCGAAATCAAAAAGTGAATGTCGAGACCTGTGTACAATATCTTCTTCTCGATGAATCGCTCTATTATAAAGAAGGCTTTGAAGGCTCTAAATGGGTGATGAGTCCCCCGCTTCGAAAAGAAAAAGATCGCGAGGCTCTTTGGAAGGGAATTAACCAAAATCTTATTCACACCGTTGCAACCGATCACTGCCCTTTTTGCATGAATCAAAAAGAAATGGGCAAAAATGATTTTTCAAAAATCCCCAACGGCGCACCCGGTATCGAACATCGAATGGAGTTGATGTTCTCGGAAGGTGTTGAAAAAAATAAAATCTCGCTCAATAAATTTGTCGACGTGACTTCAACGGCCGCCGCAAAAATTTTCGGACTCTTTCCAAGAAAAGGAACGATTGCTGTCGGCTCCGACGCGGATTTGGTTATCTTTGACCCAAAAGAAGAACATACGATCTCCGCAAAAACACATCATATGAACTGCGATTATTCAGCTTACGAAGGCTGGAAAGTAAAAGGTAAATGCAAAACCACGATTTTGCGCGGAACCATCGCCATCGAAAACAGAAAAGCCTTGGTCAGTAAAGGATTTGGAAAGTATTTATCCAGATAACTGGTGCCAGGCACGGTGCCTGGCACCACTGCAGAAGAAGGGAAATTTATGGGACGTATGATCAAAGCTGGAATTATTCAAATGGCAACGAAGCTTCCCACATCGGCTAGTTGTGATGAGCATCGTGCTTCGATGATCGAATCTCATCTTAAATATATTGAGGAGGCTGGAACAAAGGGCGTTCAGATGCTTTGTATGCAAGAAGTTTTTACGGGTCCTTACTTCTGCCCCTCTCAAGATACGAAATGGTATGGACTCACCGAAAAAATTCCTGACGGTCCCACCACAAAACTCATGTGTGATCTCGCGAAAAAACACAAAATGGTGATCGTGGTGCCGATCTATGTAGAAGAGATGACAGGCGTTTTTTATAATACTGCGGCCGTCATTGATGCTGACGGAAAATATCTCGGCAAATATCGAAAAAATCATATTCCTCAAG
>JAQBPA010000246.1 GCA_028287765.1 Bacteriovoracaceae bacterium
AGTCCCTACGAGTGCGGAATTCCTAGCGAAGGTGCGGTGACCGAGCGATTTAGCGTCCTTTTTTATTTGGTCGCGGTTTCGTTCATTCTCTTTGATATCGAAACCGTATTTCTTATTCCGTGGGCACTTAATTTTCGGCCTTTTCTGGAAGCTAACGAAGGCTTCTATATCCTTTCGACAGGTTTATTATTTGTTTTCATTGTCTCACTCGGTCTTGTTTATGAATGGAAGAAAGGCTTACTCGATTGGAATCGCTAAATATCGACCGTGAAACGATTATCAGTATTGCTTTTTTTGCCGGCAAAATTCTTTTTATCTTTGGGCTTCTCTTTGGCTTCATCGCTCCGATGATGGTATGGGTCGAGCGACGGGTTTGTGGACTGATTCAAGATCGATACGGGCCGAATCGCGTGGGACCCTTTGGACTTCTGCAAACAATGGCGGATGGGATTAAGCTTTTATTAAAAGAAGATCTAAGACCCACTGAAGTGCATCCCGGATTTTTTATTTTGGCTCCCATTTTGGCAGTTATTCCAGCTGCCATGGGATTTGCGGCGATTCCGTTTGGACCCGAGACGACACTTGGTGGAATTTTGCGTGAACCGCAGAGACTCCAAATTGCCAATTTGAATGTCGGGTTTTTGTATGTTTTGGCGATTGGGTCTCTTGGAGTGTATTCCGTCGCTCTTGCAGGATGGGCGAGTAATAATAAGTACACCGTTCTTGGCGCTCTTCGCGCTTCAGCGCAGATGATTAGCTATGAACTTGCGGCGGGTCTCTCCATTGTTACCGTCGTCATATTAAGTGGATCCGTCGATTTGGTTAAAATCGTTGAATCACAAAAAAGCGTTTGGAATATTTTTCCCGGATTTCTCGCATTTCTTGTTTTTCTTCCGGCCATTTTTGCCGAAACCAATCGAACTCCCTTTGACTTGGCGGAATCCGAAGCGGAATTAGTGGCGGGATTTCATACCGAATACTCAGGAATGAAATTCGGACTCTTTTTTCTGGCGGAGTACGTCAATATGGCAACAGTTTCGGCCATGGCTGTACTTCTTTTCTTTGGAGGTTGGGAGCTGCTGCCTTGGCTTCCGTGGGCGAAGACGGGTCTCAATATGGACACCCTTTGGTTTCTGCCGACGATTTGGTTTTTCGTTAAACTTGCTTTCTTCTTGTTCTTTTTTGTTTGGATTCGCTGGACGGTTCCGCGATTTCGATATGACCAACTCATGGCACTCGGTTGGAAGACTTTAATTCCGATCAGTCTTTTTAATATGGCGGCGACGACAACCATTCTCGTTTTTCAGAAGATGCCCTAAATTTATGGAAAACTCCCAAATTGTCTTTTTTATTTTTTCGGCTCTTATCCTGGTGACGGCGGGTTTAGTTGCTTTCCGGCCGCGACCTGTTGAAAGCGCCATGTGGCTCATTCTAAATTTCTTTTTAACGGCCGGTCTTTATGTTCTTTTAGGTTCCCATTTTGTCGCTGTCATTCAGGTCTTGGTTTATGCAGGCGCTATTATGGTGCTTTTTGTTTTTGTGATTTTGCTTTTGAATTTAGATCCGCGGGAACTCGGGACCGATTCATCGGTTTCTTGGGGTAGTCTCATTTTGTTTGTCGCATTTTTATCCTTCATTTTGCTTTCGCTTCATGTAACGACGCCTGAACTTTTAGAAAAAATGCCTCCGATTAAAGCGGGATCGACTTTTGGAACGGTTGAGGCACTTTCAAAAACGCTTCTTACCGATTATATTTTTGGCTTTGAAATGGCGGGCGTGATTCTTCTTCTCGCCATTATGGGAGTCGGTCTTTTGGCTTATCGGAAAATAAATAACCCGCGAATTGTGAATGGATCAGAAAGACCATGAACGTTTCCATTGCCCATCTTTTGTTTTTAAGTTTTGGAGTGTTCTGCATTGGAGGCGCTGGTTTTTTAATGCGGCGAAATGCGCTTTCACTCCTGATTTGTCTCGAGCTGATGTTAAGTGCGGTCAATATTGCTTTCGTTTCGTTTTCTCGCCTCCACCAAAATGAATCTGGGAATCTCCTCTATTTTTTAGTGATTACGGTTGCTGCATGTGAAAGCGCCGTAGGCCTTGCGCTCATTCTTAACTTCTTTAGGCTAAAGAAAAATATTCGATTGGACGAAGCGACCACTTTAAAAGGATAAAATGATGGCTGACCTTAAACTTCTAGCTGCGCTTTGTGTTTTGATTCCTCTTGTTGGAAGCACGCTTTGGTTTTGGCTGGGCGCGCGATTTGGCGAGAAGGTTGTCAGCATCGGCGCGGTCACTTTTTTAGTCGCAAGTTTTCTCTGCATGCTCGGAATGTTTTTTGGAGTGCATGAAGCCGCACGAGTTGATTTTTTTGAGTGGATTCGAATTTCATCGAATGCTTCGGTTCATTTTTCATTTTTGCTCGATCCCCTTTCTCTCACTTTGGGTCTCATCGTTACGGGTGTGGGATCTTTGATTCATGTCTATGCAACCGGTTATATGAAGGGCGATCCGAGCTTCGGAAGATTCTTCTCTTATTTAAATCTTTTTATTTTTTCGATGCTGATGCTCGTTTTAAGCGACTCGCTTGTTGGATTATTTTTAGGATGGGAAGGCGTCGGCCTCTGCTCGTATTTATTAATTAGCTTCTGGTTTTCCGAGGAAGCAAATGCGATTGCAGGAAAAAAAGCCTTCGTCGTGAATCGAATTGGCGATTTTGGTTTTCTTATCGCTATTTTTGCTTTGTTTCAGGTTTTTGGAACGGTCTCGATTCCGGATATTTTATCGGCCATTCATCTCGGAAATTTGACAGCCGATCAAATGTTCTGGTCGAAGATCGCCTGTTTTGGACTTATTCTCGGCGCCTCCGGAAAAAGTGCGCAAATTCCACTTCATATATGGCTTCCCGATGCGATGGCGGGACCCACTCCGGTCTCAGCTCTTATTCACGCGGCAACCATGGTGACAGCAGGAGTTTATTTAATATGCCGACTTCAACCTCTCTTTTTACTCAATGGAGGCTCGCTTGAAATCATTGCTTATATGGGCGGTCTCACCGCTCTCTTCGCAGCTAGTGTCGCCATTTTTCAAAACGATATTAAGAAAGTTTTGGCGTATTCCACAATCTCTCAGCTCGGCTATATGTTTTTAGCGGTTGGCCTTGGAGCGCCGGTTGCCGCCTATTTTCATTTGATGACCCACGCTTTTTTTAAAGCGCTCCTCTTTCTCGGCGCTGGCTCGGTTATTCACGGACTTCATCACGAACAAAATATGCATAAAATGGGCGGTCTTCGAAAACAAATGCCCATTACCTTTTGGGCGATGACAGTCGGAGTTCTCGCCATCGCAGGTATTCCGCCTCTTTCAGGATTTGTGAGTAAAGACGAAATTTTACACACGGTTTCGACTTCGGGAAGAACGGCTCTCTCCGTCATGGCATTTCTGACGGCTTTTATGACGGCATTTTATATGGGACGACTTTGGGTCCTTACTTTTTTTGGAAAATTCAGAGGCCATCATGAAGCTGATGAATCTCCGCTTTCGATGACCTTCGTTCTCGTCACCCTTGCAATTCTAAGTGCGCTCGGTGGCTTGCTCAATTGGCCAGAACTTTGGGGTGGACACGAATTGTTGAATGAATTTTTAAGTTCTGTCGTTGTGCAAAAAAAGATAGAGATCTCAAGTGAAGCTTTTCATCACTCACTTCTTCTTGCTGGATTTTCGAGTCTCCTCGGTCTTGCGGGGTTGGGACTTGCTTGGCTTAGATATCGAAATTTTTCTGGAAAAGAATTTGAAGCACCGGTTTTTAATTTGTTTAAGAAAAAATATTATATCGATGAACTTTATGACATCGCTATCGTGCGAAACTTAAAACAAATCGGCTGGATTCTCTGGAAGGGAGTCGACGGTCTTTGTATTGACGGATTTTTAAATGGGTTGGGAACGGGGACCACGCGTTTAGCCAATCGCCTTCGTGGAATGCAGACTGGTTTGGCTCAACAATATGCTGTTTGGGTTTGGATTGGATTTTTACTTCTCCTTTTTGGAGCGTGGACGGTTAGGTAAAACAAATGTTGAATGAAAATTATCTTTTAGTTCTCTTTTTATTTCCCTTCTTCTCAACTCTGATTGTTGCGCTTTCAAGGCATCGAGCGGCTGCTTGGGTTTCAGTGGCGATGGCCTTCGCTTTTTTTGTTCTTACGCTGATTGGGTTTCAAGTGCATGAGCTTCGATACTCTGCCACCTGGTTCGGTAATTTGAAATACGGTCTCTATCTTGATTCTTATAGTTACTTTCTCATTCTCCTTTCTGCATTCCTTACGCTGATCAGTCTTTTTTATTCCGTCAGAGTGATTAAAGAAAAAGTGGCTGCTTATCACGCCCTTTTTCATGCACTTCAGGCAACCGTTGTTGGCTCGCTTCTCTGTGATGATCTAGTTTTCTTTTATATTTTTTGGGAAGCCATGCTGATACCGATGTATTTTATTATCGGTATTTGGGGTGGACCGAGAAGAAAATACGCCACTCTCAAATTTTTCCTTTTTACGTTTGCCGGCTCTCTTTTGATGTTGATCGGACTCATCACGACCTACGTTATTTATTTTCAACAAACGGGAACCTGGTCGGCGTCATTTCAAACGCTTCGTGATTACTTTCATATGAATCCGATGAATTTTGAAATTCAGAAATGGATTTTCTTAAGCTTTGTTCTTTCGTTTGCAATTAAAATTCCTCTTTTTCCATTTCATACGTGGCTGCCCGATGCGCACGTCGAAGCTCCGACAGCGGGCTCCGTCATTCTTGCCGGGGTTCTTTTGAAGATGGGAACTTACGGCCTTATGCGTTTTGCGATTCCGCTCTTTCATGAGTCGGCTGAATACTTTGCTGGAGCTCTTTGTTTCTTATCGGTGGTTGGAATTATTCTTGGTGCGCTCGTCGCTTGGAGACAAACCGACATTAAAAAACTCATCGCCTATAGTTCCGTAAGCCACCTTGGTTTTATAACGCTTGGAATTTTTATGATGACAGAAGCGGGATGGAACGGCGCTTATCTGCAAATGCTCAATCACGGGCTTTCGACCGGAGCGCTCTTTCTTTTGGTTGGTTTTCTTTACGATCAGACTCATACAAGGGACATCCAAGCTTACGGAGGCCTTGCAAAAAGCCTTCCTTGGTTCGCTCTCGTTACGGTGATCATCGCTCTAAGTTCGATTGCTCTTCCAGGGACAAACGGTTTTGTGGGGGAGTTTTTGATTTTGCTCGGAAGTTTTCAATCTAAGGTTGCGAGTAACGGTTGGGTGATTCTTGCAGGCGTTGGAGTTATTTTGGGTGCGGTTTATATGCTTCATCTGGTTCAAAAACTTCTTTACGGCAAAAGCCACTCAGAAAAATTAAAGGATTTTGGATGGAGAGAATGGGTCTTCTACGTTCCGCTTGTGATTTTAGTTTTTGCAATTGGAATATTTCCGGAATGGATTCTTGGTCCTGTCAGAGAAAAAACGACAGCAATGTTTAATCTTTTTTCGACTTTTGCTGCGAGGTGATGAATGTTTGAACGCTTATTAGTCGACTCTCAAATGGCTCTTCCGATTCTTGGTTGGGCGATTTTAGCGATCTTAGTTTTAATGATTAAAATTTGTACTCGCGGAGTATGGCTGCCGTTATTTGCGACGGTCATTGGACTTATTGGACTCATTTTTTACTCGGCCACCCATTTGAATTCAGGCGCACAGGACCTTTTCCACGGCGCTCTCAAGATGGATTCTTCGTTTTATCTTTTTAATCTTATTGGACTCGGCATTCATCTCGCAGTCGTTTTGATGTTGATCCCCGGATTAGAACGTACCTCCAAAATATTCAAAGTCAGTTATGAGCAATTTCCAGAGCTTCTCATTTGTTTGCTTTTTTCGGGCTTCGGACTTTCCGTATTGATTGCAGCTTCTGATCTCTCCACTTTATTTTTGGGACTCGAAACGCTTTCGATCGGTGTTTATTGTCTCTGTGGATTTTATCGAACAGAAATTCGTTCTACCGAAAGTGCATTTAAATATTTAATGATCGGCGCCTTTTCGACCGTGCTTTTTTTATACGGTTTAGCATTTGTTTATGGTGCTACCGGTGCGACAAACTACTCTCAAATTCAAAGCATCATTGAGCAGAGCCATCTTGCTCATCAGCCGCTTTTAATGATTGCTGTGGCTTTTTTGATCGCAGCGTTTGCGTTCAAACTTGCTTTTGTTCCTTTTCATCTTTACGTACCCGATGTTTATGAAGGAGCTCCTACTCCGATTACTGCTTATCTTGCGACCGTCATTAAAGTCGGAGTAATTGCAGCAGCGTTCAAAGTTTTTTGGGGATTTTTTGGCTCTCTCGCGGATTATTGGGAGCCGTTTTGGATGACTCTCTGTGTTCTTTCGATTTTGCTCGGAAATATTTTGGCGCTGCAACAAAAGACACTTAAAAAACTTTTAGCGTATTCGAGTATTTCGCATTCAGGATTTTTGGGACTTGCGATGGTGCTGACTCATCCCGGAGTGGGGACCACTTATCCACTCATGGCGTACCTCGTTGTGTATTCGGCTGTCACACTCGGACTTTTTTCTTCCATTTCATTTTTAGAAAATCGGGAACAAGTATTTTTAGTGGAAGACCTAAAAGGTCTCGGCCAAAAAAGATTTTGGACGGCTCTTTTTATAGGAATTTTTATTTTGGCTCTGGCAGGGCTTCCACCTTTCGCTGGCTTCATGATTAAATTTTGGATTCTTGAAGCTTTGATAGAACAACATCATATCGGTGTCGCTATTGCGGCCATTTGTGGATCGGTGATCGGTGCCGCCTATTACTTAAGAATTCTCATGTTGATGTTCATGTCTGAGGAGCAGGGCTCAGCGTCAGAATGGGTCGTTTTAAAAGACCGTCTCTATGTACTTAGACTTATTGTGTTTTTAGCCGCCATTCTCAGTTTAGTTGGCGGCATGAGACCGCAGCTCTATGCCGATTGGATTTTATCGGCTCTCGCGTTAAAATAGAGGAGCTTGTCGGATCAATCTAATAAGTCGGGGGGGGGAGCAGGGGACCTGCTTTCTAAGCTTTTTGAAATGGACGAGGACGTAAGTCCCGCACCTAATAAAATAAATTTCTCTGAAGACACCAAAATAGACCATCCTGTTTCTGCTTCAGGTCAAAGCAAATCTCCACCGCTTCCCGTAATCGATCCTGAGCCCAAAAAATCGCTCGCTGATATGTTGAAAACTGGCGTTGGGCCTGCGCCACAAGCAGCGAATAGACCTTCAGCCAATTCTGGAGACGATCTCTTTAAAGGTATTTTAGAAGAGGATCCGACATCAAACGAAACACTGAATCTTTTTGCTGGAGCCACTTCTTCGGCCGAGCTACCCCTTTCACCGACTGCGGGTAAAAAAGAAATTTCTGATAAAACAGAAGTGCTTCAAAAAAAATCTGCTCAACAGCGAGAAAAAACAATTCTTCTCGATCAACCTGCTTCAGAAGATGACACTCATATGGAGACGATTGAGTTAAGCTCTGCGGAGACGGCTCAGCCGCCCGATCCTATTGAAGCGGCTCTGTCGGACTACGCCCATCAAACCGGCGATCAAGACGGTGGCGGAGAAAAAGTTTCGAAGGTGAACGTTTCAAAACCGCGGGAAGTTTCTGTAAAGCCCATCAAATCTCAAACTAGCCAAGTTGAAAGTCTAAGTGCGGATGAGTTTTCCGAAGGTTTTTCGCATAAACCCATTCAGGTTTCTGAGTCGAACTCGGATCAGCTTTCGAGTTGGAAGACCTATGGACGTCAATGGATATTGGCGGGCGGAGTGGGCATTGCTTTACTTGCTGTTGTTGTCGGCGGCTTTTTAAAAATTCGAAGTGACGCCGGTTTTCTTGGGTATCATTTGGACGGGGTGTCGTTGATGCCAGCTTACAAGCCGCCCTCAGAGTCTCAGATAAGTGAATTTAAAAAGAAGTTTGAGATGGCCGCCGATGCGCGTCGTAGTGACGATCCCAAAAAAATTGAAGAAGTCATTTCGGCATTAAAATCGATTTTGACCATCGATGAAAGAAATCTAGAAGCCGCTGCAACGGTGATTGAGCACTCCGCCATCCTCACGGTTTGGTACGGTCTAAAAAGTCCTTGGCCTCAGCAATATGATGAGGCAACTCAAAAATTAAATAATATTTTTGAAAAAGTAAAAACCACTTCTCCTTCCGCTCCCTTTGAACGGGCGAAAGCATGGAAGATTCTTGCATTTGGGGAATCAAAAAAGGCATTTTCTGAACTGCTCGATAGTGCCAATAAATTTCCGGCGGATCAGGAAATTCCTGCACTATTAGTGGAACTTGCTTATTTAAGTGGAAACAAAACGGAAGCAGAAAAGTGGAACTCTAAAATTAGCGCGAAAGCGGGAGTTCGACTTCAGAAAATAAGAGCTCTCCTCAAGAATGAATTTGGCGTGATTCAAGAATTGGCGGCTGCGGGTTATTTGCCGGCAAAAATCGAAGATCTGACACATCAAACGATTCGAAAAGAAACAGCAGAAAAATTGCTGATTCGATCGGACTCTTTATTAGAAGAGACGAAAACGTTTTCGCCTCTTGCGTCTGAGTTAGATGGTTTTCGTGGCGATTTATTTTACTTTCTCGATGAGGCTCCTAAAGCTCAAGAGGCTTGGAAGCGAGTTGTCGAGAGATCTCCAAATGATTCCTCTACATGGATTAAGCTTGCGAAGTCTTATGAAGACGGCACCGATTGGGACAGTGCTATTGCAGCCTATCGAGAAGCAGCAAAGAGCAAAGGATTAAGCGAAGAGGGGCTCCTTCGATATGCAAAAATTTTAAGAACTCGTGGAAAAATGCTGGATGCTATTTCTGTTATTGATGAAGCGTTAAAAACAAATCCGAAATCTGCCCTTCTTCATTACGAAAAGGGAATGATCCAGATCCTTATTTATCAGGAAGATGAAGCTAGGGCTTCCTTTGAAAAAGCGCTCTCGATCGATTCGACACTCGAACTGGCTACCTTAGGGTTAGCTGGCCTTTCGATTCAACGAAAGGAGTGGGCTGAGGCAGAAAAATTGTTGAATAAGATTCCGCTCTCTAGCTCACATCATTCGGAAGCTCTTCAGAGCTTGGCGCATATTGCTAGAAATCGATTTCAATTTGATCAGGCTGAAAAATTCACTTCAAAAGCTATTTCTGAAAATCCGAGACTGGAGTCAGCTTATCCAGAATTAGTTAGCCTCTATCTGACAGACGAAAAAGATGAGCCAGCTATTTCGCTAGTAAAGGGTGGACTAGAAGTTCTTCCGCGATCGCCACTTTTAAAAGTGGCAATGGCAAGAATTTATCAGTTTCAAGGAAACTTTGAAAAGGCTCTTACCGAACTTGAATCCGCTAGAAAAAATTACATTCATATTCCGGTCGTTGCTTACGCTGTTGCAGACATCTTGATCGATAACAAAGAAATTTCGCAAGCCTACGAAATACTTAATCCACTCACTCAAAGTGACATTAAAGATCCTGAACTTCAATACTTGCGAGCAAAAGCATTCACGCACGATTCTGAACAAAACCGAGGGGTGGGTTCGAATGAAGGCGCTTATCGAGCAATTGAAATGGCGGTCCGAAAAAATGGAGATGATATCCGCTACCGTGTTTTGGCCGCACAGCTCGCTCTTCTTCTGCAAGATAAATCGATGGCCATTGAGCATATTGAAACCGTTTTAAAATTTAAACCGCACAACGCTCAGGCCTTGATTGTGCGTGGGGATATCTACCGTGATTCTGGAGACTACGAAAGAGCGACGCAAACCTATTTGGACGCCCTCAAATCAACCAGATTCCACGCGCCTATTTATAGCCGGATAGCCGACGGATTAAGGGCTCAGGGAAAATCAGCACTCGCCATTCAGTATTACGAAAAAGTAGTTCAAGTGAATCCTTCTGACGCGCGGGCGCATTTGGAACTCGGCAAGCTTTATAGCGACGACGGGCGTTA
>JAQBPA010000024.1 GCA_028287765.1 Bacteriovoracaceae bacterium
ATTGCGCAAGTGACGGTCTCGCAAATCGCTTCAGATCTTTGGCATAATCAATTCCGATCAGGCCAAACCTTGAGCTTAAACCTTCTGCCCACTCAAAATTATCGGTGAGCGACCAATGAAAATAACCTTCAATCGGAATGTCAGCTTTTCGAGCGCGTTCGATTTGAAAGATATGGTCCTGAATAAACTTCGATCTTTTGGAATCATTCTGATCCGCGAGTCCGTTTTCCGTGATGATGATGGGAATCTTATATCGGCGGTAAAGTTTTTTTGTAAGCTCGAAGAGCCCTTCAGGAAAAATTTCCCAACCCAAATCTGTTTTTTCTCCCGGTCCCTCGGTGATATTAAAGAAAGGTGGTTTTATCGAGGCAGAAACTAAAAGCCTGCCGTAGTAATTAATTCCTAAAAAATCGAGGGGTTTGGCGTTTGGAATTTTTCTTTTGATCGACTTTACCCCGGGCGCCCAAAAATAAATATTGCCGCCAAGTGAATCAATAAAATGCCGGTTAAAAATGGAGTCGAGCATCCAAGCGAGAGCTGAGTTGAGGGGATTAAATCCTTTTCCGTGAAGAGGTCTTACGTGATGGGCAACTCCAAAAAGAACATTTAAATCCGAAAGTGCAGTGACCGATCGAATATGCGCTTCGGCCATTTGGGCAAGGCTCTCGACGGCTAGATCCATGCGATCACGAAATCCTGGTGGCCATTCGGCAACAAGATATCCGCCGCGCGCCAAAACATTCGGCTCATTAAAGGTCATCCAATATTTAACTGTCGCGGGAGACTTTGAAAGTCGCCTCACGACTTTTTCGCTATACGAAATAAAATGTTGAACAAAATCTTTAGCTAAAAGTCCGCCTTCTTTTGCAAGCCATTCGGGAAGAACAAAATGATGGAGAGTGACCCAAGGCTCGAGCCCCCTTTTTCGCATGGAAATAATTATCTTTTCATAGTGATCAAGGGCCTTCTCGTCCCAGGTGGAAGGCGTGGGTTGAATGCGATCCCAAGCGATAGAAATTCTAAATGCCGTGCAGCCAATTTTTTGAGCGAGATCGAAGTCCTCTTCGAAGCGATTCCAAAAATCGCAGGCAATATCGGCATTCGAGCTATCTTTTATTTTTCCGGTTTCTCGTGTCCATTTTTTCCAATCCGATTCAGCGGGCGAGCCTTCCACTTGAAAAGCGGAATTCGCGACACCCCAAAAAAATGGCTTTTTCATTCCTTTTATTTAATCGTCTTTTCGTGTGAAGAGAAAGTTAAGTCTTACTTTTGAAATTCGATAGGATCATTCATCAGCTTAGAAACAATCGGGTCATCCTTTGCGGTATGTAATATTTTTTTGACCGCCTCTTCCGGATTTTTAACTATCTCTTCTTCAGTAACTCCCCAACGAACCTTGGCAATCTCCGCTAAACGAAATTCTAAAAGAACAATATGGTGCGGCAGTTCGAGAGCGTCTCTAAGCATGGCACCAAACCCGCGATCTTCGCTATTTCCTAAACCTTTCACATTATGGGGAATTCGGTCCCACCAAGTTTCAGGAATTTTTTCGAAAGGGATAAATCGTCCTTCGCGATCCAAAAAACGATCTCCATCTCGAAACGGATAAATTTTTCCACTTTCATAGAGAGCTTGGCGTCGTTGTTTCTCGGACGTTTTGTGAACTTTGATCCCCACATAACCATAGACATGGGTGAATCTCGGATCGTTTAGATTTTCGAGGCCGATTTTATAAATGGCCATCGTTTCGTGCGTATGGTCGTAAAAGTAATTTCTCTTTTCACTTTCGGTCGAGGAACTCCACTCTGCAATGGGAACAGCATGTTCGACTAAGAACTCTCTCCACTTTTTACCGTGATCCATAATGAATCTAATCTTTTTCATTTTAGTCTCTACTTCGGCCCGATTGATGTCGGCCTGATTAGGAAAAAGACTGAGAATCTCATGAAGACAATAGTTTTCTGGAACTCCATCTTCGGCAATGGCTTTAGACATCTCCAAAATACTGGCGATTGATGTAAGAAAAATAACCAAGAAATACTTACTATTTCGCATCGACGGCAAGGTTAGCGGCGTCTTAAAACGGAGATCAATGGTTTGTTGGGCTTGAAAAGAGAACAAATCATCCGAAAAAGCGTGCAATGTCTTGGCACGCGGGGAACTGAATCGCTAGGAGTTGGGTCCCGTCAGCTTTCCAAAATACCTTTTTTATTTCGATTTACAAATCAGGGCCTGCGTTGACCAAAGGTCGATCAGGGTTTCGGGGATATTTGCAGCAAACTCGTCGACCGCCTTTCTAACTCCCGGACACGATTTAGAGTTATAATCGTGAACCACAATCACGCCATGGGGATCCATCCGCGGATAAAAAAAGTTGAGGCCGCTTAAAGTCCCCGAATAAATATCAGTATCTAAGTTCACCATCGAAAAAGTTTCGGAAGAATCGTTTAAAAATACAGCGGACTCCGGAAAGACTCCCGGATGAAATTTGAAACAAGAAAATTCAGATAAATAATTTTTTACATTTTCAAGACTATTTGCGAACTGCCCAACCAGAACGTGATCGACTCCCGCGGTCGCCTGAGGAATTCCTTCGAAAGTATCGAAGAGGTAGATGGCTTTTTTTTGCGCTGAAGCGATCCCCATCATTTTGGCCGAGCCTCCGCGATACACACCGACTTCAGCGATCGCGCCCGGTAGATGAGCGGTGCGTTTGGCAAGTCGGTAGAGTGATAGGATCTCGCCGATGCCCATCGCAATTTTTCCTTCTCTAGCAATTTCAAACATAAGATCGAGTTCATTTTTGTCATGAAGGTGTTCGCAGATGGCGGGGTCTATATCTAAATAAGCCATGATTCATTATAGCGAATTATTTTTCGATTTGTCTGCACTCGAATTGTGTACCAAAATGCGCGATCTATTAGGTTAAAATTGACGCATTGAAAACTGTCGACACGCTCATTAGTTTTTCATTGGACTTTCCAGTCTCTAGATCGAATGAGCTCGGTTGCCTCTCACATCCATAAACTACTCGATCGCGCGAAGACTTGGACTTTTATGCGCGAAATGAAATAGAGGCCGGGGGCGGGTAGGAGTCGAATCTCCGGGCGAGCGTGCGCTGGGCGCTTGTGAAAAACACGCTCAGTGCGATTCATTTAAATTCTGAACTTTGTCCGCGTGTTGCTTCTTCGCCGCAGATATTTCATCTCTCGCATGACTTTTTTGCGCGGCTCAGGAGTTTTTCACACGCACCCAGCGCACGTTCGTCCGGAGATTCGACTCCTACCCGGCCGTCAGAAAAACTAATACAAAAAACCACAAAACAAGAAGCAAACAGCATGTGTCCACTTATTTTGTTTTAGAAAATCTTTTTATGATTTCGCCAGCGCTTTCAATCGACTGAATATGTTCTACGCTTTTTCCTGCTTGCCAGTAATCTTTGGATGATAAGCCTCGTCGTACGCTTCGCTTCATTTGAAAAAGTGCTGTTAGATTATAAAATAAACGCATCCATTCTTTTGTTCGGCGATGTTTAAGTAAATATCGGGCGAGGGGTCCGGCTTTTGTTCCTATCTTATCGACGTAAGGTGTGCGAATTACGGAAACGGGAACTCCTGTGATTCGCTCAGTCAGGACAATATTATTTTCGGATGCTTTTAATATTGCTTCTTTATAATCCAAATGAGCTGCGCACTCCTTTGTTGCGATGAATCTCGTTCCCATTTGCACGCCGCAGTAGCCAAGTTTTAGCATTTGATTGAAATCATTTTCATCTCCAACACCTCCAGCGCAAACGAGAGGCACTTTCAAATCAGAGAGTTCTCGAAATAAATCTTCAGGAGATCTTTCGCCCGCATGACCGCCGGCTCGGTTGTTTACACAGATGAGACCTTCCACTCCGTTCTCTAAAGCTTTCATTGCCCATTTTTTTTCCGTAGCATCATGAAAGACGATTCCGCCAACTGATTTTACTTGGTCGCAAATTTCTTTTGGGTTTCCTAGTGCCGTCACAAAAAACCGACAGCCCTCTTCGATGGCAATATCTACCCATTCGCGCATTCGTTTTTCGTAAACTCTCGAGGTTTTTTCGAGAAGCACGTTCATTCCGAAAGGTTTGGATGTGATCGATTTTATTTTTTTAACGCCTGCTCGAAAATCATGTCCCCAAACATAGGTAAGCGACAGCGGTTGAATCACGCCGATTGCACCAGCCTCTGAAGCGGCCGCCACGAGTTCTGGATTACTGCACGGGTACATGGCGCCGCAGATGATGGGCACTTCAATTTTTAATCTTCTCGTGAGTTCGGTATCCATCAGAATTTGTCCGGGCCAATTCTCCAATGGGCTTTCACTTTGGCTACGGTTTCTTGATTTATATTTTGGATGGAAGCTTCGAGTTCGTAATTTTTATTTTCGCTCGGATTAAATTGGGGCGGATTAAATTCGGCATAGGCTTCTAAAGTGCCGCGTGCTTTTTTTAAAAAATCGATTTCCAAATGAACTAAAATAGCGCGCATCTTTGGTGGTAAGTAAGACATGACCGCGAGTCCCGTCGTCGCCTCTCCCATATTCATGAGGGCTATGGCGTGGACTGATCTTAAATGATTTCTTACGCGCCTTCTGTCTTTCATCTGAAGGCGGGCTTTTCCTTTTTCGAGAGCTTTGATCTGAGGAGAAATACTTCCTGTATAGGGCACATACCATCCGATCAGGAGGCTAAAGATTTTTTTTCCGAACGGAAGAGGAGAGAGTTTATTCCAGAGATTTAAAAGCATACCTTTAGGGTCTCTGAAGGTGGGGCTGCCGTCAAAGAAACTTAAATAATATCACGATCGAGAACCGTTTTTCGGCCTTGTCGTTTTGCTTCTTCGATTCCTTGATCGCAAATACGTTTAATTTTTTCGGTCAGTATTTTATATACGCCGGCACTCGTATTCATGCCGGATTTGTCGGCGATATACTTTTTTGTTTTTGAAACAACGACGAGAATTTCGTCGCCGTCGTCTGTCGAAGAAGTAGAAGGAGCGTCAGCGATGATTCTTCTTCCTTGAGGCGCGCTTATATTTTCGGCTGGAACTTCTCCTTTTCGCGGAGCGCGCTTTTCAATTGCGCTGGCAGAGTCTGCACGATGTCGCTCGATCGGAAGGTGCCCGTCCCAGCATATTACGCTGCAAAATGCGTAATTGGTGCGCTTTGCTTGGCAGGTCGAGACGTCACAAATATAATAAATTTGTCCGAAGAGAATATCGTTTTTACAAGTACTACATTTTCGCCAGGCATTTGGATTAGAAAGTTCCATAAGACAAATGCTAACTTCAAATTTTGGGGCGGTCCATTTTGTTTTAAAATGGATTCTTCCATCTCTGACGCTTTGACTTTATTTCAGAACCAACTCAACATCAGAGGGCTAGTTATGGGGACTGCATTAATAAAGAAAAATTTGGGAGTACTCACGAGTTTTATTCGTGGGCATCAAGATACCGCTCTCGTGATGGCTATCGGTCTTTTAAAACTACTGTTTCTCATTATTTTTTTTACCTTCTGCGAAAACATGCTTTGGGCCAGACATATCCATGTAGATGTTTGGGGTTGGCGGGACTTTTTTAATAACTGCTTGGAAGGACTTACGCCGTATGTGGATTTTTCGAAAGAATATCCGCATCTGGCGGGGTATTTTTTTTGGGGACTAAGTAAAATCTTCACTCATGCAAATGAGTATTTTTTAGAATTTCATGCCGGATTGATGTGGGTTTTAGATTTAGCTAATACTTGGCTTTTTATTCAGATTTTGAGATTTCATCAGATCAAAAGAATTTGGGTTGCTCTATTATTATTTCAATTCAATCTTACTTATTTGCTGCTCGGTCCGTTTCGTTTTGAATCGCTTCTTTTGATATTTATTCTTGGCGGCTATTTGGCGCAGCTTCGAAGTCGTCCTCTCATTGCAACTTTCATTTGGTCTCTGGGGTTTCATATCAAATGGGTTCCCGCTTTTTTTATCGCGGTGAGAGATGTTCGACTCTTTTTTACAGAAAAGAAGCGAAAGACTGCCCTTTATTCCATGCTCATTTTTATTCTGGTCACGGTTTTTATTTTCGGTGGAGCGATTTTGTTTGATGAATTGAAGAACGGCAATATGGAACTCGCTTTAAATCCTTACTGGTTTCACATCCACCGACCCATTTATTGGGATACATTGATTGGCGTGATTGTGCTGTGGTGGGGTTATATGCCGTGGGAGAAGTGGCTGTCGATCGGGAGTCTTCTTTTAATGACTGTTTTTATTTTTTATCCACGCAAAATGTCGTTTGAAAGAAAAGTCGTTCTGATTTGTGCGGCTGCCTTAATTTTTAATCGAGTCTACTCTACTCAATTTCATATGTGGTTTTATCCGTTTTTTATCATTCTTATGTTGAGGCCTGAGATGAAAAAATATTTTGCGTCGGGTTTAGCGCTTTTCATTTCATTAGATCTTTTAAATATTATTGTTTATCCATTCTCGTTTACGCAGATTCTTTTAGAAATTGGCGAATTCAATGAATATACCGCACGGCTCGGCGGAGTGGGGACGTGGATCTTCAGTGGCGCCATTGTCCTACGCGCGATTTTGATAGGGGTTTTGATGCATTGGATTTTTACGACTCAGTTCGATGAGAATTCTGAAATTCGAAAAACCATTTAGCAGCTTTCACCAAGGGAGTTCCCTTCCGTCGAAACTAAAAAACTTTCCAGAATCCTTAGATTTCAGATTCTCGATAATAGAGAGCATTCTGGAGACAGATCTTTCTGATGTGATGTGGGCATTCGGTCCACCCATATCTGTCTTCACCCAGCCAGGATGAAGAACAACCGAAGTGATTTTAGGAAAATCGATAGAAAAAGATTTGTTGAACATATTGAGAGCGGCTTTTGACATACGGTAAGCATAATAGCCGCCGCTTTTATTGTCGGCGATTGAGCCCATCAGACTGGTGATATTGGCAACGATTGGATGGGAAGCCTTCTCTAACAGTGGAAGGAGATTCCGTGCGAGTCGTAGTGGGCCTATTGAATTAATATTGAAAGATTCAAGTAGATCTTTGGAGGAAGCATTTTTTAGATTTGTGTTTTCGCCTCCTATTATTCCAGCGTTTGAAATGAGCAAATCTAAATGAGAGATCTTGAGCTTTTTTGTAAAACTCTCGGTGCTTCTGTCATCTCCCACGTCTAAGACTTCCAACTGAAGTTGATCAGGAAATTCTTGTGTTAAATTTTTTAATTCGTCGTTTGCCAAATTTCGAGCCGTAGCAACAACGAAACATTCTTTTTGTAAAAGCTGACGAGTAAATTCGAGACCGATGCCTCGGCTTGCTCCTGAAACGATCGCCATTTTTCTATCCATATTGATCAAACCTCTTTCTCTCTTTACTTCAGACGCTAGGCTAACGGATTATAATCACCATGGGCATTTGGCGAAATAAAATCGATCTGAAAGACGTTCAAAAGTTGTGTGAAAACACCATGGTGAGTCATTTGGGAATGGAAATCCTCGAACTCGGAGACGATTTTATTCGAGGTCGAATGCCCGTCGATCATAGGACCAAACAGCCAGCAGGACTTCTGCACGGTGGAGCTTCTGTCGCACTTGCAGAATCTCTTGCGAGTTTAGCCGGAAACTTTATCGTCGATTCTAAAAATCAGATGTGTGTCGGCGTTGAAATTAACGCCAATCATTTGAAGTCGACCACAAAAGGCTATGTTGAGGGAATTAGTCGACCCATTCACATAGGACGGACCACTCAAGTTTGGGAAACAAAGATTTCTCGCGATGACGGAGAGCTTTGCTGCATCAGCCGAATGACTCTTGCGGTGGTGTCGAAAAAGAGAAATTAAAAATTGCCTCCGGCCCGTTGGTCGAATGCCAGCCGATGGCTGGACGAGAGGCACGGACGTTTCGATCCCCAGGAGATTAAGTCCTGTGCAACTACCAATTTCAGGGTGCAAATCAAATATTGGTGCGAAGCACCGCATAATTGTCCGATGCATTAGGAAATGACGTAAGTCCGTCACGGCTTTGTCAGGAGCTTTTAAGCTGTTTAAACCTTTAGATCGCGTTTTGGAGAAACGTGATAAAATAGAATGAAAATTCCTCTTATGCACCGCAGTCTAAAACACTTTATTGTTTCGCTTTTTCTTTTCAGTCATTTCATTTTCGCTGCGGATAATAACCAACCTTCTAAAACACCTATCAAGCCCTTGGACGTCGTAAATCGCGCTTGTTTTGATTTTCTTCGAGAACTTGGAAGTCATTCTTTTGATGATTTTCGTCGCCCAAGTTTTACAGAACGAAAACAGCAAACTGCTTCTTATCCTGATGCACCAGCAAGAAATTTTAATGAAGTTTTAAATGCATTTAAGCCCATTTCTGGAAGTCCCGATGCAAAATACTCCGATTTAACTTTAATGAATCATGAGGCCCAAAAAGAATGGAATAGAATTCCTCAGCGAAAAGCTGAATCTGACATGATGGCCGCATCGCTCGTTGAAAATCAGATTCAAGAATATAAAAATTTAGGTGCGTTAGTAATTGTTGATTCAGGGGCTGCTCACAGTATTGCCATTGCAACAACTTTGGCAGAAGGCGGTTATCAGCCCATTATAAAAATGGGAAATATTTCTGAAAGAAAAGACAGAGAACTTCAATTACAGCCCGTCGCCGCAATGAGATTTTACGCTCCTCGGATGGAGGCAGCCAAAGCAAATCTTAAACCAGAAAGCCCGGCTGCAATTGTGATGGATACCCATCGTGATGCTTTGGATCTATCTGACATTCATAAGCCCTGGGCGGAATATCCCCCGGATAGTTTTCCTTCCGTTGAAGAAGTGAAGATGAAATATCACGGTAGAATAATTTGGGTAACCGAAGGTGACGAAAGGGGAATTGTTAAAAGAGACGATTACACTCCTCCTTTTTTGCAGCACTATCGAGATGCCGGAATAGAAATCTATCAGCACTTTGCAAACCCATATCATCAAGGGAC
>JAQBPA010000029.1 GCA_028287765.1 Bacteriovoracaceae bacterium
CCCAATTCTTAAGCCGAGTTCTCGTACTTTTTTAATGGCATCACAGTGGAAAATAAATACTTATCCACAGAAAATGGAATACGCAAATCCTTACTATGAGGCGCAGTTAAATCTTCTTATTAGAATGTCAAAGACACGCTTCCAAGAGGTTAATCTAAATTCTTTTCCTCGATTTTTAGATGACGATTTAGTTCAATTTCGAAATTTGAATCCATCGGTTTTCGTGTTGCCTGACAACCATGATTCGCAAGCGCCCAAAGAACGGTTAATCAAACTTTTGGAGCAAAAAGAAATTGAGTGGTTGGGAATCGAGATGCTTCCAGAAGATTTTCAACAAGATTTAGATACTTTTATCGACGAACCGGAAGGTACAGAGAAATTTAGCCGATCGGAAGCACGCCTTAAAGAATGGCTTCATACGATGTGGGACCCGGCGATAAATGAGCAAGACGTCGAGCAGGGTTATTTCGCTATCCTCAAAGCTGCAAAACGTTTGAAGAAGCGAGTTATTGCGATTGATGCCGCTACCGATTACGAGGTGAGTGTAGAAGCTAGTAATTTCTCGCTTAGGTCAATTCTTCTTCGAAATTCTCTTTGGGCCGAGAGACTTCCGCAGACGGGCCATGGGATTATCTTTGGCGGTGAAGACCACTTCAGAGGCCCCGGGGAAGAGGACGGTGTCTTCAACTTACTTCCGGCGACGGCCTTTATCAAACAAAGGGGTTTTTCAATATTTGCCCCTCAGAAATAGAAGGAAATGTATTTCAGAAGTCGCATAGGTAAATACGATAACATTGATTGAGAAAAAACTAAGCTGACCATTCAGCTAAGTTTTTTTCTCTTCTCCAGATTTTTTATTGTCTATTTCCCGAGCTGCTTTTTCTGTGTTTGCATGGACATCATTGAGTAAATCGTCACGCGTTTTCATTTCCTTTCCGGTGGAAGAAAGTATTCCTCTTTCGACGTCTGCAGTAATATGTCGTATACCTTTTATCAAAAAGGTTAATTGTTTAATTTGTGCATCCAAATCTTTGAGCTCCGGATCCCTAGAAAGGTCGACTTTCCATTTTCCGTTAATTTTTTTTAGGTAAAATTGTGGCTTTTGTTCGCCTCGCTGGGTCACGGTTGCATGATCGTCCGTAATGAATTCGCCTGCTGTCTCAACTTCCTTTAAATCTTTTGGATTAATCTCGACAACGTTATCGCCGTCATCTTTTCCAAATCGTTTTTGAATGGCTCCATGGAGTTGATTTCCTTGAGAGGTCAAAATTGAATCCAAAAGATTTAAAGAAAATAAGATTACTTTTCCCAGCCCCGCTTTCAACGCGACAGAAGGCAGTCGTATCTTGATAAATTTTCTTTGAGATCCACATCAGTTGGGTTCGGTAGTCGTAAACCGAATTGTATGAATAACGGACCCGCCCTCCGAGGATGGAACAAAAATCGTGTCAAACAAAGCGTAAACTGGCGTCCCGTTTCGCTGCGCATTTTCTAAGAGTTCTTTTGCGTTTGGATCATTCAACACCAGGGGTGAACGCAAAAGTTTCCTCAAAGTAGTAGGCTCGACAGGTAGATTAGCAGACCATACATAGGGTTCAGCCATTTTGACTTCTGAGGCGCCACTCACTTCTGAGACGATTTCATCTGCTGCTTTATTTTGTATTACGCCGATTGCTTGCAGACCAGAGGTGAAGTCGTCTGGAAGATATTTAAAGGTCTTGCTGCCTTTCAATGTGAGATTCTCATAGGCTTGCATTGCTTCAATCGGAAGATCGTAGAATAGACCTCCGGCTCCTGCAAATCCAAACGTCCCAGCAGTCCATCCAGAGTAGTTAGCTTCATTCAAAAAATAGGCCGTTACTAAGTAGGCTGGGGGCAAAACAAAAGAGGCCTTCCTGGTAGCAGCGGTAGTTAGCCCAGCCCCGATAAGAGTGAACGCGGCTTTCGCTAGCTCGTTGTTACCTTGAGAGTAAGCCTGATATGCAAAAAGCATCCCAACAGAAGCGAGGGACAAACCTTGAGCGATCCTAAAAGCTCGCAGCGGCTTCTCTTTATAATAGGAACCCATTAACCCAGAGACGAATGCGAGACCACTTGCGATGCGATTTGGTCCGAAAATTAGATTCGCTCCCGAAAGGACTTGAAGGCCGATATTTGAAATGCCAAGACCGCCTTCGGAATTGATTGACCTGGATCGCTCCTTCGCCCAGGCAGAAATTCGTTGAGTGATTTCAGTTTTATCTTCATCCAGTTCGAGGTAGACAGTGGCAGTCCTTGGATCTGCATTTTCAATATCGGAACGCAGTCCTCGTATTCTACCTGCGACAGCTTCGATTTTGATTCCACCAGAAGCAGGTTGCCACTTAGCTTCAACATTGATTGGAGAAGAGAAAAGCTCGGGAAACTTCGACCTAAGTTCCGCAAGTTCTATGACCGGTGAGGTTGTTTGAGATTTCGTTAATGCATTTAAAACGCCTACACAGAATTCCCTGTTGATATCTCGAAGCCTGGCGGTAACAACGATGGCAGATGCTGAAGAGGTCATTAAAATGAGGTAATTAATTGAAAAAATTAAAGCTTTAAAACGCATCACGGTGGTTTATAACAGGTTCACCGAAGCGACGCAAATTGCTTAAGCCGAGCTATCTAAGTTGTTGATCTTCCGCACCTTGTAGAAGCAAACCCAAAATCGATCATGTCCTCTTGAGTCAGTTTTTTTAGAAATGCGAACCCTCTTTATATTCTGGCTGAACGAAGGTCCGAGCGTAAATTTTTGTTTTTTTAAATTTCGTCATTTTGGCTTCCTCGATAATGTAAATATGCGCTGCAAAGATCGAAAATTAATGGGGGAAATGAATCGATCTCTTTTCACGTTTTCATTTGTTTCCAGAAACTTGTCTCTGAAATTCCAAACCATCTTCTCGTTCTTTATCTTTGCTGAAACCGCCACCCACCACTTTTTCTCTCTTAAATTTTTTAAGTTCTGTTGCCGATTTTCGAATAGATGCATCAGGGTCGTGAGATTCTATCTCAAGAAATATCGGCACAGCTTTCAAATCGCTAATGAGCTGTTGAGCATGAGCACTGTCATCTGGAAATTGGGTTGGCGAATTTTTTTCAATGAATCGAAGCGTTTCGTGAACGACTCCATTTCGAAAATGGTCTTTATCTTTGGCTTTGGAAACTTCAGATTCAAGTGCCGCATACGCAAGTCTTCGCGTTGGCCATTCCCATCCACTTAAAACTTCACGAACCAGAGCTTGGATTTGTTCATCTGTAAGCGACGAGGCAGATCCCATGGCCCATGCGGCTGCGGCTTTCACGGAACCAGGTTTGCTCTCTTTAAAAAGCTCATAAATTTTTTCAGTTGTGGCTGGGGCCAGATCCTTATTTAAAGCGATTAGACCGACGAGACTCCCCGTTTTAATACTCTCACTTGGATCAATTAATTTAGAGACAAGCATGGATTCGGATTCGGGAAAATTTAACTGCTTTGAAAGAGTAATCATAGATGCAAAATCCTGCTCGATTTCATTTAAATTAGCTTCTTCTTTTTCTCGCTGTCGAGACGGTTCCATTTTTTTGACAGAATCGCGCATATTTCTTAGCCAAGATTCCTGCAACTCTTTTCTTCCATAAAAGAGCGAGTACCATTCGACTTTGCTTGCACTCGAAAGTCCTTCACCTTTTTCCTTCACAAGGGGAATCAGTTTAGAATCCGTATTGGCTAGTTCTTCAGCAAATAAAATTTGCAACGAGGTAAACAGAAATGAAATAAAAAATAGAATTCGCATTTTTTTCTCCTATGTTAGAGGCAAAATCCCGAAAGAGAAAAAATAATAATCGACGACTTTCAAATAGCTATGGACCTTTGGACTGACCTCATGACCTAGGTATTACAGACAATGCCTTGGAATCGATTAATCGATCTAGGTGAGAAGGATTGCTTTCCACTTTTTAATTTCCTCTACTATTATTTTTGTTTCTCAAACGAATTCTCAGTTTTCGCTTGCGGCTGAGCGCTCTTCTTCACTCTTCAAGAAACCAACCACTATCTGTGTTGTCTATTTAATCGCGATTTCATTTGGCATATATGTTTACGGAGCCCACGTTTTAAACTTGGCTGGAAATGCATTTGAGCAAGAACAAACGACCATGAAGATGGTTGAAAATGCCCGAACGAATCAATTAGCTAGTTCCGAACTTTTAAATCTCATTTCGAGCATCGACGAACATTTTAAAAAGTCGGTCAAACAAGGACCCGATGTGAACCGCTTCGGTCATCCTGTTTTTCATGGTTACGATGAAGTTGAAGTGAAACTAAGGCGTCAAAAGACGATTGAACTCAAAGACTATGTAAAATCTCATTCAATGACGGCGGAAGACATTAGAATCACGCACAATTATGTAAGTTTTTTAATGCAAATATATGACGTCGCACGAAAATTTCGTTGGGATATCAAGGATCGTTTTATTTCAGGTACTAAATTTTATTCACCTAAATATTTTGATCCGAAGGTCTATTCTGAGATTCTGCAAGACTTGGGCCACCCCCCTTAGCCCTTAGAATTCTGAATCAAAGCCGTGCGAGAAAATGATCAGATCTATGTTTCTTATGAAATCTTATTTTTAAAATGTTTCGTTAGCGCAAAATCCGACTGATCCAACATAATTTGATCTGAAATTTCCAGAATAATTTTTTGATTGTTTCATCGGTTAACAATTTCCATTGTAGACGCAGATTTGAAATTTCTCCCTCATTCAATGCTTCAACAATTACCGTCGTCGGCTCACATAGGAGCAACCAGGCGTCAGAAGTGATATCAAACCCAATCAATCTTTTACTTTTGACAGTGATTGGAGAGCCTACGATCGGAGACTCAATATAAATAAAATCTGCCTTTGGATCCCCTTTCACAAAGGTATTATATTCCAAGAAAATGGGAGGAGAAGCTTTGTCATCCTTCGCGCTTACTTTGAAATACGTAAGTCGAATAAATCGAACTCTTTGCCACTTCAAAATTCTCGTCAAGCAAGCGGCCGCTCGTGCCATCAATTTTGAAGCTGGCTCTATATATTGGAAAAATCGACCGACACCTTTAGCGGCGGGCCTAGTCCCTGGGCAGATCAGTTGCCACGAAATTCCAGCGGCTCTTCAGGAATTTTCCAAACTTGCCTAAGAAGTTTGAAAAATTTTATATCGAAAATAACGCCGCGATAATCAGTAGAAGAAATCCGGGGCCGAGCGGCCGGCGGATATTCGACCTTATCCACTCACCGGAGCAATAACCCTCGCCTGGAATCATCTCCATCCAAATTCCCCTTAAATCTGCTTTTCCACCGCTCTAAATCGTCGCGGTTCCACCCTCGAGCCTCTTTTTAGAAAAATCCGTGTTGTAAACACGGCTGAAAAAATTGTAGCGACTTAAACCTTCCTTTGTATTTCTTATCAGCTGTGATTAAAGGCTCTGTGCGAATTTATATGCCGCAATTGCTTTTAGTCGTTTTGACTCTCTTCGTGATGGAGCCTACATTTGGTGCGCAAAATAAATGCATTCAATATGCCGAGCAAATCGGTCTTTTAGAAAAGACTGTCGGCGATGATTTATCTGTAACAAAAGCATTTCAAGCTGCGGGTTTTTTTAAACGTCGCCGATTATTCAAATCTATTAAACAGATGAAGACCGAAAATAAAATTTCTAAAGAAGAAATTGAAAAGTTTGTTTCTGAACTTTCTCTTCAGTTAAAAGGCGCGCCTTATCGTTTTCGGGACGAATTAAAATCGCCACTCAAAGATCAACTTGCAAAAATTGAAGAGAACGAAGCAACGCAACTTAAAGTACGTGAAAGGTTGGAAAAAGAATTTAGCGCGCTCGGCTGGATGAGAGATGCGAATAAGCGAGAAAAATTGAACGAGTTTTTATTGGACCGACGTTTTCAATTTGCTCTGACCCTTATTTTGAACTCTGTATCTTTATTTCAACTAGGCACTCTCGCTTATCTTCCTGAGATAAGAGCAAAAACTTTTTCTCCGGAATCCTTCAGGCATCTTAAAATTTATGCAAAAATGAAAACCATTTTTTATGCTTACGTTCTTATTGTTAATCTTTTAAACGCTGGGGTTCATAGCTACGAAAAAACGATCGAGAAGCAAGATGAAGTCTCAAGAGTCGCAACCGAAGCTTTTATGAAAGTGAGTCACGAGTTAAAAAACTCAAACGATGCTTTGAAAAAGAAATCCGTTCGGGAAGAGCTTTTTGAAGATTGGATTAAAGAATATCGCAGCCAAAACATCGGCCGCGATCCCGATCCTCATTCACAAAAATATAAAGAGATGCATCATCTGTTCTTAGAGAACTAAAGAAGCATCCTCGTTTAATTTTGTCCGACCGATTTCTTGATCGAATCGAGTTCCACTTTCTTTGCCGCTAATTCAGTTTTCGCTGTATCGCTCCGTGTTTGCAGTTTTGAAAGTAAAATTTGTAATTTGGTTACATCGGTTCTTCTCAGATAAACGACATATCCAGTGCCCGCTGCTCCAGCTCCAGTGACGATCGCCGCAATTCCTGCAAATATTCGCAACATGGCAGCTAAACCAAATGTATCGCTTCCGCTCCCTTTGACCACGGCTGATGCTCCAAGAAGGACAGTGAGAACAAGAAGGCCTGCTGCTGGAATACCCCAAGTGAAATAAGAGCGAGTACGAGTGCGAGTTGCTTTCGAAAGCGCTTCGTTCGTAAGAGCAATATCTTTATCAAGTTGCTCTAAAAATCCATGAGCTTTGCCGACTTCTTGAGATTTCGTTTCAATCAGCGTTAGTGCGTCTGCTTTTGACGTAGGTGTTGACTCGCTAGAAAATGCGAGCGGTGCGGATGACATCGTGATCCCAAAACTCAAAAACACTGCGATAATCTTTCGCATAAATTCTCCCCTCAAATTTTATTCTCGTTATTCGTATGATCGAAATGACTTCGAATCATCCGTGTTATTTCTTAATAGATTTTTCGTTCTTAGTAGTCAAGAAGTCGCGACGGTGTACGAAAAAAAATTAACCGAAAAGTTTTTGATGCTTCTTTCCGTTAAATTTTTGAGATTTATAAATGCTTCGATTGCCTGAGAAGTAATAGCTCATAAAGCAGGCAACAATCGCATAAGGAAGAATGTGCCATCCAAAAATTTCTATTGCGGTGCTAAAATAAATCAATACGGAGTAACCTAACTTTCTGAATATGTTTATCTAAACAGGCTTTTGATTTTCACCATTGTCCGCGGATTGGAATGAATCCCCAGCATCTTTCAATTGATAGTCAATAAAATCAAAAACTTAGATGTCGCTATCATGAAGCGGTATTCAGAGTTAAATAAATCTGCTAAGAGATTCGACACAACCAATCTAAGAGGATTTTTATGCAAAAACTTACAGTCATTTTTATATTTCTTTCAATTATAAGTCTGCAGGCCTTAGCGGTTGGAGTCCCTACTAAAATTGAACTTTCAGTAAATAACGATATTCTGGAATCGGGGCAAACTGTGAATGTCGTAGCTGAATGCAAAGATGGTAGTCGAGCAGGAGTCGGACAATTTGGATTGCTTGCGCAGATTACCGGCTTTCCAAACCAGCGCAATCCTGCAGCTGAAAAAGGACAAGATAAAATCTTTCCGGGGTTCCCCGAAACTAAGTGGGAGCCGGTAAAAGCCAGGATTACATTTTTAGGTGAGGGTGAACGCTCAATCCCTTCGAAGATTTTGAGCAAGACTTTTACTTCCAATGCACGTTCGAGCACTGAGAAAGGTTGGACCTACGATAAAGCGTTGCTTCGAATTGCGACACTGCTTCCGAATGGTGAAGGGATAGCAAATTATGAATTAGCACTCCGAGATGAAAAATCTGAATTGTCAGGAGCACTTGTTGAGTTGTTAAAAAACGGGAGCGACTCTCATTATTGACTTCAGACATGGCGATCTTAGCACTGCTAGTAGAACAGGTCATACAGCTCAATTTTTTATAAACGAAAAGGCTAATGTACAGGTTCAACTCACAACAGGTCACCTTTCGGCTCTAAGCCTTGCGGATTATTTCGAGTTTTGGCGAGAGAAGCGTTCCTATGAAGAAGCGCTCAAATCTGAATTGGCTTGGTATCAAAAGGGGTCGAGCGGCGACACAAAGTCAAAAGCTGAGTTTGAAAAGGAAATGGATCGCTCAGAAGATGTCATGCGAAGCATTGATCGTGAGTTAGCGGAAGAAACCATCAAAGCCCTTGGTACGAACAACCAGGTCCAGATAATTCGGTGGCGTTAAGGTCGTCAGACGAAATTTTTCAATCTATTCCGGTCAATTAGTTTCCTAAACACTGGTGTGAACCAGCTTACCAACTCGCTCAATATCTGTATAAAAATCCCGATAGTTGCAAAGAATTTCCTCGCCCGGTTCAATGTCGAGTAACGCAACGTCGATGTAGTCATCGGGATTCGTTGGATCGGGGCCAGTGTTAGGCATCTCAGAATGATTATAGAAACGAGCGTCATCAGCGCAGAGAATGTATCGATTTGAACTTCGATCCAGATAGGCGTAATTCAAGGTCTGATGGCGCGCTGGTTCGGACAATCGGTCAAGCTCAGCCAGTGTTAACTGAAGATCAAATCCGGGTTGAAATTTCCACATTGGCGTTCCCCTCATTACGTATTGATCCGCAAAAACGCCGATACCATGAATACTTGAAACGCCAATTTTAGTTTTTACCAGAAGCATTTTTTAACACCTCAGGGGTTTAAATTTTAAAAACCGTATATACACAGGAACAATTTACGACTCGATCTCTGACATAACAATTGAACACAATTTCTTAAATCGAACTAATAAAGGAGACCTATTATTCAAAATCCACTTAGGACGGATCTTCCGATTTTAATTTGAATTCCGGTTCCGGTCCGCCATTTCCATCTTTAACTGATACGACTTTACATTTGTAAGACGGATGGCTTTCGGCAAAACCATCTCTGCTAACTAAAGTAGCTATCGATAGAACCAATATTTCTATTTTCATAATGCTCTCCAATCTTTTCTTTTAAGAATGTTAAGTGTGAGAATCGGGAGAAGTCAATCAAGCCTAATCTCACAATTTACATCAGAGATGTTCGTTCCAAAAAGAGCTCCTGATTAAACCAAACACGAATTTCCTTCAAAAACCCAATCGATTCGGCTAAGAAATCTTAAGTCTTTTAGGGGTAAAAAATTCAGGGTTTAAGGAGTTAGATATGTCAAAATTTTGCAGTTTATTTTCGTGCTTGGTAATAGTTCTGCTGCCGATCATTTCTTTTGCAACTGAAGATACAAAATTTGAGGGAGATTTATTAGATCAGACCATTCTCAGGATTGATTTTACAAAGGACAATGTTAAAGACACGACTTTTAACTGCAAAGAACATAACTATTTTGGTTTTAGACCGGGAGGGATTGACGTGGGACCCATTCACGTTTTTCATTACCAAAATAAAGAGTATCAATTTGGTACTGTCGAGAGTTGCGCTCAAACCCAAACTTTTTTTGAATATCTAAGTCAAAACCTTCGAAAGTCGGTCACCCTTACAATTGTTCAGGAAGCGAAATTTATTCAGCTCGTCGAGGTTAGAAAGTAGACTCGAGGTTACCGCAGGAACTAATGGAGTCTTTCATTGCCATGAACGACCCTTGCGGACTCTTTGGTTTACGGCTTTTTCTCTTCTCCCGACTTTTTATCGTCCGTTTCAGGAATCGATTTTTGGATATTCATATTCAAATCGTCGAGTAAATCGTCAGGCGTCTTTATCTCTTTTCCAGTGGAAGAAATCACTCCCTTTTCAAGGTCGTCGGCAGTTGATCGAAATCCTCTCGCCATGATGGACATTCGCGCTATCGCAAATTCCAAATCGCTAGCTGGAACTTGCACTTCCTTCATTTTTGAGAGATCGATTTTCCATTTTCCGTCAATTTTATTTAAATAAAATGCAGGTTCATCTTCGCCTTGCTTTGTGAAGGTTGCTACGTTGCCATTGATCGATTCTTTACCAGCTTCAACGGGTTTCAAATCTCTTTTGCCCATATGAATAATTCTATCCGCTTCTTCCTTTCCAAATTTTTTCTCAATCAAGCCATGAAGTCGTTGCATTTGGTATACTGCAGTTGAATTCTCCGATACCAAATCGAATGCCTTTGGATCTACGAAAGTAACAACTTGCTTGAGGGCATTCGTGTCTCCGCTGTCTTTTGTTTTATAAAAAGAAAGAACCGCATTCTTTGGAGTCGAGAGGTCAGGCTCTACTGCAAAGAGCGGTTTCCCAGTTAAGAGAGAAGACAATATTATGGCTGCGGCTAAAAGATGATTCGATTTCATATTATTTTTATTCCTATTTTTTCAGATGCAAGTTTTGTCTATATTAAAAACCTGCAAGGCTCAAAACGAACTTTGGTCGCTGGGCTAAGGTCCATCCTGCTGTTTTGCAAGGTCGGATAGATAACACGCCAAAGATTATGTGTGGCCGATTTTTATTCTTTTTCGTCGTAGAGGTATTGGCGATTCAAAATGCAGTCGCCGATACTCGAGAACTGCTTGAGTCAGGGTATTCATATTGGTCCTATTGGAAAGGAAGACAAAATACGACATTGCCCAAAACTTTAGATGGATTTTTAAATTCGAGAATAGGAATTACTTTTCCTTTCCATGGATTAACGTCCTTTTATAGAAGACTTGGAGAATCTCAAGACCCACTCGTTCGTAAATTTCTTCGGTCTCGCTGGGTTTGGGGCTTCAAAGGGAATTTTTTAATCGAAGATGAAAATTCTTACGAATTACTTTCGGCTCTTGTACGAACAGCAACGGAGCCAGAACGAAAACAAATAGTGCGCGTATTATTTCTCACTCCAGCGAATCCTCTCATTAATGGCATAAAAAATGGCATAAAAAACGCGATGATTGGCACGGGACGCATCACGTTCACGGGTCTTGCTGTGGAACGCGCCGCAACGCATACTCATTTTATCTCATCACTCATTAAGAGCGATCCAACTCATTTCCTCTTCATCTCAGGAGCTATGGCTGCATTTGATTTTGGATTTAAAATACTTTATATTCTTCCTCTCTTAATACCCACTTCACAAAACTCGACCGGTGAATTTTCACGCAGAGAAAGTTATGGCGCAACGTTTAGAATTAAAATGGCAGCACAGATTAAAGATCCGGAGGAACGCAAAATATATCTGGAAACTGGAAAACGATATCCGCTCAAAACGAGAATGAAGAGTATCTGCCGAGAGATTCTGTCGTTAATACCTAGATTTTGAATTCTTTGCGTCGTCACGCCACTATATTCTTGAATGTAGAATATTCTAATGCAATGGAAGTCGATTTCCTTTTCCCCTTCTTGGCTTTCACCATCAGTTATTTATTAAACTCTGTTCTTTGATTGAAATTTTGTGAATAAATTTATGCGGCTTTAGATAATTTAATGCAGCCTCGATGGAAAATGTGTTCCCTTCGCAGACTTTATTTCTGTCGATGCTTTTCAAAATAATTCAGCTCTGCAACCACTTTTGGTGGACCATTCCAATGTGGGAAAAATCCCAGAAGTAGCGTCTACTCTGAATCTTGCATTTCAAGGCTCAAACGACTACCTCAGACTCACAATGAATGGTACGAGTTGCGTCATCCATGGAGAGCCTTTCATTGCCATGTCGTCTAAATACAATGCTTCAGTATGAAACAAATCGGTTCAGTTATTTTCATTTTGATATCCGTTCTCGCATTCGTTTGCTGTGGAAATGATAGCAATGCTTCAAGTGAAAGCATTGCTCGATTTGCGGTTTCTCACGGATTTGACGGTGATTATTACGAAACAAATGCCTCTTGCGATTTAGCAGATTCGCAAATTCTGGCTGCGAGGACAGGTCTGCTCATTCATTTTGCTAGAAACAATATAAAAACTTACCCCGCAGATTCGTGCACAATTGCCTACAATATTACCGATCTTACTGAGAACCATATCTCTTCTAAATTTTATAAGGCTGAGAGGGCCTGCGTTGATTTGGAAACTCGTCTTCTCGATTTTATGAATGGGACCTACTCTCTTTCAAACTCAATCTTGCGCGTTGGTCTCGGCGGCTCAGATTGTAAAACTTTAATCCGAAAATCATAAGAACAGTGTTTAATAATGAGTTTGGATTAAAAGATCTCTAATAATAATTCCGATTTTTGTTCTAGGAGCTTGATCTTTAGTCTTTTCTCTGGAGCTGTTGCTTGTGCAATGGTGATGCTTTTCGCTTCAGGATTAAAAAAGATCCAGCCTTCTTGCTTCAAAGTGGATCGATACCCATCGATGAGACGCTCACTTTTAATTGTAATTCTACCCTGCTTGCCGTGACCAAGTTCTTTAAGTCTATTAAAATTACCTAAGGCAGTCCCGGGATTTTCTGAAAAATCAATTTGAGCAGACATTTTTTTTGCCGATTTATAAAACGCAGAGTTTGCCGTTGCGGCCTTAGCGCGAAAGCGAAGATTGAAGGCGTAATATCTAAGATCGTTATTTTTTTCCCAAGCGTCATACAAACTCAACTTCTCAATTTCACCCGTTGGAGTCCGCAGAGAAATGCGATCTTTTGTTAGTTCAACTAAAATACCGTAAAGGAATTTATCGGGAGTGTCGGAAACCGCACCCACATAGTCATCACTTCTATAATCAAATACTCGTCTAACCAAAACGATCTTATTAAGAAAAGCCTGATCAGTGGAATTGCCAAGCAATTCATAAGAGCCCTTGCTTGCTCTAATTCCTTTGGTAATTTTAAATAGGAGCTCTTGGCAAAATCCGCCAATGGGCATCGCATTCACTCGACATGGAAGAATTACAACCGAAGCAAAAAAAATGAAATGACAAAAAGATAATCCAACTTTTTTAAAACCCATCACACCGACCCTTCTATATATATATGAGAGATTGATAGTACATTCGATTTTGCCCCACAAGTCATTTTCGTGGTGGTTGTAGCGCGGTTTTGAACAAATTCTTAGAAGAAAACTAAGTATCTCGTTTCACCTGTGGGAACTTTTCGGACCTGAACCGAGATTTTTCCGCTTACAGAAACAACTATACCAGTGGGCTCTTCGCTTGCGTCGATTGAAACTTTGGCAGGTAGACCAGAATTTTTGTAGAAAAAATAATCTCGCGAACCATCTCCATTAAGATAGCCTATGAGTTTTAGTCCGCCGTCTTGAATCATCAACTGCTCTTTAGGCGCGACAGTTATATTGTGATTAATCAAAGCTACTTGTGGTGCACAGTCGGCGAGTCCTGATTCTTTGTTAGCACTGGCCATATTAGGCAGCAAAGCTCCTGTGCCCATAGCCGTTAAAAGAAATATAAAACGAAAAGTCATTTAAGTTGGTTAGCAGACTCCTCTAAATTTCAAAAGAAAAGGCTCATCACTCACATCACGAAGTCGCATGCGACATTTCAAAATGTGCATCACTCCTGCTTAACGAGAGTCTCTGCATCCATGAAAGGTTCAAAGCCTTGAAGAATCTGATGAGTGAGCATCGAAACAGCATTCACACCATTTTCAGTATAAAATATACTTCTCCAATTGCTCGATTCTAGATACCCCTCGACGGCATCCTGGAATAACAACATCTCGCCGCCGTATTCTCGAACGGTGATGGATGCAAGTTTTCCGCTTCCATCAATTCGCATTTTGTAGCCGACGTGCACAATGTCGCCCCATAAAACACGCAACTCAGGATTGGCTTCAACCAGTTGTCGAATCACATACCCGTGATTTGACCCCGTTGGGTCCCAAGCTAAAATGAGAAATTCGTTGTTTATGTGAAAAATAGTATATTTCAAAGTGGATTTGTCTTCTGCTTCAAGAGTGATATTTTTAAAAATATCTTTTATCGGATGGACGGCATCCTTCAACCCTTCGGGAATTTTAATACTCAAATTACCGGATGTTAAATCGGAAAATTTAATATTTTTTTCAACCTTTGCTATCGCAATTCTTTCAATATTTGTGTTCTGTTTTTCATGAGCGGTCTCAATTTCCGTTTCTGAGAGAATCTGAAAAGGAAAAGATGTATCACTAGCGGCGGAAGGTACAAGCAATCGCCATTCTTTATATGCCGTGGATTCTCTATTAATATGGAACTCTCCAGTAATTTCATCGATCGTGATGATGGCATCTCGTGCGGGTCCTGGCTTAGGTTTCAAAAGTTGATTTAATTCAGAGGAGGCGATTTTATGCAGTGTATGGCCTTTAAATTGTTCCAACTGCCGCCATTCCATGCCGGAAATAGCTAAATGAGCATCATCAAAAACATTGAGCTCATTTCGTAATCGATCGAGTAACGCACGAAGCGATTGGACTCCATGCAACGCCGGTTCTTTTAAGAATCCATCGTCATCAATACTTACAAATTGAAATTCCGGAATCGCAGATGATTCGAACACAAAACTCAACGAGCCCCCGAACAGAAGGAGTGTTCCTGGATATTGCTTCGAAATTAAATTGAACGCGTATTGATGCAATCTCTCCGAACTCTTCGGAAAGAAGATCATCTCCATATTCAAGTCAGGTCTTTTGAATGCGATGTATCCGACGGAAGGACCTTTATGGCCTCTTTGCGTGAGTTTTGCTTTTAATTCTTCGTTGTAAGGAAGTTGAATGATTTGTGCAGAAGTAAGTAGACCAAGCCTGCGCATTTCGTCATTGAAGACAATCGGTGCTAGATTCATGGTGGCGTCGAATGATCGTTCGTCTTCGCCATAGCTGTTTCCCCAATCTGCCAACAGCTGAACTCTCGCATGACGATCTATATTGAAAGACTTTTTTACAGCTATGAGCATCGGACCGAGCGAGTCCTCAGATTTAACAAAATGATCCTTCAGCCATGCCCCGTTTCCGAGATTCAAATGAACGATCGAAAAAGAACCATCTGGAAATTTTTTTGCTTTAAAACTGATGGATCCCGAAAAAATGACCTTACTATTCGGATTCGCGCTTGAAATTAAATTTCTCGCACGCTGATGGGTCATCCCATTACCCTCATTAAAAAAAATAAAAGGATGGTCCGGAACACCTTCGATATAAACATATTCGCTTTTACCAAGTTCGATTTGATCATCCGGAGATGCATTTTTTTCTGAAACTTTTTGTGTCCATCTGCCGATCATGTCTGTCGTGCTTAGAAATTGTGCATCTATATTTTTAACGGATGCGATCGTCCATTCCGACGGTTCAGTCTTTTCGCTATCCGACGTAACGATTTTATTTAAAGTGGCCTCAGCTTCTGCAGCAACTGCAGACTGCATTGCGATGGCATCGCGCACTTCACCTTTTTTTAGATAATTAAATGCAAAGGCCGTATCTGGTATCCATGAAGGTGTCCGCTCGCGCCAGTAGGCAAATGCTTTAGATCCAACAGGATTCGACGGAATCCCACCGGATCCAAATCGAATTTTCACATGAGAGTAGTATTTGGAAACCACTGCGCCAATCGTGCCTAAGTACTCCTCACATTCAGCACTCCGACATTCTAAATTCGATGAAAATGATATTGCAAAAAAAGCAAATAAAAACCCCTTAAAGCTCATTACAAGCCTCTACAAGTTCCGATTTAGCCGGTCAACTTTTTATGCCCATGGGGGCTCAGGTGATTTTGGGCAACTTCTTATAGTTGTTTTAGGTACTTCACGAAAAAAACTGACTCAAAATTTGAGGACAAAATATCGACGTTTGGATGTTCCAATACTATGAATTTTTGAATAAGAATCCTTCGTTTTTAGCCTAATCTGGCATAAGAATTGCTTCATATTCCTTAAGGTCTAGCTATGACGAAATTAACAAAATTCACACTCATTTTTCTAACATCGTTTGCAGCATTCACGTCGGCTGTCATCCATGATATTAAGGCCACGAGTTGTTCAGACTATCTGCATCTTCTCTCAAATCCCAGCCTAAGGATTTCCGCGACCTTATCACCAGAGATTCAGAAAGTTTTCGAGGAATACATTGAGGACGTAAAAAAAGAGCTTACACTACATCAGCAAAAATTTTTGCTAAATGCCATTTCTAATATTCAAAAGATAAAATTCGATCTTAAGAAATCTGAGGCAGCCCACGTTACTCAGCTCACTCGACAGATAAAACTCAGTGAGCCATTCGATAATACAGATCTGGGAATTATTCTTTTAGTGCACGAAATCTCTCATTTAAAGGACTTATTAGTTCAGGGTCGATTAAATATGACTGTCAAAAAGTGGTTTTTTTTCCATAAAGATCAGTTACTCGAAAATGAAAGGCGAGCTTTCTCGGCCGAATACGATTTCATCCGAAAAGTTTTTACAAAGGACGATATTGAAATCCTTGATACCTATTGGAAGCAGAGAATGGAAAGAGAGAATATATCAGTGATAGACTTGCTTGATAAAAATGACTGGGACTTTTCTTATTCTGCTATTTTGCAGAATAAAATATCTTCAGCATTAAAATCATCCAAAAATCAGTACGTCGAAGCCAATGCCCAGCGGTACCAATCGAAACAAGCGCAGATTAAGATTTATGGCGCTGTTATATTGGTCGGCGTTCCAGTGGTCGGATTCAATCTTTATAAGCTTTTGTCTCATTTCTTTTAAAGTCTATTCATTTGCTTTTTGTATTCGTCGATTTTTTGCCATCTCCGATTCAATTAGCGTCTTCAGTCATGGGATCAACATAGAAATCACTCTCATGGCGGGTTATATCGTTCTCATGGGACATGGAAGTGATGCTCTTAAGGCCGCGCAGAAGAGCCCGATACCAGTTTTCTTAAGGCATTTAACAAAAAAACAGAGGGTTGAATTCCAATTCCGATTTTCGTTTAATCCTTTTGCTCCAATGAAAAAGATCGAATTTCTCCTCGATCAAAAGTTGCCGCTTCGCCAATTGAAGCCCGTCCACTGGCTAAACTTTGCGAATAAATATTTTTGCTGTCTTCGAGCAGCTTTAGTCCTTCGTCATTTGGGAAAGTCGCGAGTGGAATTTCATAAATATCTCTCGTCGAACCATTCGTAAACGTCGCGGAAATATGTCCATTCGGATTAATATTAATACTCGTGATGTACCCAGCCGTTCTTCCATTCTGACTAGAAACAATGACCGAAAGGGGCGCTGAAAACTGAGTAGATGAAAAAGTTCCTTGTGAAATTTGTCCGAAGTCATAAGCCATTTCTCGCACAATTGCGGCTCCATTTGCCCATTGAATTTCACTTCTAAATCCAGCTAATGCCGGGTTAATCATTTCACCTGCAACTAATTGCGCATCAAGATCTAATGCGGAGTAATGATGAGGTGCGACACCTACCAGACTTCCCGAAGTATTGAAGGTCATTGTACCTTCGGCGAGAACAACGGCGCCACCAGGGGTGCCGACGTAATTGATGAGATTAGTTCCCATTGTTAAGACATGATAGCTCCAAGAATTTATGGCTTCCTTTCTAAAAAAAGTCACAACGCTTCTGGAGTTTCCGAGTGAATCATAAACCATGATGGCTGTATTAAAATTGGAAGTTGCTGCGGCCTGAGTGAAACTCGTGGTTTCAAAAGCTACTGCAGCAATTGGCTGACTAGCATCAAGATTGAGTAAGTAGTGAATCGTTGTCGTTGCAATAGGTTTCGAGGCCAGTCCTAATGTGGTAACTTGAACATTCGTGAGTTTCGTGGCGACTTTTCCTTCTTCATCAATCGCGTAGCCTTGAAGAGTATAGCCGCTCTGCTGCATGACTAATTGTCCCGCTAAATCTCGTACAAAAGCACCAGCCCGAGTGAAGTAGGTAGATCCGCTCAATGGCTCATTCACCGCAAAAAAACCAGAACCTTGTATCGCAAGGTCTGTTGGTTGAGTTGTGTTTACAAAAGCTCCTTGGGAAAAATCGGGGAGATTTGCATTCAAGTCTGAAGCGGAAGATTTGGGCGTGTCTTTTTGTTCTATTGCAAATGACTGAATCCATCCCCGCCCAGAAGATCGGCTTTCTGCGATAGAAGCACTTCCACTGATTTGGTTTTCCGCATAAATATCTTTGCTATTTTGGACGAGACTTAATCTTTCTTCATTCGGAAATAAGGCAAGTGGAATTTCATAAATATCTTGTGTCACTCCGTTGGCAAAAAATGCCGAAATACGTCCATTCTTATTGATACTAAACCCCATTAGATTCCCGGAATTTCTTCCATCCTGCGCAAGTAATTCGGCTGCCGAACTTATTCCAAATTGTGTTGTACGAGAGGTGCTTCCACTCATTTGCCCGAAGTCGTAGTTGATCTCAGCAATTGGAGACCCGCCCTTCCATTGAATATAACCTGCTGGATTTCCCAATTCCGGATTAATCAAGTCACCGGCCGCCAAAATACCTGACTCATTGAGATGAGACGGTACCCTGAATGTTGTTTCAGCTGTTACGTCGGTTAGAGAACCGGCTGAATCAAAGATAAGTATACCATCCTGCAAAATCGCACTTCCACCTGCGACAGCTGCATAATTGGCTAAATTCGATCCCTCGGTAAGCACATGATAGCTCCAAGTATTCGCGGCAACCTTTCTAAAGAAGGTATGAATCTCATGAGCATTTCCTACGGAGTCATATGCGGTTTGACTAACATTAAATTGAGAGGTCAAAGCTGCGTTGGTCAGAGTAGATCCATCAAAAGGTCCTCCAGCTGTATTCTGACTAGCATCAAGATTCACTGAGTAATGAAGTATTGTCGTCGCGCGAGCCTTCGAATCCAGTCCCAACGTGGTAACTTGAATATTTGAGAGCTTCGCGGCGACTTTTCCTTTCTCATCGATGGCGTAACCTTGAAGATAATAACCATCTCGTGTTGTGAGGACGCCTGTACCGAGCGAGTCCTTAATAAAGGATCCCGATCGAGTGAAATATTTTTCTCCCGAAGCCGAATTCACAATAAAAAATCCGTGACCTCTGATCACGAGATCCAAAGTTCGATTGGTGCTAACAATTTTACCTTCAGAAAAATCGGCAAGTGGTTGACTGCTACCCTCCACAGAAGATTTGGAATCATTTGATAAATTTTGATTTTCACTTTTGTTCAAGGTGTCCGACGAAGATCCACAGCCTGCTAACAAAAAGCTCGAAACGATTAAAATTGCAGCAAAAAATTTCATACTATTCCCCCGGATTACTGACGATAGAATATTTAAAGTATTCGATCAAAAATCCATTCGAGCAAGAACTTTGTATGATGCAATGCCTCAATTCGACTTTAAAAAATATCGAATCCCCGATGAGTAAAGCGCGCCGCAACAGTTGCGTCTTTTTTTTCTAGGCAATTTATTTTTGACTGACGAGCCCAGTAAGAAAAATCCTAGTCGTTAGTTCTGCACGATGAGATCGCGCAATGCCTGAGTGCAATACTCCAATGTTCTAGTAGAAGCATCTCGATTTGGGCGACAGAGCAAGGCGTGAACTTAAAATTAATGAATTACCCAGTCGGACAAAAATTATAAGCCAACTCAACCTCATCTATGGATCATCTTATCCATGGAGTAGCGCATCCGTGGTTGAAAATTTATTGAAGTGGGAAGCATCCGACTGGATATATTCATTTGCTTTTTGTATTTGTAGATTTTTTCGCCATCTCCGATTCAATTTCCTTACTTAACTTCTTCAACTCATCAGAAAAAACTTCCAAATTTTTATTGATGGCACGTGAAGATAAATCAGCAATCGGTTTTAAAGCGGGTTCGCCAATTTGCATTAAGCACGACCGAAGTGCTTCGAAGCGCGCACGCACGGCTGCACTTATTACGATATTTGCTTCAAAGCTCAACTCCTTCGTATCTCGTTTTGTCTCGGCGAATAGTTGATAAGTTGTAATCAGCTCCTTCAGAAGATAGGGGGCAATTTCGGGCCCCTGATTGAGAACATTTTTGATTAGGGATTCTTTGGATTTTTTCAAAAGTCGAATGCGATCAGAGTTTGGCTGCTCAGCGGATTCTTCAATTTCTAGTCGACTATAAAAAGCTTGATAATTAACAAGAAAATTAAATAATAGCGATCGGATTTCAGGTTTGCCTTCGAGTGTCGAACTCCATTCGTTGTGAAGTAGTACGAAATTTTTTATTGCCTCGTCAGCTTGCTCTTCATTGATGGAAAGATTAATTTCTTCAGCCTGTAAAAGAGAAAATGAACTTTGCAGAATCAAAATAAAAAAAGAGAGCTGGATATATCTAGGCAGCGATTTCATCATTGCTCATTCAGGGGATGTGCCAGTGCTCTCTCGATAATAAAAATTATTTCTCTGAAGAATGTCTCTCGATCAGGCGCATCCTTGCCATCACTGATCGTCATATGGATTTCATCAGGCTTTTCAATTACAATAAAATGATATCGATCGTCGATCAGACTGTGAGACGAGTCTTCCAGAACGGGCTCTGTTGGTTTCAAATAGCCCTCCTGAATCAGATCGGAAATAATTTTTTCACCTAGAGCGGGGGCGAAAATAAACGTAAAATTTCCAAATCTCGAAGTTGGCTGAGGCCATGAATTAACGTAGGTATCTGGTTTTATAAAACGATAACTCACAGAAAAATCATTTCGTTTGTTTGGAGTTCCTACCCAGAATTTTGAACGACTGAATCCTCCAATTGAGCTCGGATGGTACTCTGTCCTCCGTTTCCAGTTGAGTTTCTCAAAAGTGGATTTGTAAGGAAGAAGATCAGGATAGGCTTCCCAGACAGCACTTTTATATCCAAATCTCTTTGCAAGAGCGGTGATCCATAATGGACAGTTCATTCCCGCCTGCAGATCAGTGGAAACAAAGGAAATAAAAAGTAAGAATAATATTTTTCTCATATTTTGTACTCTGCGAGTCTTTAACGCAGTTCAGCACCCATGGCAATATCCAGAAGAACTAGTCTAGATCCCCCAATTGGCTTCATACAAAATACTCAACAATCTTCTCCGCTTTCTCTTCTTTTGAAATGATTCCTTTTATCCAATACATTCCTTGTGAATATAGCCCTTGAAAATCCTCAGGTGCTGATGCGGTGTTCAACATAATTTCATGAAAGCCAAGATCATCGTAAAAACCTTTCGCATGAATTTCACCACGCTCACCGTTCTCCAGCTGAGAATCGACTAAGATGGGCTTATTCGGATCGAGTTTTCGAGCATCTTTAAGAAATTCAGAAGCTCTTCTATAAAAGCGAAGCGTGAGTCCCTTAGCCTTCGCCGCTTTTTTTAGGTTGATGATATGCAGGCCATTATCATCGATCACACTTCCATCATATTTGCCAATCACGTCCTCATCCATTGGAGTTATAATAAATTTAATTTTTTTGATGAGAATTTTTGGAAGCAATCTTATATTCTTACGATCACATTCATCTAAAAGCCTAGAGTCGCTGTCATTATGGGTGAGAAGAATAGATCGTTCTTGAAGATTAAACATTTCAATGAGATCGAGACCTGTTTTGTTTATCTCGGATTCTTGCAGATCGTAATCCATCAGCACTAGATCTGAGGAAGAAATCGTATTCGACTCCGCCCAGCTCTTAAAATTTTCAAATCTATTTTGAACAACGATTTTCATCTGCGGACATTTTTGATTGATCAACTTTTTTAACCGACCAGCAAAGCTTTCATCATTATCCATAATGATCACTCGATCGCAGTGAAGCAGGTCTATTTCTTTAACGAAGGAGTTCCGAGACCACTCCGCTAAAAAACGAAGCTTAATAGACGTTCCGACTCCTTCTGTTGAATCGATAAATACTTCTCCATTTCCCTTTTTTATGATTTCAATGGCTTTCGCTAAACCCGTTCCGCGATCGCTTCCTTCTTTCGTTGAGAAGCCATATTGGCCCACTCGATCGACTTGCTCCCTTGGAATTCCTCGACCCGTATCCCGAACCTCAACAACTGCATGCTCTCCATCTCGTTTAACGGAGAGCACGACCTCACCTTTCTCCGCAATTGCTTCGACTGAATTATTAATCAAATTTGAAATGGCTGTTCGAAATTCAACAGGATCAATCCTAGAAAACACATCGAATTCGCTCGTCAAAAAATCAAATCTAATATTTATGCGACGATCATGAAGATACTCCACCGATTTCATTTCTGCCATATGCGCAATGTAAGGCGTAAGTTGAAGAACATAACTTCTTTGTTCATCACTTAAACTTTGAGAACCAGCTCTTTGAAGCTGCTGCATTTTAATCGAGATGTCGCTGGCGGACTTTTGAAGAATTAGTAAATCCTCTTCGCTAATTTTAGAACGAAGAGTTTCAATCATATTGATGATAATGCTCGTGTAAGATTTCAAATCATGTCCAAGTTGAGCAGCCATTCGGCCCCGTTCTTCTTCGACGGATTTTTTCAAAAGTTTCTCTTGTTGCTTTTCGATTCGACCTTGCAGTGAATCAAATATACTTTTGATCGCTTCAGTTTCGCTTAACACCGCAGCAGTTTTATATGCAGAAATTTCATGTTTCCTCGTGCGATCGTGAGGGTCGAAGTTTTCTATATGCTGTTTTAAATTTTCAAGTGGGGCACCTATCCCCACGAGAAGAGATTTTGATCGAAGTAATAAGGCCATAAGAAGAGCGATAGCAATGGCCACTGCCGTAAGCGCCATATATTCAAGAACTCTTGGACGAATTGTATTCGGAAAAACGACTTTGATTGAAAACATTTCCGGGCTATTCGGATAAATTTTAAATGAAGATACTTGCACAATGTAAGGATTAAAAAGGACTTTCCAAAAGCCTGTTTCTTGGAATTTAAGAGAATCAGGACCCGCAGAAAGCTTTGAGGCAACTAAAGGTCGAATCTGTTTCGCACTTACTGAAAGCCAAACGGCATTCGTCGTTTCCAAAGATTTCGACAAATCGCCCCGTATCTCAATCTCATCTCCAATTTGAATTTTTGGTTTAATGATTGCAGCCAACTCCTGAGTTAAAAGTTCAAGCTTATTTTGCTCTGCATTTAAAAAAGCAACTGTAAGAATTGGAACAATCGCTACGACGGAAAGCAAAACGGAATTTAAAGTAATTTTCCAGACAACTTTTCGAAGCAAAGTCTTTAGAGTAATTTCATGTTTCATTTAATCTCGCTCCTAAAGGAATCACGTTCTACAAAAATGACTGTGAGCGAAAAAATAATTGAAAATACAATCACCGTAACGAACGCTTCTCGAACCGAAGGAGTACCGCCTCTAAAAAGAGTCAAATAAGTGCTGTACGCTCCGACCCAAAGGTACCCCGGAATGTTTTGGAAACTAAGTGCCGTCGCATAGTCCTGCTTTTTTACTAACGACATTAAGTCATTCATTGAAATATTTTGAATGGCAGACGTTGCCGTATTAAGTAGAGCGCCGTAAACGAAGATATAGATTATTTGGATTACAGCGTTTGAATGTTGATAAAGCGGCAAAAAAGCGAGACTGCTCAACAGCGTCAGCACATAAAATGTGAGCAAATATTTCCCTCGGCTTAATTTATGAACCAACAGTGGAAGAATGTGGCCTTTGACGGCTCCTCCAAAAGCAGAGCCGAGCATGAACGAAACCATGAAAGCCCAACGCAGAAAATTGTCTCCTTCATATTCTCGACCAAGAGAAATGATTAAATAGCCAGCAATGACAACCGAGATCATCCAATACGAGAGATTGTAAATAGACGAAATCCTAGCCGACCTATCAGTCACCAACGCTTTTATGATTGCAAATGGTGAAGATGGATGAAGAGTTTTTTCGATATCTCCGATTTGTCGATAGTCTCGCAAAAGAGTTACGAAGCAACCAGCATACAATATAATCCCAAATAGAAAGGTATGAGGAAGTAGATGCATTTGATTAAATATCGCGGCCAATACAAACGCGCAAAGGACTGCAATAGTCGTATAGTATTTGCCATGATTTTGGCTAGTGGTGAGACTCGTCAGCAAAAGCTTTTTTTCTTCTTCCGTTTGACAGGCTCGATGAAGCGCATCCTGATAAAAAGCTTCGATAGATCCTGAACTGAAAGGCTTTGCTAGACCGATCAGTATTCCGTGAATAATAAATAAAACTCTGGAAAAATCGTTATGAATGAGAAGCGCAATATAAACGCAGGTCAGTCCCGTCATAATCGTTCCTAAACATAACGCGATTGAAGGAACGCGACCCATTCGATCAGCCAAAATTCCAAATGGAACTTCGAGAATGCCATTCAATGAAAACTCAATCAAAGTTACAAGAGCAACCGTATCCACAGGAACACCTGAAGAGATAGCGAGCACACCCACGATGAGTCTAAATAATACCGAATTAAAAAATACTGCACTGGCGTAGAGAGCTCTAAAAACTCCAAGTCGAACAATAATTTCATGACATGAAATATTTCTTTCCGTCATCTTATTCCCGTCGCACAGATTTTTTCGGTTTTAAATTCGAAACTCTCCAGATCGAATCGGACCGATTCAATAATTTCTGTAATATGCTCGTCGAATGATAGGCATTTATGTTGTTTAGCCGTTTGATAATCTTGCTTAAACAGCGGACTAATTTTTTCTATCATTTTATAAGCAGCGTCACGATATTGAGAGTCGAGCTTTTTCGTAGATATAATTCGAAGAGCGAGACTCAGCATACAAGCTTCTGCAAAAGCGCCATGATAAATTCCAATTAACGGGCGCTCCGATTCTCGAATCGCTGAATACTTTGTTTCATCCCAAGGTTGGCTAAACACGTTTTGATCATCGTGAGTTGTCACAACCATATTGAGATAATGATGAGCTAGTTCGTGGATGATGATCTCGGCCCATTTAATCGGACAGTTACTATCCATTCGATAAAGGATCTGTCCGAAAATTTTTGGATCGGAAGCGGATTCAAAGCGATCTCCCACCATCGTTTGAGACAATTGAGGCTTAATGATTTTTATGACTTCGAAATACTCAGGCCATACACCTCGAATGAGTTTCAATGCCTTTTGATATGTTGTTTCTTTTTTCAAGAACAGTTTGCACGTATTTGATCTAAAAATATCGCTCCCTAGACTCGATTTTTTTCGACGGAGATCTAACTGTATAAAAGATCGCAAGCTCTTCTTTTTTTCAGAATCGTCTACAGAAAAATAGCACCATGAGAGAAATGGAAGGCTCATTTTTTCTAAGTCCCTTTCAGAAAAATCAGGCAGAGAAGAGAGAAGGCATTTCCCTCCCTCTTCTCTCAGATTTAAGACGTAGGATTCAATCATTCCCAAATCAAACATAGAGCACTTATGGATAACTGGCCCGAACTTCGCCAATCAGTTTGTTCTTAAGAAGAGATAGATTGAATGTGCGTCTTTTAACGCGCATTTTTTTATTTCTATTCATATGTTGTTTCCTTTCATATTAATTCCGCACCATCGAAGTCCTTCGGACGTCGCGATACGAAAAATCCCAAAACTTTATGCTTAGACCTCCTTCATTTTTTATGTGAAGACCTGGTCGATACCAAGTTGTGAAAACTGGATAAAAAAGAGGAATCGCAGGAGCGTCTTTAAAGAACGCAGCCTCCATTTTATTTAAAATTTCGATTTGCTCGCCCTTCTCTGTCTTGTTTTGATATTTCAAAAATAGATGAGATAAATTTTTATTCTGATATCCCTGCAATCGCTGACTTAATCCATTGGCATAGACGACGAATGATGTTGATGGATCAAAATTAGTTGGAGCTTCACCCTTTAAAATCATATCGACCTTTCGAAGGCGAATATCGCGAAGCATTGCATCAAACGGCATGGATTTTATTTCCAACGTAAGGCCGATATTCTTAAACGCATCGATCAAATATTTATCCAATATCTGAGAATCTTTTGAAGTCTCTCTAATGCCGAGGATCACTTTTCTTTCAGTTTTTTTTGTATTCTTAGAGATAATTTCACGAGCTTTCTTCACGTTAAAAGGATGTCTTTTACTTGTGTATCCGACATAACCACTGGGAATCATCCCACCGGCTGGAATCCCCTCTCCCTCAAATTTTTTTTGCAGCTCGTCGATGTTAATAGCGTTGGCTACCGCTAAACGGTTTTCCCTATTTTTAAAAATTCCCCGCGCGCATTGAAATACTAAGGTGTATGTTCCAGCAAGTTTTTGTATGTAAGAGCTGTTTGATAGAAGCGCCTTCGAGACCTCGGAATCAAGATTGCTAATTGTGTCAATGCCTCCTGATAAAAATATCTTCAGCTGGTTTTCTGGTTTAATTTTTTTATAAACTATTTTTTCGAATTGGGCTTGAGCATCAAATCTTTCGGTCACGATCTTATCGTTATTAATTTCAGTAATCTTATACGGTCCAGTGCCAATGTATCGACCGTTAACTTTTTTCATAACGCTCGCCTCTGCACTTGCCAAATTCTTCATAAGAAGTTCAAAATTTTTATTTTTAAGTTTTAGAACAAAACGAGTGGGACTCAGAATTTTAAAACCAGAACAAGACTTTCTTTCCATGCAATCTTCAAAAGCTTCTAATTGAGATGTAAATTTGCCTTTATTCTTAGCACTTCTTACGAACGAGTTAAGAATATCCAACGAAGTCACCAGAGAGCCGTCGTGAAATCTCTTTTCTGATCCGATTTCAAATTCAATTTCGTTTCGATCACTAATAACCCTCCAGGAAGTAGAAAGCTCCGGCACAGGTGCAAGGCGCTCATCGAGACTTACAAGACGATCAAAAACGTTATCGACCACCTTATTTCCATTGATATCATCGCCGTATTTAAGTTCAAGATCTGGAATCGCCGTGATTGGAACATTAAGGACGCCAATTTCACTCGTTTGAACATTCGATTTAGTGCAACTTGCAAAAACGAATGCAAAAAATAAAATGAGTGAAGTTCGCTTCATTCCGAACCTTCATCAAATTTGTCGATGTACTTGGCTCGGATTTCTTTCCATCGCTCTCGCAAAATATCTGCTCTAGGCGCAGCGACATTCATGGCAGCCTTACAGTAGGAGAGATCAGAATGAAGATTTGAATTCACAAGCTCGACGGCATTTAGAATGCCATGGAGTTCGGATTGAAAATCATGAAGTAAATCGCTCTTTGAAACTCGATCGCTCATATGGAACTTCCTAAAAGGCCCGCCAGAAGATTTTGTGCTTTTTTCTGACCTACCCCCAAATGTCGCATAAGCGGACGGATCGGACGTGCTTTTCCGACCTTCTTAATAAAATGCTCAACAACTTCTCTTTCAATCTCCAAAATGAAAGTTTTAAGTCCAACTTCTTCTACGAGCTTCGCTTGTTTTGGTGTCAGAACTTTATAGGAATATTTTTCCTCGTATTCATTTTTAACAATTTTTTCGGGAAGATCTTCGGTTGAAAAAATGGGCTTCTTACTTTTTCTCTTTGACTCCCAAAAATCAAAAAACTCTCGCTCATTTCCAGGCCAATCGTAATTCACTAAAGCTTTTCGAGCATTGGCCCGAATCACCATGCCCCGACCACCACCGAAATTTCTTTGAACATGGTCTAAAAGCAGTTCAATATCTCGCGGACGTTCTCTTAAAGATTTGAAATGGACAGTCAGGCCTGCAATTCGATTATAAAAGTCTTGTCGAAATTCTTTCGCAGCCATTTTTTCGTAGAGATCCTCGCAGGTCGCAGTGATCAACTTAAAATCTGAATGAAGCATCTTCTCCGATCCAAGCGGTGAATAATTTCCATTTGCCAATGAAACGAGTAACGATTTTTGCATTCTAATACCGATCGTTCCGATTTCATCGATGAACAGCGTTCCGCCATTTGCTTGGCCAAGCAATCCTACTCGTTTCTTTTTTCCGTCCGTGAATGAGCCCGCTTCATGTCCAAAAAGTTCTGATTGAAGGGTACTGTCTTGGAGTCCCTCGGGACTGAACTCGACATATTTATCGCGTGTTCCGTGCCATCCTTCGTGAAGAGTTTTCGCAAGTACGCTCTTCCCACAACCCGAAGGACCCGAAATGTGAAGAGAAACTTTGGTGCCGAGATTATCGACAAGAATTTCATATTGCTTCAGATGATCTGGATCTTGGGTGAGAAATTTTTGAGCAATTAATTTTCGAACGCGAATCTTTTGGTCCGAGCCAACACAATTTTGAAGAATCTCCTCAATCGCTGCGAGTTTGAACGGCTTCGTAAGGTAATCGTCGCATTCATTTTTATAACCTTCTTCGACATATTCTTCTTCTCGATGCCCCGAAAGAATGACACTATAAATTCCTTTTCTTTTGAGATCTGGAATCAATTCAAATCCGGCTCGTCGCTCTTCGAGATCAACGTCGATAAAGGAGACATCGAACGCCTGCCGAGTGACCTGCTCTCTCGCTTGCGATCTCGATACCGCATAGTGAACCTCGTGACCAAGGTCAGTAAGTTGCTTCGTCAGATTATTTCGCTGAAGTTCGTCGTCTTCGATAATGAGAATTTTGAGATGCGACTTTTTCACGTGGGCTCCTTCAAAGTTGGGGCTTTATAGCAGAAAATCTGTATCCGTAAAGATGGCCCTGAGGAATACACTTGGAAAACGCGGCTGTATGCCTGGGTGTATTCAAGGGAATACGTCGTAGTGTTTAGCGGTCCAAATAAGAGATTATCGATAGCTTGGGTTATATCGAAGCTGATTCTTCGCTGACGACTTCTACCTTGAAATGTCCAAGCAGAATTGAGCGAATATGTAAAAACATAGTCATTTCAAGGGTCGAGTTAGGCACAGTATTTGTTACATAAACGAGTTTGGACGATAGCCATGCATAAAAACCCGATAAGAAAGAATTGGTTTTGGCACGAGTTTTGCACTATTCACCTTCGTGATCAGATTTCGACCGCTCTTCATCTCGGCTGCTTCATTTTTTGTTTTGATTTCGAGCTTCCCATTTTCGATTTCGGCAAAAGATCCTGAAAATAATTCGCTGTGCAAAGAAACACTTGCTCGATTATTTAGAGAATACAGCCATCTAGAAAGCGAGCCTCTAACTTCTCAGAAATCTTATATAGTTCTTACGCGCGACGAAAAGGGGTCCCAACTCTTTCGTGGGAAATTTACACACGTGAAAGCCGATCATATTTATTTTAAAGACCTTGAGCCTATTACAATTTATGGAAAGGATTCAGACCACTATGGGCAATTCAAAGTAGAAAAAGATCGGCAAATTGAAGGCGACATTTCATTAAGTAAGGTCGTCCATATATCTCCAGCGGAAGTAACCTGGGATCGTTCAATGTTTGGAAATCGTTTGCTAAAGAACAGGTTTATCCTTTTGACTATTGGTTTTCCCTTTCTATGTTTTCTTCATCTCCTCGATATGTATAAATTGCTTCTGGATCCTTTCATTCCGATTCAAGAGCTTGGCTCCACAAAGGGAGGAGTGCGATTGACCGCAGGATTTCCCTATCGCAAACAATCTCTACAAAATCGAAGCGCACAACTCATCAAAGAAATAGAAAAGTTTGAAGAGTTTAGTCATGATGCTGGATTCAATTCCAACTCAGGCGTTCTCCTTACCATCCGGAGATTTGCGTTTCCTTGCTCTGAATCTGGAGTAGGCAGATATATTCGTGCCGCCAATTTAGCCTCGGTGAAAGCCAAAATTGATCTGAATTTTAACAAACATTATGACTCAAAATATGATTTCCCTTCAACGTCGCTCGCTTTGCACGAAATCGTTCACACCATAACCCTTAGGCAACTTAATTTTGGAAAGGATGGCGAAACCTTTCATAAAAAAATTCTTAACGAAGCTCTGTCTGATTTTATTCCAGCTCTTTTTCTTAATGATCCGAAGATCGTAACAACAAAAACCGTCCTGAGGGACATCGAAGATCCATTTAACAAAAATGCCGTGGATCGTCTGATTCTGTCGCTTTCAGATCCACTCATAGCAACTAGCGATGACGAACATCTCCTCAGCCTTCCTATTTCAAATCTTTTCTGGTCGCTTCGAACATTTTTAGATCCACGAGTCCATCCTGGGGTTTTGCAGAAATATTCTAAAGCCATCATGTTAAGCATCACTGAAAAGGATTTCGACTCTCGACCGCAGTTTTATAAAACCATCCTAAACGAAACGATAAAATTCTTTTCTATGAATTCGTCTCGAGACGAAATCTATAAAATTGTCGATGCGAATGCGAAAAAAATGGCGCTCGTTCTTAGTCGAGATACTCATTAATCGTACGCCCAATTACCCTTAGATATTCTAGGTCTTGAAACTGAAACGAAGAATGAGCCTGTGCTCCACCTTGTTTTGAAGCATTTGCATGGATTGACACGGATTGGCATCATTGCTACGAAAGCTAAGATTTAGGAGAACTTATGAAAACGATTTACACACTCACTTTCTTGATTTTAACCCTGTTCAGCGGGCCCGATTCTCAGGCCTCAACATCCGAAGTCACCGCACAATGGACCTGTAAGCCTGAGCTCGTGGAATATGTTATGCAACCAGGCGGAAGCTGTGGCGCAAATACTTGCTATGAAGTCCTTATTTATTCCGAAGGTGTTTTAGTGGATCGAGAATTTTTTGGGGTGAATAAGGAGGCAGCGCAGTCACGGCTAAATGTTCTCGAACGAACCAAGAAAGCGGCCATCGATAAAAATCAGGAGTTCCAGTTTACAAAGTTTAAAATAAAGCATTGGTACGGAGATGGTTCTATTTTGACTTGGAAAATCAAAGATAAGGATGATCCCGCTGCTTTAAGAGCAAAAATCGCGGAGCTTCAAAAAAAACTTGAAGAATTAGAAGCAGGGCAAACGAAAAAATAGCGGTCGAATAAACTCCCAAATCATCTCCGAGCCACCCCGATGAAATTAGCCATCGGTCTTCCGCGAAAACGGTTCTTCACAAAGACTTCCGACCCCCTGCTTCATTGCAAAAGCAAAACAGCGAAACATTCTGATTGCAGTCCCCTGTGTATTTTTAGGAATACGCTTTTGTGAATTTCAAAAAGTTACACTTATCGACATAAGTTCATCCAAGATCCCGAATTGGTTTCTATTTTCTAAAATTATAGTCTGAAAAACCTTCTCATTTTTAGTTGGCACGGAAATTGCCATATAGCCTTCGTGTTTTTAAAAAAATTAATCACGGAGGTAAAAAATGGACCAACAAAATCAAACCAAAACTCGTCGGAAAATAAAAAAGCCTGCCGAGGTTTTTAAAGTCTGCCCCATTTGCGATTGCAGAAAACTTATTCGATTCGATGGCGAAGTCTTCTGCAATGGATGCGACTGGAACAGCGTTGAAATCAACGCAGTACTCTCAACAAGAGTCACCCGATCCTTGCAAGTCGAGAACCTTGAGTGCTCCCCATATATACCTGAGGGGGCTGCAAAACGGGCTGCAAATAGGCTGCAGCAAAAAAGTTTAAATATTTTAGGAGGGGCAATATGAGCGACTTAAAAGATATTTTTAACCCTTGGCTAAATTCCGATGGAACAAGAAAAGCTGACGATGAGATTCGAAAAATATCTAAAGATTGGGATCCAGCAACTTGGGAGGCCTACCTTCAAACTCACGAGCGACGCTTAAAGGAAGTCCTTCTACACGGATCGAATGATATCGAAAATTTTTCAGTGAATGCCGTAGCCGTGCTTTTTGATATGGCCGAAAGCGAGTCAAATCCACATTTAAAACGGGCGGTTCAGATTGCTCTGAACAAACTTAGCAACCGAGAAAATCAAATTCTTCGATTGGTCTTTTGGGACGGCAAAACCACGCGAGATATTGCCGAAGAACTGAATATAAGCAGATTCAATGTCCGAAGGGCATTAGAAAGGGGTCTAATCAAAATTCGTGAAATATTCGTAGCGAATGAAATCCCAACTACCGCAGAAATTTCAAAAAATCTTGCAGCCCATTTGCAGCCCATTTTGCAGCCCCGCCGTTCTATAGGTAGGGACGGATACACGGCGAAAGAAACAAGTCTGCCATTAACCCCTGAAAGGGATATCACATGAAAATAAATAATTTTTTTAGAATGATTACTCACGCTCTTTCGTCTTTTTGGAAATTTATATTTTCCGATCGGATCGACCGAGAACGCTTAAAACAGATTCGTCAGAAACACGCTGAACTTATTTACAACAGCAGATTCACAAACTTTCCGCCGAGGAATTTATAATATGAACCTCCAAGTTGCCTTGCCCTGGCTTAACGAGATCGTGAGTGATCCGAAAGAAATTCAGAAATTGATCGATCGACACGCTCTTGAGGATTGGTACGCAAATTATTCTCAAAATAAGATCGATAGAAAAAATGGATCCATTGATCATTTTCCCTTGAAGGAAAAGCAGCGTGTTCGAGAACTTCTTCGAAAGCTTACTAGTTTCGAACAAGCGGTCGTTTATCTTAGATTTTGGGAAAATCTCTTGGCTTATGAAATCGCACGGCTGTTCGGACTCTCCGAAGAGAGAATTCTTTCTATTCTGGAGGAATCGATCAAAAAGCTTCGGTCTTTATATGATTTGGAACTGAGCAGATCGCAAATATCACAAGACAATTTGCTGGAAGGAACTTCCCGATCATGAATGAAAATAAAAAACAGTTTTGAAGGGACTTTTAATGGAAAATACAGAACAAAAAACGGATCGTGGACACGATCTCTTCTGGATGAATCCAGTAACAGGTAAACGCATCCACGCTGGAAAAGCTTTCTATGATGAAAGATTCAACGAGTACCGCCTTAAGATCGATGAAACACCAGACGATAAACAATTTTATCTAAAGCCTATGGGTGCGGCAGAAAGCGAAGTTCGATATCGAGTGGAACAAGTCATAAAAAAAAGCGGCAAATTTCATCATCGAGAAGAAAAGGGTGACGGCTACACCAGCCCTGAGACAGCTGGAGAAGTTCATATCGATTTCGGCTCTAGCATGAAAGTTTTAGTTTTAAGCTTCAATTCAAATTCCAAACAAAAGGAGAACTCTTCATCATGACAAAATTAAAACAGACCTACGTACTTTTTCCGCTCCTCACTTTTTTCGGGATGGCGCTAATTAGCGATTCAACTTTTGCTTTCGGCTTCGAAAGCAAAATGCAAAATGTGACTTCCCAACTTATTAGTACGGTCCTTCCACTGCTTTCGATTCTGGGACTCGTCTACGCGTCTATTCTTGCTATCTCTGGAGACGCTGGAGCAAAAGCGAGAATTATCACGGTGATTTCCGTTTCACTGATCGGATTTCTGGCACCTGCCATCATTCAATGGCTGCAACACGCAGTCGGAGGTTTTTAATGGACGAGCTGAGATCATCAACAATTCATCGAAACTTAGACTCCAAGATCAAAATCATGGGCATGGAAGTCCACGATCTAATTTTGATTCTGATTTTCGCGGCTACGATGAATTTAATTTTTGGTCGAACTGGTTTTGCTTTTGTTTTTGTGATCCTGATCCCTGCCATTTTGGGATCTACACTTTATCTTATTAAGCGAAACAAACCTGATGGATTTCTCATCGACTACTTCCGATACCACCTCTCACCTGGTTGGTATGCGGCAGGATCGCAAAACAAAGATCAAGAAACCAGACCCCGGAGAATTTATTTATGAAAATATTTAAAATCGGAAACAAATTAAAAACAGGAGTACCTATGAAAAAGTTATTTTGTTCTTTGCCGCTCGTCCTTGTGTTTCTCGGATGGGCATCTGTCGTCATCGTCTTTTTTCTAGAAGCCGAAAAACTGATGCGCTTTGCACAATAAAACCATTCACTAACTTTAAAAAATTTCAGGAGAAAACTTAATGAATAATATCCAAAACAAACAACCCACCGAAGAATTTAAAATAAACTGGACCGCCGCCTGTCATGCGAGTGCCCTATTGGGAGTTTTACTTCCGTTCGGAAATATAATTGGTCCAGTCGCCTTATGGATCGTAAACAAAGATAAATACCCAGAAGTTATGAATGAGGGGAAGATCGCCATTAATTTTCAAACGACCATAAGTCTCGCTCTTTTCGCCCTTGGTGCTGTCATTTCAATTTTGAGTATCAGCCATCCAATGATGGCTTACTATTATCTGAGCGCACATTTGACATCCTGGATTCCAATCGCATTCGCCGGCTTCAAGAGTTACAAACTTTTAAATGGCGAACGATTTGAGTATCCATTTTCATTTAGATTTATAAAATGACTTGTCGGCACGTGACTTGAAAGGTTTAGGTCGATTTACATGCAATTTATCTAAGCCGCGCTAAAATTTTTTTACAAATTGAGACAAAAGAATTTGCGAATCGCTTTAATGGAGGTCGCATTTTTGTCAGTACATCTGAATGCGGTTTGAAACTAATTGTAAATTCTTCTCCGCCAATTTCCTTTAGACATTCTTGGATTACGGAAACCGTAGTTCTTAGATTTGCTTTGACAAGTGAGGTCCCAGCTTTAATTTTTGGCACATGAATTGCAAGAAAACGGTCTTCTAAAATTTTTTCTATTTCTTCATGGGAATGTGCCTGAACGAATCTAAGGCCTTTTTCGGTTAATCCGTATTCCAAAATACCTAAAGGCATAACAATTCTTGCATTGAGTTTCTTTTGGATTCCTTTTACTTCAAGATCATTCAATATTTTTGCTTGTAGCTCAAAGTCGTACGCTGAAGGCATATGAAGTTGAATATTTTGCCACGCTTGAGTGGATTTAATAATATGCGGGTTAACAGATAGTTTTTTTTTCGTGAAGCCTTCCGTTATTTCTCGCTCGGTTTGCAAAGCTGAAATGGGATGAAAATGATATAATGTGATTTCAGGCGTGAATTTGAAAAGCGCTGCCGCCCCTTCTATTTTAATGGATACTGCTCTCATTTTTGAGCCCGTTGTGTCGGAGTTGTGTTGACCAGTTGAAGCTTGAAACCAGGCATTCATACCATGAACAAAGAACCATGCTTCTTCACCACTTGATGTCATAAGAAGGCCACGCATATCGGCGATTCCACCATCTTCGGATTTTTCCGTAACTGCAACTTTGTCTGGGAACGGGTCCACCATAAGGTTGTCGGTCCGCCGAAAGGAATTGCTTTCCGGTTGGTCGTGTTGAGGAGATGCCGCCTCTAAACGATTCCAAATACTCACCAATGAGAGCGCGATAAGGGCGAAAATTCGAAAAACGTTCATGTCCATAATTGATGCAATAGTGGTGCCAAGCAACACGTCCTTAAGCGAACTCAAAGCTGATGGTGCAATCCCTTTTTTAGTTGAAAGTAGGGTGACCTATGCCGCACCTGCTAAGACATGGGTTTCCTTACCTCTGGTTATTTGTCTCATTCTACTTCTG
>JAQBPA010000083.1 GCA_028287765.1 Bacteriovoracaceae bacterium
TCGAGAAATCTCTCGCCAGTTTCCGATATTGTGGTACTTCCCTTCAATTTCCGCGGAACTCGCTTGGAGATGAACTCGAAAAACTCCCTGATGGCGATCCTGACCCACGACGGCGCTCGTGCTTTCAGGAGGAAGAAATTGAATTTCTTTTTTTAGAAAATGAAACGTGATTTTTTCGATATAAATATCCTCGACGAAATCCCATCCAAGTATTTTCGGACCGATAGGCGTTGTGTGAAGAGTAATACGTGTCGGCTCAGGATCGGGATTACTCGAGTTTAGTTTCAAAGACTCTAAAGTAGGATCTGAGCTTGAAGCAGTGCTGTGCTCATTATTGTAAATTTCGGTTGAGAGGCGAACAGAGTCTTCGAATAATAAAGAATATAAAAGATTAGCCTTACTTTCAGGTATTCCAGAAAGTGCGTCGATAAAAGCCTTCTTATTTTTAGAAAGTCTTTGGAGAAAATTTTCTGTCGCCTTTTGCCCAATACTGATCTCTAAGCTATGTTGTGCCCACGCGGAGGAATGCTCTGGAAGAGTGGCGCCGGCGAGACGATCGTGCTCTTCAAGACTTTTCAGAGAACTTCTGACAAGAATGTGATCGGTGCCGCTCAATCCAAAGCCTTCATATTCAGGAGAGCCATCGATCATCACGGCCGACTCGGTCGGCTTTAGATCTTCTTTCTTTTTTTTCTTGAGCTGAGTGACTAGATAAAAATTGAATCCGGAATCTTTTCGTCCAGGCAAAGAAAGTTTGTAGCCATCAACGGTATCGACACGATTCTCCACAGCCCAAACGGGTTGAAAAAAAACTATGCCAAGAAGAAGGAAAAATGTGGCCCCCAATTTGTTCGAAAATTGCATCTCTGGCGTGGTTTTAGCCGAAATTACCCTCCGTGAGAAGGTGCACATTGTGCCAAGAATAGCCCTTTAAAAGCCTTTTACGGCAGATTTCACTTCCCACGCCCATTCGATGTCTCGTACCATTGATTTATTATGGAATGGGACAACGATCCAATTTACCAAATGGCCCAACGACAATTTGACGAAGTAGCGGATGCGATGAGCTTAGATCGTAATCTTGCGAATAGACTGCGAGAGCCTGATCGAGGAATTCTGATCAGCGTTCCAATTCGGATGGAAGACGGAAACGTTAAAGTCTTTGATGCCTATCGTGTTCAACATAACGACACTCGCGGCCCGTACAAAGGCGGGATCCGATATGCACCCGATGTTACTCTCGGCGAAGTTGCTGCTCTTTCAATGTGGATGACATGGAAGTGCGCGATTATGAACCTTCCACTTGGAGGCGCAAAAGGCGGCGTACGAATTGATCCGACAAAACATTCTCGGCTTGAACTTCAGAGACTCACTCGAAGATATACTTCTGAAATGGTTGGCTTCATTGGCCCACAACAAGATATTCCCGCGCCTGATATGGGAACGAATGAACAGACGATGGCTTGGGTGATGGATACTTATTCACAGTTAAAAGGTTACGCGATACCCGGAGTTGTCACGGGTAAGCCGATTGCAATCGGCGGATCTCTCGGACGAACGGAAGCGACAGGTCGTGGGGTTGTTTATACAGTAATGGAAGCCGCCAAGCATTTAAATATAACTCTTGGTGAAAGCACCAAAGTGGCGATCCAGGGATTCGGAAATGTAGGAAGTCATGCGGCTCTAAAGTTTGAAAAACTTGGATGCAAAGTTACTCACATCAGTGATGTCTCAGGCGGTTACGTAAATACCAAAGGTTTCAATATTCAACATGCTCTCGACTACGTCGAAAAAAACAAATCGCTAAAAGGTTATACAGAGGGCGACTCCATTTCTCAAAAAGATGTGCTCACCGCGCCGGCTGACATTGTCGTTCCTGCTGCGACCGGGCATCAAATTGATGAAAAAGTTGCCGCTCAACTAAAGTGTAGAATTTTGGCGGAAGGAGCAAACGGCCCGACCACAACCGAAGGCGATCGAGTTTTGAAAGAGAGACAAAAAGACATTCTGGTGATCCCTGATGTTTTGGCCAATGCGGGCGGTGTCACGGTTTCTTATTTTGAATGGGTTCAAGGACTTCAAAACTTTTTCTGGAGTGCCAAAGAAATTAATCGCGAACTCGCAAAACTGATGACCAAAGCTTTTGAAGAAGTGATGGAGACGCAAAAGAAACATAAAGTTTTTATGCGAACCGCTGCACAAATGGTGGGAATCGAAAGAGTTGCTAAGGCGATGCTCGCGAGAGGACTTTACCCTTAACCTTAAGGAAAGTAATTAGTTTCGGACATCTTCCATCTATTTTTTTGAGCGACGTGGCCGCAATCTGCGCGGTGTACGACCATTTGGCCTGAACCAAAGATTTTAAGGCCTCGAGAGTTTTCTCAGAATGAAATTCACCGAGTGCAATGGCAGCAATAGCGCTTCCACTCGGGTGATCGTCCAAAAACGGAGCCATTGCTCCAGCTTTTGCAAGTTCCTTCAAATCGATCTCAATGATTTCAACGAGCAAATTTTCTAAGCCATCTGTTTTGGAACGGAGCATGGATTTAAGAGCGACAACTCGAATTCGCTCCTCAAGATCGGGATATTCTTTATAATTTAAAATCTCACGGAGAAGAATTAAACTGTCGGGTCTCGTCGAAATCTTCTCCGCCATTTCTTCACGTGAAGATAAGGTTTTAGATTTATCCAGCAAAAAGGCCAAATAAGAATGATCCCCTGCCAGAGAGAGTTGGGTAAAAATAATCAAAAATAGAAACGACAGCCCTAACCACTTTTTCATAATAGCTTCCCGTCATAGAAGAAAATGACAAAGCGGGCAAGAGTCGACTCGAAAATTAGCGTGAATTTAGCCTGCTATATGCTGAGAAAGCAGACGGGCAAGATGGTTCAGATCGTCGAAGCGTGTGATCCATTCGTCACAGCCCTTTTCGTAGCCCTGACGTACGGCATCTTTTGAGGAATCGGTGGCTAAGATAATGACGTAAAGATCTTCCAGTTTGTTTTGTCGCTTCAACTTCTCACAAAGCGGAAGTGTATCGTCTTTCAAAATCCGCTGATCCAGAAGAGCACTATCCCAGTCTCCTTGTTTGATCGCTTGTTCAAAAGAAAATCGGCTATCAAACGGTATAATTTCAGCTTGGCTAATTAGGTTTGCCGAAAGAACTTTAATCAATTCTTGATCCGTTGTGACGAGAGCAACTCGTCTAAGACTTCGACCGCTGCGCAAATTTCGATAGTCGCCAATGCTTACAACTTTTTCAGAAAGAAGGGTTTTAAGTGCTTTTCGACGTGTTTTAAGCATCTTATAAATTATATCCCGAGAAGGCCGCCGGAGCAAACCCGCAACTGGTTTTCAGCATTTAGGAGGCTTTTAGTTGCTTTCTCTTTTTTCTTTCAAAGTAATCAAGAAAATTCAGTGATTCTTCAAAGCTCGAAAGACGATTTCGAAACGGCAAATAATGAGGACTTACCGAGTAAACTCGCCGAGCAAGAATTCGAGGTTTTTGCCGTACAGGAAATCGACCCGCAAAATTTTTCAAAAATCTTTTGAATGCGGGCTCTTTGCCTACCTCTGGAGTCAACCGATCTGTCTGCCCTCTTCGGATACATTCGCCACGCAGTTCCGTAAGCTCCAAGAGCGGAGGAATATTTTTAAAGGTCGACTCAGGAAGAAATGGAATAATTTTTTTAAGCGCCGCCCGGCCTTTTTCAATTTGCGACACCCAATTCTTGGTATCGTCAAATGGGAGCCAGCTTCCCAAGCTAAGTCTTGCTTCACTACGAATTCTATCCACAGACAAATGCAAGAAACGATGCGAAGGCGTATTTGATATCGCATCCCCAAAATCAATTTGAGAGAATTCTTGAAGAGGCTCAGGAATAAACGCTAAAGGACATTCGATCGGATCAAGGTACATCCAATATTTCATTTTTTCCGAAAGTTTAGGAGCGATGGACTTTGCAATCACTCGACCTCCGCCCATTCCATTTAAAATCAAACGAGAAGATTGAATCGTTTGTGAGATCTGAAAGAGCGTCCAGCCGGATTTAATTTCTACATTTTCTGAGCAAACACTTGCGCCCCATTTTCGAGCATGTTCCAAAAGAAAATGATGATAAGGAGTCTTTGCCTTAGGATCTACTCGGTAGGCCTTACTTTCTTGT
>JAQBPA010000117.1 GCA_028287765.1 Bacteriovoracaceae bacterium
GGAAGAACATCGTTTAAACTCTCACCCACAATAAAATTTTCGGCCATCCCGCGAACTTGCAGATCAGAAATTTTTACAATCATCGCGTCCAAAAACGGAAAGGATACTAAATTTGAAATGAATTTAAGGCTCAACGGCCACGAAGATTTCTCGTCTTTTGGGGTCGAGAGATATTCAAGCAAATGCTCTCGTTTTTGCCGAACCGTCTGCAGAACCGGGAGTACGTCTACGAACCGAAACAATTGAGTCTTTACACGCTGATCTCGGGTCGAGAGTTCGATGATCTTTTGGTACCAAAAATTTTTGTTAAAAATACGGAACTTCGGGAGCTTAAAAATCTGCTGGCCGATCTCAAGCACTCGTGCTTCAATTCCAGCAGGGTGGGTATACAGTGGATTCACTGAATTAAATGAAACGACGACTTCAGATCTTTGGGACATTTCTAGTCACCCTCTTTTTGATCACGGGTATCTCACTGCTTTACCATGACCTCTACTCGTTGATCTCTCAGCAGCGCTCCATCCTCGAAAAAACCGCCTATACCATTTCTCGCCTACTTCCGACTGCAAGTATCGAGCTCTCTTCAGAGACTAAAGATTCCCATACTTCGAATGATAGTCAACTACAAGACCTTCTCTTTAGCCTTCAAACGGACTTGAACATTGTCGGCGGGATTTTTATTGTGAGCTCGAAGCCGCCCTTTCAAGTTCTCTCGAGCACAAAAGTAGGTTTTCGAAAGGGAGATCACTACGAAATCCCTCCGCTCGATTCATCATTAAGCGATGCAAAATCAACGAACCTTTATAGAAGAGACGGCGGATTTCGCTTAAGTGCTTTTGCTCCGATTCGCGATGCTTCAGGCGAAGTTGTTGCGAGTCTCGCATTAGAGTCCGACGAGTCGGCTTTTATTTTACGACTCATCGGCTACGGGCTTCACTATCTACTTTTGGCACTCGGCTTAATCACGATCGGTGGCTTTATTTTTCTTTGGATTTCGAATCGAACATCGCTGTCTCTTAAAAAGTTGAAAGAAAGATATTTCACCCTGTTTGCGGAATCCTCCGACGGAATCTTAATCATTGATTCTAAGGGACAAATTCAAAAGCTAAATAAAGCGGCACTCGAAACTTTTGAAAGAACAGAACATCAAATGATCGGAAAAAATTTGTTTAAGATCGATGCCGAAGATTTTAATTTTATTCCACTCGAAGTTGATAAGAATATTCAGAACAGAACGCTTTCTCTCAATTTACATTTTAGATCAAAGGCAAAACTTATCCTTGAAGCCGAAAAAATTCGATATCTGAACTATTCTAGCTACCCTCTCAGCGACGGAAAAGATGTGGCCGGCGCCCTCATTATTTTTCAAGATATCACCTCGGATTTTATTCGAGAACAAGAACTCCATCACGACCAAGTGCAACTTCGATCTGAAAATTTACAACTTCAGCAACAAGTGATCACGGATCCCCTTACCCATACGCTCAATAAACAATATCTCTATTATATTTTGGATGAAAAAAATCTGAAATGGATGAGCGTCGAAGGTTGCTCGATGCTCGTGATCGATATCGATAATTTTAAACAAGTGAATGATATTCAAGGTCACGCACGCGGAGATGAGGTTCTTCAAAGCTTTGCAAAGTTTCTTCGCGGATTTTTTAGACGATCCGATAAAATTATCCGCTTTGGAGGCGATGAGTTTATCGTGATTCTTCCAAGAACGAATATTCAATCCGCCGCCCGGATCGCGAACAATATGAAAGAGAAGCTTGCAAAAGATTTCGCGAATACGCCTTCGAATATTTTGACCGTTTCAGTGGGCGTCGCTGAACTCCAGCCTCGCGAGAACGGCCACGCCTGGATGAATCGCGCCGATAAAGCGCTCTATCAAGCTAAACACTCCGGAAAAAACGCCATTCAGACAGATGACTTCGGCGAACTTGAAGTTCTGAATTAGATAAAAAAAAGCAGGCAGCACGGCCTTACGATAGAGTCACAAACTCTGCATAATCTGCAGACCTCACGCTATTGCATTAAAAATAGGCAAGGGTTATGAGCTCTTATAAATAGATCTTCATGGTACATAATTTGCATTAAAAGCACTCAGAGGTTTAGATAATGAAAGTCTTTGGAAAACTCGCGACACCGATTCCGTTCGTGGCTTTTATTTCATTGGGAGTTGGCGTCGATACGGCCATGGCTACATCCTCGCCAGGTGCAAAAATAGATACAAGTATTGTCTCAACTATGCCCGAGGATTTTGGGACAAAAAAAATGAGTTACACTGACTCAGTGGAAAAAGCGGTGAATAAATTCAACCTCTATACTAGAGGCATTTACACCGCGGGTCATTTAAAACGAACCGGCCAATTCTTAAGGGAATTAACGGACGCTGTCCGGCCAAAACTGACGCCCAAATCAACTCCTCTCGATGCCATAAGAGAAATCCATCAGGCTGAAGTCGACACTGGAAATTTCGAATATGTGGCTGATGCAAATGTGATTCAGGCACCCGACGCAAAGAAAATTACGATGGATTGTAATATGCAGAGCATCACCTATTTGATGGTACTGGAATCTCTTGCTCGAGAGTTTCCGAATATTGATGTGAGTAAAATACATTTTAAAGCAACGCTCGATCACGCATTCCTTGAAGTGGATAGCGAAGCCGGTTCGAGTGTGGTCGAAGTGGCCCATCCAGATCGCTTTTTAGTGATGAATGCTCTGGCACGCCCTCCCGCGTATGATAATGCAAGAACACTCACTGGAGATGAAATCACTGCGGATATGCTCGAAGATTTCGCCAACGATATCAAAGATAATTTGGATTCTAAGGCGATGGTGCTCTTGCAAGCCTCTGAGCTGGATCCGAAAGCCATTAATCCTCTCTATAACTTAGCGTCGGTTTTCGAGGAAAAAGAGGAATATAAAAATGCACTCCTTTCGATCGACGGAGCGATTAATCTTGGAAAGCAGTATGAAAATCTTTATTTGAGACGGGCTATTATACAGATCAATTCTTCTGGATTGTTTGAAGATCCTGTTAGCCAAAAGAAAATCTCCATTGAGGAAGACAATTCAGATTCTCAAGTCGGAGATAAGTCCGTTTCCGACAGGGAAAAAGTTCAAAGTGCTATAAAAAAGGCTCACCTTAAAAAAATAAAAGTGTCCAATTCAGCCCGAGAAATGAGAGTCTTCAGAGGGAAAAATAAAAAAAAGATTGATGAAATCTTGGCGGATTTTGATAACGCCATCAAAATAAATCCAGATTTTTTGGACGCCTATCTTAATCGAGCAACATTCTATGCGATGATTGGAGATCTTCAGAAAGCTGCTGCCGACAACGAAAAGACGGAATCTCTCTTGGCGTCAGCTTTGGAAAATATTTTAAAAAATGGCGCACTTCCAAATGCACCGGGAAGTAACCCGTTTAAGGGCTCGAGTTTGGTGTTTGGACCGGTTGTAGCCCCTAATCCGCAGGACGCATTTAGAGAATATACGAGAATAAAGACCGCAGCGAGTAAGGTGCACGAAAGGATTCGCGACGATGCAGACGAGAATGGACAAAAGATTAATTTTGGAAGTTGTACAAATAAAAGCAAAATCTCTGAGCTAGAGAAGCAACTCGAAGAAATTTCTAAACGCCCGATGATGACTAAAATCCCACAGCTCGAGGGACCGGCAAAGGAAGTCAATTATATTGATCTTCCTTCATCAAAACTTCCTTCGCTTGATCCCGCGAGAAAAGCGAAAGAGGAGAATTCAGAATTTCATAAATTCTATCGTAGAATGTTGAAAGATCTAGAAGATCCCATGCGTCTTCGGGAATTTAATATCAAAATTATGGATGAGAACCGATACATGAATAATCGTTTTTGAATATTCCAAACGGACGAATTCGGCGAGCTTGAAGTTTTGAATTAGATAAAAATCAAATGGGCTGCTTGACCCGCCATTGACGCACGGCATGTATGCTGGTATATATACCGTATGGATAAGAAGGTCACCGTTATGCTTCCTCACGATTTACTTAATCGCGCATTGAAAGCGAGTGGCGAAGGCATTACCCCTACCCTCCGAAAAGGCTTGGAACTTGTCGCTGCTAAGAATGCTTATAAAAAACTTCTTCGGCTCAAAGGAAAATTTAATCTTCGACTCAATCTTGATGAGTCTCGACGAGATCGAGACGAGTAGATGATTGCGGCAGACACCAGCGTCTGGGTGGATTTTTCGAAAGGGCGCGAATCTATTTACGCTCAGCAACTTGAGTCCTTCATTGGAGATGGAAATCTTGTTCTCCCCCTTCCCGTTCTGTTTGAAATCTTAAGTGGACCTGGATTAACTAAGGAAGCGGCCGAAGCGATTTCGGAACTCCCGAGACTTGAATTGCTAGCCGATTTTTGGGAACGAGCTGCAGAGATGCGACAAAAAATCCTAAAAAAGGGGTTAAAAGCCCGGTCCATGGATTGTTTGATTGCACAAAATTGCATCGACCACGATGTCTCGCTGATCGCAGGTGATCAAGATTACAGACATTTCGTGAAGTTTGGCCTTCGCTTATTCACTTAGTCGTAATCCAAATAATTACTTCAAACTCTCCATCACTTCGTTAAGCGACGCATTTGAAGGTCGAATTTTATCGATGGAAAGTTCGACGAGAGGAGTCTCGGCAATTTTAATGACTTCATGAAAAGGAACTGTGTCGGGATTTACATAAAAGAGGCCCGTCAAAAAATGTCCCGACTCGCGAGCGGCGTGAAGAAGATCGAGTGCGGCTTTTCGATTGGTTGGATCATGATCTTTAATTTTTTTGAGTGTGATATGAGCACCATCCGGTAGAGCAACCACCGTCGTCGTTCCTGGATCATAATCAACGTCGATCGGAGTATAGCTTGGAACAAAGCCAATTTCGTGAATCGCTTGGTCGTTATCTTTTACAAATTTATAAGATTTTGTGGAGCCTTCGTGATTATTAAAAGTGATGCACGGAGAAATAACATCGAGCACGGCTGTACCTCTATGCGAAAGTCCGCTCTCAATCAGAGGAACCATTTGTTTTGCATCGCCTGAAAAAGATCTTCCGACAAAGTCGCAGCCCAGATCGAGAGCGAGCATACAAAGATCGATCGGATTAAAATGATTCGAATCGCCTTTCTTCTGCACTGAGCCAAGATCGGAGGTGGCCGAGAACTGACCTTTCGTCAGACCGTACACTCCATTGTTCTCTATTATATAGAGGAGCGGAATGTTTCTTCTGACGATATGCACAAATTGCCCCATTCCAATGCTCGCCGAGTCTCCATCGCCGCTCACGGCGATATTCACCATCGAACGGTTAGCGACTGCTGCACCTGTTGCGACGGACGGCATTCTTCCGTGGACCGCGTTAAATCCATGAGCGCCCGATAAGAAATAAGCGGGCGTTTTACTAGAGCATCCAATACCGCTCAGCTTCGCCACTTTATGCGGCGGAATATTCAGTTCATAAAAAGCAGAAATAATATGAAGAGTAATCGAATCATGTCCACAACCTGTGCAAAGAGTCGAAGGAGAGCCTCCATAATCTTTTTTTGTAAGCCCAACTTTGTTGGGTGTGGTCATTGGGTTAACGCGAGCTTCGGGTACCGACATTCAATCTCCTTAAGCAATTCGCTTCTTTTGTTTATTCGATTCTAATTCCAAAACATGGTTTGTAATATATCGAGCATCGAGGGGAAGGCCGCTATAATGAAGAATACTTTCAGTCTTCGAGAGCAGAGACTCGTAACCCTTCTCCATTTTAATGAGCGATAGAAGTTGTGCATCTCGATTTTGCTCAACGACATAAATCACGTCATGATTTTCTAAAAACTTCTTCACATCATTCGAAAACGGATAAGCACGAATTCTTAAATAATCGACTTCGAGTGCAGCTTCCGTTTTTAATTGGTGGATCGACTCCATCATCGGTTCATTCGACGAGCCGTAAGCAATCACTCCAATTCTATTTTTTCCAGAACCGGTGAGAATCGGCGCGGGTACAAAACTTTTGGCGGTCTCCCATTTTTTTAGAAGGCGATCCATGACGTTTTTATATTCCACTCCGCTTTCGGTATAAGCAGCCTTTTCATTGTGACCGCTGCCTCGCGTGAAAAAGACGCCTCTTCGATCTTTCATTCCGGGTAGTGTGCGGTACGGAATTCCATCTCCATCAACGTCTGCGTAGCGGCCGTAGGTTGCAAGTTTCTCGGTATCTTTGTCGGTGAGCACTTTTCCACGATCGAGCGGCGCTTCCAAATAAGGAAATGGATCGGCCATATAAAAATTCATTCCAATATCTAAATCCGACAAAACAAAAACGGGAGTCTGAAACCGCTCAGCTGTATCGAAAGCTTTGGCTGCAAATTCATAACATTCGAGAACTGATCCCGGATAGAGGCAGATATTTTTTGTATCGCCGTGACTCAGAATCGCCGCAAATAAAACATCGGCCTGACTCGTACGTGTAGGAAGTCCTGTCGACGGACCTACGCGCTGAATATCGTAAACGACTGCGGGAATTTCTGCAAAATAACCAAGGCCTGTGAACTCGGCGATGAGCGAGATGCCAGGTCCAGAAGTGGAGGTCATCGCACGCGCACCCATCCAAGAAGCGCCGAGCACCATTCCCATCGCAGAAAGTTCATCTTCAGCTTGAACGATGGCGAAATTTTTTTGCTTCGAGACCGGATCAACGCGATATTTTTCGGCGTATTCCGTAAAATAATCAATCACGCTCGATGACGGAGTAATCGGATACCAACTAACAACGGTGCATCCAGAAAAAACCGATCCAAGAGCACAGGCTGCATTTCCTTCGATCAAAATTTTTCCCTGCGTCTTATTCATCGGTTCTACTTTGAAAGGAAACGAAGCGACTTCAGAATGTTCTTTGGCAAATTTTCGACCCGCAACAATCGCCGCACGATTCAGATCAATGACTTTTTGTTTCGTCTTAAATTGTTGAGCCATCGCAAGCTCTAGGCCTTCGTCGGTGATTCCCAAAAATTCGGCGAGCACTCCCACGTAAACCATATTGACGGCAAGTTTTCGAAGACGCGGATCCGGACAAGCCTCGCTAATGATTTTTGAAAATGGAATAGAAATCGACGTCACGTCTTTTCGAAGCGCGGGAACACTCATATGTTCGTGATGAAGAACGACGCTTCCAGGTTTGAGTGCTTTCACATCTTCAACATAAGTTTGGTCATTCATGCAAACGAGAATCTCAGTCTCGGCCTTACGTGCCGCCCATCCATCTTTATTCACGCGAATCGTAAACCAAGTGGGAAGTCCCTGAATATTCGAAGGAAAAAGATTTTTGCCGCTGACGGGAATTCCCATTCTAAAAATGGATCTCATAAGGACGTTATTGGATGATTGAGAGCCCGATCCGTTCACGGTCGCGACATGAATGCTAAAATCATTAACTTTTACGCTCATGCGGAAAACATAACTAAAATCAAACGGAATTGTGAGCGGTTTATTGGGAAATATTGAAATCAGCTGAAGAGACGTGATTAGCCTTTATTTTCTCAGCATGAATATCGGCAAGCGATTTTCCATCGATTTGATAAACGATCGATTCGACATCCATTTGAAAGTCGCCCAAATTTAATTCATTTGACCGGACTTTATAATCGGCGGAAATCAAATTTCCAATCGCCTGATTAGATTCCTTATTATGCATATTTGCCCAATTTTCTAACTGTCGAACTTGAAATAATCTTAGCTCCGGATTATCTCTCGTCTTCCGATAAAGCTCCAAAATACGTCTTAGAACAGTATTTTCGATCAGCGCTTCTTTAAGTCCATCCCTCAATATATATCGTGCGGCGAGCGTCCCTGATTTGACAGTCTTCGATGTTGGCTTCATCACCATGCCGGGAGATTCTTGTGACATCCAAAGAGCGATTACACTTTCATTCCTCTCAAAAAGCTCGACGATTTCACGATGCCAAAGAACAGCAGCCGGAATTAAATAATAGGGGATTTGAGCTGCAAGTTCTGTCGAAATCCGAAGCATCCCAGAATTATTTGTACAAAAATAAGAAGGACCGCCCGAAACCCGAGTGAAATCCCCGGGCACCATGAAATCGTATTTTTGAATCGTAGAATGCAATAAAAACTGAGATTCAAGTAATTTATGAACGTCTTTCGGTTCCGGCGATCCAACCGTATTCGCCAAATCGTATGAAAGAACGATATTATATTTTCTCACTGATTCAAAATAATCGAGCGTGGTATTAGCGATCGTAAGTAAGTCATCAGGCGACGTAATATTCGCATAATTTTTTGCCATCTCTACCATGTCAAATGGGGCTTTGATCTTTTTTTGACGGCGAAGAATGCTTCTAATTTGAGTATTGAAACCTACTGCTCCCCATAGTTTTGAATTTCCCCGGGACAATTTCTTTTCTAAAATGTTGGCTCGTTCAAGGCCAAAACTAAACAAATTTACGATGTGAAACTGAGTCGCTTGTTTAGCTGACGAGATTTTTTTATTCATGGCTTCTATTAATTGTTTTGGACTGCTAAGAAGCTCAACCAGAGTGGCGCATTTCTTATTTGTAAGCTGACGCTGTCCCTCGCGAAGTCCAAATGGCGAAACGGCGTGAACGTCTCCACTTAACAAAATAAGCGAGACGGCGACGAAGACGCTCCGTAAACCTATAATGTATGTTAAAAACCCCAAAGCAGTTTAAAGTGAATACTACGGGGTTTATCAAAGTCAATCCGGATTATTTCACGGGCCTTTAAAGCTTACCCGCCCAAATAAGCTCGTTTGAGTTCATCGTTTGAAAGCAAATCTTGAACGCTGCCCGAAAGTTTAATTTTGCCGGTTTCGAGCAGATAAGCACGGTCAGAAACCCGAAGAGCCATATGTGCATTTTGTTCGATCAATAAAATGCTGATGCCGCGACTCCGGATTTCTTTAATCAAACGAAAAATATTCTGAATAATTTTGGGAGCAAGCCCCAGGGACGGCTCATCTAATAATAGAAGTTTGGGTTTTGAAAGAAGTGCTCGTCCAATCGCGAGCATTTGTTGCTCGCCGCCAGAGAGAGTTCCCGCATTTTGATTAAGCCGCTCTTTAAGAATGGGAAAGAGTGCATAAATACCCTGAAGTTCATTTTGCCAGTCTGTTCTGTGATAAGCGCCGAGTTCTAAATTTTCAAGCACGGTAAGCGTAGCCAAAATGCCGCGGCCTTCTGGTACAAGTGCAAGTCCACGCTCGACTAATTGATCCGTGCGAATTTTTTGGAGTTTCTCACCAAGAAAATAGACGCTCCCTTTCGAATAAGAAACAGACTGCATGATCGCGCGAAGTAAACTCGATTTCCCAGCGCCGTTTGCACCGAGAAGAGAAACAATTTCGCCGGATTTGACTTCGAGTGAGACGCCCTTCAAAGCTTGAACAGCGCCGTAGCTCACTTCTAAATTTTCTACTCGAAGAAGTTCGCTCACGTTATCGTCTCCTCGCCGAGATACGCTCGAATGACTTTTGGATTATTTTGAATTTCTTTCGGAGTTCCTTCTGCAATGAGTTGTCCGTGATCAAGAACATAAATTCTCTCACAAAGGCCCATGATGAATTTCATATCATGCTCGATTACTAAAATAGCCAGTTTAAACTTCTCACGAATAAATCGGATCAGATTTAATAATTCAGCCGTTTCGCTTTCGTTCATTCCAGCAGCGGGTTCGTCCAAAAATAATATTTTTGGTTTGGTTGCCAGGGCGCGAACAATTTCGAGTTTTCGTTGATCTCCGTACGGAAGATTTTTTGCAAGCTCGTCATATTTTTCGTGGAGATTAAAAATTTTTAAAAGCTCAAAAGCTTCTCCTCGAATTCTCTTCTCAGAATCAAAAAACTTTTGCGTATGAAGTGCTACCGTCCAAAATCCGTAATCAATTTTAAGGTGAGAAGCGACGAGCACATTATCAAGAACGGAAAGGTCCCGAAAAAGCCGAATATTTTGGAATGTTCGAGCGGCATGGCATTTATTCGCGATATCAAAAGCATGAAATTCGCGAATGTTGTGACCATCAATTTTTATCCGACCGCTCGTTGGCCGATAAATTCTTGTGATTAAATTAAACAGAGTGGTTTTGCCTGCACCGTTTGGCCCGATCAGACCGACGAGTTCGTTATCGTTTACTTTCAGGTAAACATCTTGAACGGCTTTAAGGCCTCCGAACTCAATCGAAACATGGTCGACTTCAAGCATTGTGCGGCCTCGAGCGACGCTTCTTAAAAAAATCGGTTACTTCACTTCGACCAAAAATCCCTTGAGGTCTAGTGAGCATCAAAACAATCAGCACTAAAGAATAAATCACCATGCGAAGATCTACCCCCGTATAATCTTGAAGAGGTCTCAGAGCTTCGAGCAAAACGGTCAGTAAAATAGCAGCCGTCACACTGCCCGAAAGACTTCCCATTCCACCCAGGACCACCATCGCGATAATTTGAAAGCTATAATTGAAATTGAAAGTAGAAGGATTCAGATAACTATAATAGTGAGCAAAAAGTGCTCCTGCGACTCCAGCAAAAAAAGAAGCCAAAACAAACGCGCGCACTTTAATTCGAGTGGTCGAAAGTCCGATCGATGTGGTGGCCGTCTCATCATCTCGCACGGCCATAAATTGTTTTCCAGGAATGCTCGTTACAACGCGTGCAATTATGACGGTTGATAAAATCGAGAGCCCCAAAACCCAGTAAAGATTACTCCACTGCGGAATTCCAATAAATCCCCTCGCGCCGCCAATGGCTTCGATATTTAAAATGGAGGTTCGAATAATTTCACCAAAGCCTAAAGTCACGATCGCAAGATAATCACCCTTAAGTCGCAGCGAAGGAACGCCGACTAAAAATCCAATGAGGCCCGCACTGAGACCCGAGACAATCAGAACTCCAAAAAATAAAAGATTTTGAGTGAAGACATTCATCTCACCTGAAAAGCCGAGCGCCGGAAGAAGAAGAGTCGAAAGTGTCGCCGACATATAAGCACCCACCGCCATAAAGCCTGCGTGGCCCATCGAGAATTGTCCGGTAAATCCATTTACGAGGTTGAGACTCACCGCAAGAATCACATTAATTCCGCAAATAGCAATGATCGTCTGATAATAATCAGGGACAAATTCCGTCAACAGCCATCCGAAGATGGCCACGACGAGAATAAAACTACCCCACTGAATGAGCTGCTTCATACTTTCTCAATTCTCGACGTACCGAGAAGACCCGACGGTCGCACCAATAAAATGAGAATCAGAATCGTGAATGCAATCGCATCTCTAAATGAACTCGAAAGATATCCAACCGTATATTCTTCAGCGAGTCCCATCAGTAATCCCCCAAGAACAGCACCAGAAATACTTCCAATTCCACCAAGCACGGCCGCAACAAAAGCTTTGAGTCCAAGAAGTGCACCCATCAATGCGTCGACCTTCGGATACATCGTCGCGACCAAAGTTCCCGCCGCTGCAGCGAGACAGCTCCCCAGAACAAACGTAAATGCAATCACACGATTAACCGGAATACCGAGCAGAGAAGCGATCTCGGGACTTTCCGAAACAGCTCGCATGGCTTTTCCCATTTTGGTTCGAAAGACAATGAATTCTAAAATACCCATCAGCGAAAACGAGAGCCCGAGAACAAGAATCTGCAAATTCGAAATCTCAAGTCCGCCAATAGAAAAAACGATCTGCCTTTCGATGAGCTCCGGATAACTTTGAGGAATCGCTCCAAAAATAAAATCCAGCTGCGTAAAATACTGAATAAAAAGCGAAACCCCAATCGCCGTAATAAGACAATTAATCCGCGGTGATTTACGAAGTGGCCGGTAAGCAATTCGCTCAATCAAAAGGCCAACAATAGAACAAACAACCATCGAGATAAGAAGCACCGATAAAAACAAACCAAGCGAAGGATGAACCGGTCGACCAAAAAGAGGTGCCACAAAAAAACCGGTCACAGCCCCAAGCATCACCACTTCACCGTGGGCAAAGTTAATCAGCTGCAAAATGCCGTAAACCATCGAATAACCGATCGCGATCAGCGCGTAGATACTACCAAGAGAAATACCATTGATTAAATGTTGAAAAAACTCCGCCACCTTTATTGATATAGAACAAATAAAGGGGTTAGCGAAATGATTTTCGTTATAAATAGGCAGTTGTTTAGTCGAATTAACGCTTTATAAAACTTTGGGAATCCCAACCAGTGAGCTGCCAGAGTGACAGTCACCCGTTAGAGAATCAGTTTTCAGATTTGACGTTCATGCGAGTGCGCGGGTTTTCCGAATCAGGCATCAGCCAGTCAGCCATCGGCCAATCGTGGCAACAGAAAACTTTGACTGAGTCTCTGACTGGATACTGATTCCGCTCACCGATTTTTTTCTGAGTGCCCGATTCCCTTATGGATTCACACGAGTCGCAAACTTCCAATTATTGTCCTCAATTTTTAGCATAACCGCAGGCTTCGCCGCGTTTCTGTCTTTATCAATGGTGATCAGTCCGGTGACTGCAGGAAAGTTTTTCGTCTGAGCGATCGCATCCTTCAGGTCGGGCCCACTTAGGCTCTTCGCTCGTTTGAGAGCGTCTACCAAAACCAAAGCGGCATCGTAACCCATGACTGCAAGGCCGTCGGGAATTTCTTTGAATCTTGCTTTGAAGCTTGAAACGAATGCCTGAACTCGTGGATCTTTGTCTTCAGAGCTATAGTGATTAGAAATATAACTTCCGTTCGCGGACTTTCCGGCGATCTCAAATAATTTGGGTGAATCCCATCCATCGCCACCAAGAACGGGCATATTGAGCCCGAGTTCTCGAGCCTGTTTAAGAATTAAACCAGCCTCCGTATAATATCCCGGAACAACGATGATATCGGGTTTTTTACTTTTAATGGCCGTGAGTTGTCCTTTGAAATCAATATCCCCGCCAACATAATTTTGCTCGATAATTACTTTTCCACCCAGCTCTCCAAAAGTTTTCTTAAAAAATTCTGCTAGTCCGACCGAGTAATCACTTTTGGTGTCGATTAAAAGAGCAGCTGTTTTTGCTTTAAGATCTTCTGCCGAAAATTTCGCAATGATTTTTCCTTGAAAGGGGTCCGTAAAACAGACTCTAAAAATATAATCTCCCACTTCAGTGACTTTAGGATTCGTCGATGAGGGAGAGATCATGGGAATTTTGTATCTTTGAGCGACCGGTGCAGCAGCCAGCGATCGTGAACTCGCCACTTCGCCAAGGATGACGTGAACTTTATCTTGGGTAATCATACGTTGAACGGCGAGCTGTGCTTCTTCGGACTTACCTTGGTCGTCGAGGCTGATCAGTTTTAATTTTTTTCCATTCACGCCACCTTTGGCGTTCACTTCATCGATTACAAGCTCAATTCCGTGGTGAGTCGAAATTCCAAAAGTCGCCTCTGTTCCCGTCATCGAGCCAAACTCGCCGATGCGAATTTCATTTTCATCTTTGGGTTTCGATTTGCAACCCACTGAAAATAAAACAAGAGCTGCAACGACCCATAATTTTTTAGTTTTCATACTCACTCCTTTATTTTAGACGCTTAATAATATGAAACCCAAAAGGAGAACGCTCCTTATCAAAGTTGGCGATTCCTATTTCTCCCGGTTTCAACGTAAATCCTAAATCTCCAAACGCTCGGACCATCTGCTCACGCGGAAACTCTTCGCCTTCGGGGGTAATACCCGTATTCGATATGGCGTAAATTCCCGGAGCGCGGTCGTCTGTATATTGCTTTACTAAGGCTTCAAAATCGGAGCCCGCTTTTGCCTTCACCAAAATTTCGTTGGCCAACTTTTGCGCTTCTTGTTGAGTTCGCTCGATTGTTTTTCCGGGAAGGCTCCCTTTGAATCCAATCAAAATATGCTGAACTTCTATATGCGCTTCTTGACCGCTCGTTTTGGCAACCCCATTCGCGGCGGACTCAGGCGCATGTTTATTTTTACAAGCTGCAAAATTAAACGCAAAAATTGCTAAAAATAAAATCAATTTTCGGGCCTCAAAAATCATCTATGCCTTTATTTACCCAAAGTCTCTGTCCTTGAAAAGGAAATGCCTCGCTGTTATGTCTTTGAGCGATATGGCTGGCCATAATAAATGGAGCAAAGTGAAGCGGCTGAAGGCCGTCACCGATAAGAGAAAGGGCGCCCTTTTTTCGAAGACTTTGAATGAAATTATGCTGGCGGCTAAGTCGAGTACGGACCCCGCGAGCAATTTCCGATTGCGAAAGGCCATCTCAGACGCCAAGGCCCAGAGTATCCCAAAAGATAATATCGACCGCGCGATCAAAAAAGGTTCCGGAGAACTGAACGACGGCGTAACACTCGAGGAGCTGATCTACGAAGGCTTCGGTCCTGGCGGGGTGGCGTTCATGGTGGAATGTGTGACGGATAACCGAAATCGAACTCAACCCGAGCTCAAAAAGATATTTGAAAAAGCGGGTGGAATGATGGGTGAAATGGGATCCGTCGCTTGGAGTTTCGAAAAAAAGGGGCAAATCTTGGTGAGTCGAGACAAAGCCAAAGAAGAAGATCTAATGAACTTAGTCCTCGAAGCGGGTGCCGACGATCTAAAAACATCCGAAGATGGCTATGAAATTCTCGTATCCCCTCCAAAGTTCGAATCGGTGAGGCAGACCTTAGAAACGCAAAAGATTCCCGTCGAACTCGCCGAAATTACCTTTGTTCCGACCAACAAAGTACCTGCGTCGGCCGATCTCATAGAGATCATCGATAAACTCTCCGAATCTCTCGAAGACCATGCCGACGTTCAGCGTGTGGTTCATAACGCTGATATTTAATCGAATTTCTCCTCTCAAACCCACTTCTCTTTGACATCCCAGCCCTCCATGCGGCAATTTATGAGCACACATCCTTCTTGGGATCGTGAGAGGGATATTGAGGGGAAATCTGGAAAATGGGCTTACGTAAATTTTTCGTCGCTAAGGGATTTTTCCTTCCCATTTTTCTGCTCGCGCAGTTGGCTTGTGTTCACGCTGCCGAAAATCCGAAAGAAATTTTAGGAAATTCTAGCTCGCCTGAAGTGAGCGCGATTCCTGTCACGCGAGAAGATCTTCAAAAAATTTCCGCTGATAAATTACCTGAAGAAGTTCGAAGAGAACTCGCTGCTCCCGCACCCACTTCTCACGAGAGTCCTCTCACAGGATCAAAAAACACTTGGTTCGATTATCTTCTCGTCACTGTGCGATCGAGCATGAACGGCGCTTCCATCACCGCTGGATTTATGATCAATATGGGCGCGCCTTTTCATATGGCGATTATTCCAGGGCTTTTAGGATCTGGAATGTCGGGAGCGCTTCAGCTGTATCATCCGGCATTTAGTCACTGGCTTGAGCATAAATCTAAGCTGAACAATTGGTATGATCTAAGAGGAATTTTTCGGGTTGCACCCAATGAGAAAGCCAGTTTTATAGAATCTTTTTTCATGAAAGAATTTGCCGTTGGAATTGTTTATTTAAACGCGATTCAAATTTTATCCGCAGCCATAAAAATTCATCATGAAATGTTTTCAGTACGCCCAACCGAGTCTGCATTTCTTGGATTAATGTCGGAAGGCGTTTGGTATGTTCTCATCGCGCACTTAACCGAAAAGCTGGTGAACAAATTTCCGAGTCGCTCTGAATTCACTTGGAGAATTAGCAAAACAGCGGCCGTTTTAGTTTCGATCATCTCAACCTTTGGCTCGGTGATGTTTCTGATGAATAAATCTTGGGCGCCTGCCATCATGGGAGGCCTCGGAGTTGCGGGCGCTATAACGTATGGGGTGACTCATGAGAAGACTCTCAGCTTCGCAAGAAAAACCAAATCCTTTTGCAGAGATGCTCTATCTTCGCTCTTGAGAGACTAGCAAATCGATAAAACTTGCCTTTCCCATGATTCCTTGTAATGGATGCCTCATGAAATTGACTTCACTTTTCATTCTCCTGCTCGCGACTCTTACGATCACTCTCACTCCGAACAAACCGGCAGCTGCAGTGTCTGAAGAATATTTGAGAGGTCTAAACGCCGACGCTCTCGTTTATGGAAAGACGACTGTTGCGGTGAGTAAAGACGGCAGAACAGAGGTTTTGCAATTAGATAAAGTTTCGTTATGCAGCCGTGTTGTGAGTGCAGTTAAGTCTGGAGCGGTTGGAACAATTAAAATTACATCTCTCTTGGGAGGCTTGGCTCTTCAAAAAGTTTATCCTGGATATAAAGCACGAATCGATCGCGAACGAGATCGAGCGGATTATAAAGAAGAAACTGAATGGAACGCCTACCTTCGAAGTCTTCCTCAGTAGCCGATAAAAATCTCTTAAACCCTATACAATTCTCACTCGCCTCCTTTATCTTGATCATCAATGAGAGTGATGGGGATAGATCCGGGTTCAATTCGTACAGGTTTTGCAGTTATCGAATCGGATGGAACTCGTCTTAAATATATAACGAGCGGAACCATTGTTCTCGACGAGTCTGCCCCCATTTCCAAACGGCTTTTTAATCTCTCGCAAGATCTCGATGCTCTCATTTCAAAATACAAACCAAAAGAAGTCGCGATCGAAAGTCTCTTTTTTTCGAAGAATGCGCAGAGTGCTTTAAAGCTCGGTCAAGCGCGCGGAGTGATTCTCATGAAAGTGGCCGCTCACTCCCTCGAGATTTACGAATATACCCCTGCCGAAATTAAAGTCTCCGTCGTTGGCACCGGTCGAGCTCAAAAGGATCAGATCGCAAAGATGCTAAAGATTTTATTTAAATTTCCTAAATCTTTTGATTTTAAGAGCACAGATCAGTCAGATGCGCTTGCCATATCGCTCACCCACGTCCAAAGTGGAAAATTGAAGGGGTTACAAAAACGTGATCGCCCAGCTTACTGGCAAAATTCTTTTTAAAAGTACGACTTCTTCAGTCATTGACTGCAGCGGCGTGGGCTATGAAGTTTTTCATACGCCTTTTACTGCCGAAAAACTTTCGGGCGAGTCGGCTTCTCTTTTTATTTATTCGCATATTCGAGAAGACGCTTTTCAACTCTTCGGTTTTTTTTCGACAGAAGAGCGCTCTCTTTTTAAAGAACTTCTGCGGGTGAGCGGTGTTGGACCCAAAAGTGCCCTCTCCATTTTGTCTGGCTTACCTTACGAAGAACTTCTCGGAGCCATAGCTTCGAAAGATAAAAGTAGACTGCAAAATATTCCAGGCATTGGCAAAAAAACGGCTGAGCGCCTGATGGTTGAACTTTCTGATCGCTTGAAAGATCTTCCACAATCCATTTCGACCTCCACTCCTCGAAGAGAATCGAGAACCACTGAACTTGAAAGTGTTCTTCTTCATTTGGGTTATCAAAAAAATGAAATTCAGAGAGCGGTGAATGGCCTTAAATCGAAAAATGATTCCTTTGACGAACTGCCACTTGAAGCTCTGGTCAAATCGACGTTAAAAGAACTCACGCAGGTAAAAAGTATATGATCATTGAGGAAGAATTTAAGAATTTAGAAGAAAAATCTCAAGACGCTCGCCTGGTGTCTCCCAAATTTGATCGGGACGAACTTTCGAATTTGCGTCCAACCAGCCTTGAGAGTTTTGTTGGCCAAGAAAAATTAAAAAAGAATCTGGCCGTTTTTATTGAGGCAGCAAAAAAAAGAAAAGAAGCGCTCGATCACGTTCTTCTCTCCGGACCTCCAGGCCTCGGAAAAACAACTCTCTCTCATATTGTTGCGCGTGAGCTCGGCGTTAATATTCGCGTCACAACCGGACCTTCGATTGAAAAAACGGGCGATCTAGCTGCTCTTCTCACGCATTTAGAACCTTTTGATGTTCTTTTCATCGATGAGATTCATCGGCTACCTCGAACGGTTGAAGAAATTCTTTATCCTGCGATGGAAGATTTTAAACTGGATCTCATGATCGGCGAAGGCCCGACCGCAAGATCTCTTCGGCTCGATCTTCCGCCTTTTACTTTAGTCGGCGCGACGACAAGATCAGGCCTTCTCTCATCACCGCTTCGGTCTCGATTTGGAATTCCTCTGCACTTGGAATTTTATTCGGATGAAGAGCTCACCACGATTGTTCTTAGGTCTGCATCCATTCTCAATATGAAAATAGAAAAGAATGCGGCGCTTGAGATTGCAAGACGTTCGCGAAAAACGCCGCGGATCGCTAACCGACTTTTAAAGCGAGTGAGAGACTTCGCGGAGATTTCTGGAAAAGACACGATTGATTTGAAACAAGCGGACTATGCACTTCTTCAACTCGAAGTGGACCAGCAGGGATGCGATCCGATGGATCGACGGCTGCTCTCGCTCATCATCGATCAATTTGGCGGAGGCCCGGTTGGAATTGAAACGCTTTGCGCGAGTCTCCAAGAAGAACGAGACACCATCGAAGATATTTACGAACCTTATTTACTTCAAGCAGGCTTTCTCTCAAGAACTCCGCGGGGCCGCATCGCGACTGACCTTGCCTATACTCATCTTCAAAAGAAGCGAAATGCGTCTCAACAAGGAAGTCTTTTTTCGGGACAAATCGAAGTAAAAGATTCCATCGTCTAAGACGCCTTTTTCTGACTCGGCAAAAATGATCTAGCTCACGAAACGAATGCGATTTTCAGTGAGCTTGCTGCTGCGCCCAAAAAGATCCGGGTGGTAAAATATTATAGAGAGCAGGTGAAAAGTGAACGCGGTTAAAGAGGCAACTAAGTTCTACGAAGGATTACAAAATCATATTTTAAATAGCCCGCATCTTTCACCGCTTCGAGAATATTTACCCGTCACACCTGCACAACTTCGAGATTACAATTTTTGTCGAAATCTTCACGGCACTACGATGTTAAAAAGTTTTGGTAATTCGAATCTTTCGAATTTAATGCTTCGTGCGATTGATGAGTATATTCGAAACGATTTAAGAATTCCTTCACTTGCAAAACGTTTTGATCCAAAAGTTCTCGAGAGCGTTCAGACCATGCATGCAAAAGGACATGCCGATTTATCTCCGCTTTCGTTGCAAAAAGTAAAAGAAATGCGGGATTATTTTTCTGCACAAAAAGTTTACGGTGCGGACAATAAAACTCTCATCTCACTGGAAGAAGCTTCGGAGCGCCTCAATATTGCCAACTATCCCGTTGAAACCATTTTGGCGAGCCCACATCTGATGTCCATCGCCGCTGATCCTGAGATTCTTTCAATTGTCGAAAATTATCTTGGAACGGTTCCGACAATATCTGTCGTCGCTACCTGGTGGTCGTTCGCCGGAAAAGAAGCGCCCAAAGACGCTCAACTCTTTCACTACGATTACGACGACTATCGATTCTGTAAGCTCTTTCTTTATCTCACGGATGTCGATATGGATTCCGGCCCTCACTGCTACGTTGAGAGCACACATACTCTCGAAAAAATTAAGCAAGTTCGAGAAAAATGCGCGAACGAAAGTGAACTCGCCGAATTTGATAAAAGTTATATGCATAGTCTTCGAAAGACAGATGCCGATATTCTGAAATATTTCGGAAGTCCTATTTATCTTACGGGTAAAGCGGGTTCACAATTTCTCGTCGATACACGCGGCATTCATAAAGGACTCTTGCCCACGAAGAACAATCGGCTTCTTTGCCAAATTACATACGGAGTATCGCCGCTTCTTCAAGATAAACCCACCAGCATTCGACTTGGAACTCCAGAATCGAAGAATATTCCAGCATCAATCAATGAATCCCCGTACAATTATGTGGCAAGAATGTTTGTGGAACCGGATCCTGCCGTCGAACAAAAAAATTCTGAAGTCATTATTCTCGATAATGTTGATCATTGGGATTCAAAAACAGTCGATCATTTTATCGGAACTATTTTTAAAAACGAAGACACCAAAAAAGCGATTAGTTTGATGCTTCAAACTCGAGACGATAAGATTACTTCCTACAATGAACTTCTGACCGCTCTCAGAAATCTTTTCAGAGATAATATTGAATGGGCAGCTCGCGATCCAAACCACAAATTGATTGAATATCTGCGCGAGCTTTCGAATTATGAACAGCTCGTAAATCGAAGTCTTACGGCTTATAATCCCAAACTAAAACCGAATCCCGGTGCAGTCTTTTGGCCAAACCCTACAAACGATCCCAAAAACTCACTCTTTGAAACTCTTCCTATTGCCGTTCGCCATCCCATTGTCTCTAAAGAAACTCCCATCGGCTCAGCCGGAAGTTGTTTTGCTTTTGAGATCTCTTACTATCTGCAAGAGAGAGGATTTAATTACGTTGTCACTGAAGAGGGTCAAAACGCCGACAAAGGAATTTTGATCGAGGGCTTTGATCCCGCAGTTCCCTACGAAAAGTTTTGCGCGAATTGGGGAATATTATTTAATACACCAAGTTTTAGACAACTTGCAGAAAAAGCTTTTGGTAAACGAAAACTTCCTAAAATTCTTGTTAAAAAACATACGCCGGATCCTGCCGGAAATGATTTTACATTTTATGTTGATCCATTTCGGGAGAATGTTTTCTTCTTGAGTCCTAAAGCTTATGAAGACAACTACCAGGAACATCTGGAAGCCACCCGAAAAGCGCTTCTTGAAACAAAAGTTTTTATTCTTACCCTTGGACTCAACGAGTGTTGGGAATTTATAAAAGACGGCTCAGTCGTTTCTAGAAACCCACATACGACTGTCGCCTACAGCTTACTTCGCCATCGAACATTAACGGTCGAAGAGAATGTTGCCAATATTCAAGCCTTCATTGATATCGTTCGCGAACATAATCCTGATTTCAAAGTGATCATCTCGGTCTCACCCATTCCTTTTCTTGCGACCGGACGAGCCGACGAACAACATGTCATCACCGCAAACGGCCACTCCAAAGCAATTCTTCGAGTGGCGGCGGAAGAGCTCGTAAAGAAAAATAAGGGAGTGTTTTATTTTCCGAGTTTCGAAATGGTTGGCCACTGCATTCAAAATCCGTGGGAAGCCGATCAAAGACACGTCACTCGTCCTGCGGTTCAAAGAGTCATGCAGCTTTTTGAAACGATGTTTATGAAGAACTAGATCACGGTGGGGCTAGCCTTTCGTTCCAACGACTCGCCTCTCTCGGCTCGGCCTTTCAATTGGTTGTTCATGCACTTCCTTTTTCACTTTGAAACACATGGGATCATGATCCAGCAGCACACAGGTCTGCTGGGCTTTTTCCATCAGCTCGTTTCCTTTTTCAAAATCTTCTTCTTCGAGTCGATAGCCTTCCAGATAAATTTTATGAGCGGCCTTAAAAACTCGATTTTCTAATCGATCCAGATCGTCCGATTGAAATCGATTTCTAAATCGTCGGATTTCTTCGGCGGCTGCGAGCGTATTTTGATCTTTTAAGTAATCGACAATAAGCGCTCTCGAAAACTGCGCTTCGAGGACCTGCGCGGGTCGCAGAGTTCCGCACTCTGCATGCCTTTCACTTTCGAGTGTGCTTTCTATCGAATCAAGTTCTGCTCTCGATTTTGCCCACTGCTTTGTCTTTAAAGACGTTTGAAAACTCTTTTTTAGCTCACCTAAATTTCTAAAAAACATTTGCTCTGCTGCATCACCCTCAGATGTCCCCCAAGCTCCGCTTGAAATTTTTTCGAGCCGTCTCGAGCAGACAATGTGCTTATTTGAGCCAGAATTTAAAAGAAGGCTATGCACGAGAAAAATGAAAAGAAGGCCTGTTAAGAAAACGATCGATGCCCAACGAATTTTTTTTGAGAAAAGATTGAAGGCCTTCCACTGGCAAACAAAAGATTGAATTTGAAAAATTTCACCGGCCTCTATCTTTTCAATCCGATCCTCTTCTAGATAATGGATTTCTTCGGCTTTAAAATCGACGCGGGCAAAAAAGCCTGGAAGATCCTTTAAATAAACGTCCGCCGTTTTATCTGTGCCAAAAAGGATTTCATCTCGAATAAAAAACCTTTGTTTGATCTTCGCAGAGTCCGGGCTCCACACTCGAATGGAATGAATAAAGTGAGGGAGTCTCATAAGGTAGTCATCAATTCCAAGAGCTGCGGACCGACAAGTAAAAACATGGTGCCTGGAAAAACCAAAATCGCGAGTGGCAATAAAGAAATCATCGTCAGTTTTCTAATTTCGTCTTCCCAAGAAAAGAGAAGTCGCTCTGTTTCTTTATCAGAGATCTCTTTTAAAAAACGAGACAACCCGATTCCAGAATTCTTAGCCCAAATGAGTCCTGTCAAAATTCCGGGCCAAGAGCCTTTCAGCTTTGTTGAGAGGTCCAATAAAAAACTCTCCATCGACTCCACACCGAGGCCCGGTCGACTAAGTCTTTGCTTTAAATTCTCAGGCAAAGGAACGGCTTCGAGAGATCGATACCAACTTGAAACCAAATCGAGTCCCGATTCAACGTGAACAGATAAAAAATAAAAGAAGAAGGAGGTCGAAAGGAGTGGCCCCAGAGTTCGGCGCGGCCTTGAGCAAAGCCAGTGGAGTAAAATAAATCCGATTAAAATAATTCCCAAACCTCCGTAAAACAAATCGGGCCGTTTTAAAGTTAAAAATGTTGGAAATAAGCCCGGCGCCATTAAGGGAAAACCCCATGCGAAGCCCAAGGTCATCAGGAGCGAAGTACAGCTCTGAAATCTGGGAATAAATAAAAGGCTTTTCTCTTTTCTTCGCAGTTGAATAACGGATCGTCCAATTTCAGAAAAACTTTTAAATAGATTTGAGAGATGAAGCGAACCCCTGTTCGCCTGTAAAAGAATCTCGACAAACATTTTCCATAAAAGATCTGGGGACTTCTCTCGCTCTTCTAATAATGTATTTTCAAGAGAGTCGATCTTTAAACGCCTCAATAATCCTCTCAAGTGATCTCGAATTTTAATTTTATGATCTGATTTCGAAATCCACTCGAGAATCGAAATCCAATCACGGCCACTTTTGAGACCAACTTCCATCATTGTAGAGATGCGAACTAAATCTTCTGACGAAAAAGGAGGCTTCATATTTTTTTCACTTCCATCAAAATTTGGCTTTGATCTAAACCACGAACGAAAGCATATTCCAAAAGTTTGCGTGAACCCGCCAAATCACGCCCGCAGTGAAGAACAAGATGCAAATTTCTCGCAATCAAATCACGCATGGCGGATTCCGAAAGAGATGCAGATGACATTTGAATCAAACCTTGCAGCCGAAAAAGAGCATCTCGTGCTGAGTTTGCATGCAGACTTCCCATGCATCCTCGATGGCCTGTATTCATCGCATGCATGAGATCAAGCGCTTCTTCTCCCCGAACTTCTCCAATCATAATTCGATCAGGTCTCATACGAAGGGCCTGACGCACAAGGTCTCTGAGAGTCACAGGCGGAAGACTTCCTCGTAAATCCATTCGACTATATAAAAAAGCGGCATTCTCTCTCGGAATGCGAAGCTCAGAAGTGTCTTCAATGACCACGATTCTTTTTGATTTTGGAATTTCATTCAGAAGTGCTTTCAGCAGCGTTGTCTTTCCACTTCCTGTGGCACCTGAAATGAGAATATTACATCCGTCTAGAATAGATTTTCTTAAAATTTTTAAAGTATCCTCAGAAAACATCGTCCGCTGATGCAGGTCCTCGAGTGTAAAAAAATCTTTTTTTATTTTTCGAATTGAGAGATATCTTGCGCCGTCGGTCAGTGGTGGAACAATTAAATGGGCTCTCGAACCGTCCGTCAAAACAAAGTCGAGAAACGGACGAACTTCATCGATGGTCTTATGAAGTCCCGAAAGAAGATTTTCTAAATAAATTTCGTAAGTGTCGGGATTAATGAATCGAAGTCCTGACGGAAGAAGCTCTCCCGATCTCTCAATCCAGATACGATCATAAGACTCCACTAAAATATCCGTGATCTCAGGATCTTCGAGTAATTTCTCGATAGGACTCGAAAGAGAAATCTCGGCGACTTGCGATTTAAGTAGCTTTCGAATCTCTTCGGGAAGTTCTTTCGTGAGAAACCAGCGGCGCCTTAAAGATTGATAGGCTTCCACCAGATTTTCACTCTTCACTTCCTTTAAAATGGCTTTGAATGAATCCAAAATAGATTTTTCGTATTCTTTTCGGAGAGCTTCGAAGTCCTTCACAGAAGCTTTCCAAATTCCAATTGAAACTTCTTTGTTACTTATAAACCTGAAAATATTTTTATCTTGAAAATCTCGGAAGCAAAATTCACCATTTTCAATGAAAAATTGCCCGTGAAGAGATCGAACGCCTCTTCCGTCAATCGAGATTGCGTTCGACGAAGCAGACCCCACCGTGCAGCGGTCCGTAAGCGGCGCAAATTTTATTTCAGCTTCTGATCGAAAGCAGACCCACATTTGCTGAGAAGGAAAACTTAAAGATCGGGGCTCGGCAGCCATGCGCCCTCCATTTTTTTTGCAGTAATAAATAAATAAGCTTCACTTTTTTGACTTTTAAAATCTTCACTTCGAAAGAGCCGTCCGAGAACAGGAATGGAACTAAGGCCGGGAATTTCATCAGAAAATTTGGATTGAGACGCTCGAATCACTCCTCCGAGAGCCATCATTTCATTGAGCCTGGCAAACACTTGGGTTTTTAATTCTTTTTTTACAATCATGGGAAGACCGTCGACCTGACTGCCCAAATCGATATCCGAAACTTCCGAGTGAACGATTAAATGGATCGTCGGCGGACTCTCAAGAAAGGGCGTGAATTTTAAAAAGAGACCGAACTGTTTGTATTCCACTCTCGAAGAGTGAGCGCTGACGATTTTGATTGGAAATTCACCTCCCGCTTGAAACTCTCCTTCTTTTCCGTTTTGAGTAACAATGGATTGCTTAGCATGAATTTTGGCTTCGCCGTGTTGAAGTGCTAAATCTAGAAACGCGCGAATCGGATCCATGCTTTGAATATTCCAATCACCACGCTCTTTTGGAAGAAACTTGAAATCAAAATTAGACCCGGCAGAAATATTTCCGTTCAGATGAGTTCCCAATTTTTGAAGTGCAGATTTTTTCACTTCGACGAGAGCCATCTCCAGAAGAATTGTTGGCTCAATTTTTCTTGAATGATGCTCCGGTTCTTCAAGAATGATGTCCGGATAATAATTTTGCAGCTCGTGCAGGAAACTTGGAGAGACTGCTCCGATAAGAATAAATTTAGAGCCGCTCATTTTGAGTTCCGAGTTTGGGGAAACTCTCTTAATTCTGGAACGGAGCTCCTTTTCGGCAAATAAAATCGCATCGCGACTGAGATGAGTTTTATTGTCAATTTCGGGATGGCGGCTTAATAGCTGCTTCACCTTCTTAAGATCCCCTACTCGCTGGATTTCCCCCTTTAATCTAAGCTGACCCGCTTCTAATTCTTGAAATTCTAGGCCATCGATCCCACTCAAAAGAACAGAAGCCTCTTCAAACGCTCCGCCGATATCCCCTTCGTCGGCCAGAAGGGTTGACCGCATTCCTGCGAGTGATAAATAAAATGAAAGGACGAGAAAAAACAGTGTATTCATGGCTCGCTTGAATTGCACAAGTCATGCCAGTGCCCTGTCTCCAATCAAAACAAGGTTTTAAGTTAAAATCCGACCGGAAATATCACGATTCCGGCGAAGAGCAGAAAAAAGCTTACGAAAATCGTTTGGATAGGATTTCGCTCTTCGATCCATATTCGGTCGCGTAAACTTGAGTAATTTCGGCACCCAAAAATAAAATTTGAGCCGCGTAGTAAACCCAAATAAAAATAATGGCCAAAGACCCGGCCGCGCCGTAAGTCGATGCAATTGCCGATCGACCCAGATAAATGCCGATAAAATATTTTCCGATTTCAAATAATAATGAAGTGAACAGAGCGCCTATCCAAACGTCTTTCCACTTAACTTTGGCGTCCGGGAGAACCTTAAAAATCAACGCAAAAAGGAAAGTGATAACAAAAAACGACGCCAAAAAATTTGCCATCAACCATAGTCTGCTCCCACCAGGAAGCAGGTGTTCATTCGCAAACCATGCGTCCACGCCTGAAAGGACCGCACTTAAAACGAGAGAAACAAGAAGTAAAAACCCAATGACGAGAACCATCGCAAATGAAACTAGTCGCTGTTTAAAAAAAGCTTTCAATCCACCTGACGTTTTACGTCGAACGCCCCAAATAGAATTTAGCGAATCCTGAAGTTCCGTAAAAGCACCCGTCGCCCCAAAGAGAAGTGCGATCGTGCCGAGAATCGTAGCGCGTAAACCAGAATGATCTTTCGAAGCATTCGACATAAACGATTCAATGGCCACTGCGCTCTGACTTCCGATTAAATTTTGAACTTGAAGAATGATTTGGTGTCGAGCTTCCTCCTTATTGAACAGTATGCCGGCAACGGTGACAGCAATAATCAAAATGGGAGCCATCGAAAAGACAGTATAGTACGAAAGAGCAGCCGCCATCTTAGGGGATCGATCATCCATCCATTTGTTCAAAATCTTTACCGCCAAATTCCAAATTTTTTTAAAAAATAATTTCATCTCTTCAAAGATTAATGGAAGCGAAGATTTATATAAATACATCTGACTTAAATTCTTGCTGCATCGCGTTGTCTCACCGCTTCCTAAAGATCGAAAATCCTATTAGAAAAAAAACGAAACAGCTAAACTCATTCTTATCTCAATTAAATTGAGACCTTGGGGGAGGATCTATTCATGAAATTTATAATTACAACGTTATCATTTTTAATTCTCGTTTCTGCAAATTCATTTGCTGAGCCGTCCGGAAAAGTCATCATGCGTCTCAATTTTAAAAAAGCAAATCTCATGCTTCAACAACTACCGGGGTCCATCGATATTGCGGGGCAGGATGTCAAAGGTGGAACTCTGGATATTGTTGGCTCGCATGAATATTTTGAACTCTTACAACAGGAAGGATATCCTGTAGAAATTTTGCAAGAACAAACAACAGGGCTCGACGAACGTTATATGCGACCCGATCGTATTTTGGCGCTCGTAAAAGAACTTGAGGCCGAGTATCCGAGCATCGTTCACGTAGAAAAAATCGGTGAGTCGCTTCAACACAGGCCCATCTTGGCAGTTCGAATTTCGACGGGCGATAATCTTTCTTATAAGCCGACGATTCTATTTAATGGAATGCATCACGCACGCGAAATTATGACGACAGAGGTGACTGCCGACATCATGATTTATCTCGTGAAGAATTTTAATAATCCCGAAACACCTTGGGTGACTGAATGGATTAAAAATTTAGCCATCTGGGTTGTGCCTCAATTTAATCCCGATGGAAACGAAATCGTCTGGACGTCAGACAATTGGTGGAGAAAAAACGCGCGCGGAGATGACAGCGGAACGTGGGGAGTGGATCTGAATCGTAACTATCCTTATGAATGGGCTTCGTGCGGCGGAAGTAGCGGAAGCAAAGACAATCAAACCTATCACGGAAGTACTGCCGCGAGTGAACCAGAAACTCAGGCCATGATGAAGTTTGTAAAAGAGCAAAATTTCGCAATCGATGTCTCTTATCATTCGTACAGCGAGCTTGTGATCGCACCTTACGGATGCCAGAATCACTACACACCTGAAAATGCGATCGTTCAAAAAATCGGATCCGATTTTTCTAAGCTTCTGAAAACAGATAGCGGAAAAGGAAATTATACTTACGGAACGGGTTGGGAAATTCTTTATCCGGTAGACGGCGATGATATCTCTTGGATGTATAACGAAGTGAATACGCTCGCCTACGTGGTTGAAATGAATAGCTCGGCCCAAGGATTTCAGCCGAACTATGATAAATGGCGAAATAAAACCGTCGAAGGTCAACGCGCTGGCTGGGAATTTTTAATCAATCAATTACTGACAGGTCCTCAAGCACGCGGCCGAATGCTAGACGCAAAAACGGGCCTACCTGTGAATGGATCTGTTTCTCTTGATGGAATTAAATATAGAGATGAAAAACCTCGAATGGCGAAGAACGGCTTTTACAATAAGCTGCTTATTCCAGGCACCTACGATTTAAAATTTTCTGCCCCCGGTTATCGTTCGCAAACGCTCTCCGTTTCGGTCGACGCACATACGGCGATTAATCAGGATGTTTTCTTCGAGCAAAGTTTAGGCATCGACGCAGAATAATCGGTCCAGGTGGGGTCAAACCGGTTAGGAGCCAGGTTGGAATTAACCTGGCTCCTAACCGGTTTGACCCCACCTGACGCAAAACTCGCGTTATTATTGAGTTTTTTAAATCCCGCCACTGCTCACACTTTTGAGGTTAAAATATTGATGTGGTCGGGTGTCCATATTGTGGGGAGAAAGTAGCTTTAGAGGCTCGTATATGCCGACATTGTAATCGGCATATTCTCTACTCCGTCATCCACAACTCAATTCTCGACGAAAAGCAAACTCACCAGTTTTTTAAAAGCTGGAATGCAATCGATAAAAAATCATTTCGTCATCTCTCGCTCCTCAATTATTCACAATCTAAAGCCGAACTCGCAAAAACTCCGCTCACACTTGCGTGGGATCTTTCTTTTTTGGATGCAGAGAGGTTTTCTAAATCACTCACTGATTTTAAAGTGGAGACGAAACTTCAAGGTGGTATGCCTTCGAATATGTCTTTTATAGAGGAAAAGCCTGTAACGAAAAACCATATTCAATTCGTTTACTTAATGTTGCTCCTCATCACGATGACCGTTGGAATAGCTTTCTGGTCAAAGAAAAAGCAGGAAGAGCCCACCGCGACCGACGAAAACATTCGCCAGGCCCTCCACGAGATTACAGAATCCGATTCGGCTCGGAATAATAATGCTGTGCAACCGAATTCAGAACTCAATCGACAGGCAATTCAAAATGAAAAAACTTTCGATCGAAATGAAATGGAGCATATTTTAAATGCATCGGTCTTTATTCGAGATAGTAATAGTCTTGGCTCTGGCTTTCTTATCACGGCGGATGGCTATTTACTTACTAACTCTCATGTCACCTCCCAAATGGCTGAGCCGATTGTCATTTTAAGAGACGGCCGGCAATTTAAAGCTGAAAAAATAAGGGAGGATAAACATCTCGATGCGGCTCTTTTGAAAATTCCAATTGCGGCCGGCGAATTTCTGAACCTTGGAAATGCCAACGAGCTTTTTCCTGGCCAACCGGTGATCACGATTGGAAATCCCGGCGGATTATCCTTTACCGTGACTCGCGGAATTGTGAGTTATGTCGGGCGCGTGATTAGCGGAGTTCCCTATATTCAAACGGATGCTGCGATCAATCGTGGAAATAGTGGCGGCCCCATGATCAATCAAAAACTTGAAGTCGTCGGAATCAATTCGATGACGTCACTGGGTGAGCAAGGAATTTCATTTGCACTTCCGATCAATCTTGTTTGTTCCAATAGTGGAATTGCCGTTGGAATCAGCACGACGCCGTCCTCTTGTGATTCTTTGCTCGTGAGTCCAGATACGATCACTCCTGCAACACTTGAACGACAAAAACCGGAAGCAAAAAATCCCTCAGCGCTTACGTCCCTCTATCAATCTGAAATTGACTCGTTAAAATCTCAGTTAGATAAAGACGAAAAAGACCTTGTGGCAGATACCGATCGGCTCAATTCCGAGATGAAAGACTTGCAAGACCAAGCGAATGCAAACGCTTCCAATAATTCCATTCGAGAAAGTATTCAACATCAGTTCGAAGAAGCTAAAAAAAATCTGGATGCGATCCCTTTCAAGCGAGCGGAATCTCAGCTTCGCTATATAAGGCAGGCCATTTCTGTGCTCGAAAGGCAAAAGGCAGATCCTGATTTCGCTAGTTCAAACTCCCAAATAGAAGGTCAAATTTCAGGACTTGCCACAAAACAAAAGTCTCTCGAAGCCGCTCTCAACACTCGCACCCTTCAGTAAACTTAAACTAAACTTCCCGAACGCCATTTCGAAGACGAGGCTTCTCATTTGCATAAGGAGGAAAATCAGCCGACAAGCGCTTTGCCAGTTGTTCAAGAGCTAAAAGAAAAGTGTCACCTTCCGATCGCTTTGAGAAATCTTTCGCAAGCAAGATACCAAGCTCTGTCCATTCTCGATGCTCGACTTTTTTATTGAATCCTTTATCAGCCAAAATATAAACCGCTTGTTCGAATTCTGAGATGAGAATGAGAACTCCCGTTCGATGTGGGGTATCAAAAATTTCTTCCTGTAAAAAAAGATGAAAGGCATTTTTTTCCACCGCTTGAAGGATTACGTGACGCGGCAGAAGATGGCGAAAGGCCCATTTCCATGAAAAAATCAGGATAATAACGGCCGTAATCACAATCGCACTCAGCAATTTATAGTGCGGAGGCAAAAAATATTCTTTAATCGTCACCAGCGAAAGCGTGAAAGAAAAGGTAAGAAGCGCATAAATTATTTTCCAAAGAGAATAGGAGGAACTTTGACGAGCCACGATCGGAACAAATTCGACTGAGGTATGCAATTCGAGTTCAGAAATTTTTTGCTCAATCTTTTTTTTAAATTCAGCCGTCAGCTTTTTCATATATTACCAATCTCCTGAAGCGCCGCCGCCACTAAAGCCCCCGCCGCCGCCACTCCATCCGCCACCGCCGGAACTTCCGCCACCAAATCCACCTCCGTAAAAACCACCGCCCCCGTAATAGCCTCTTCGTCTCGATAAGAAATTAATCAGCCCAATGATTCCAAAAAATATCAAAACAAAAATAAAATTAATCTTGGGCTCTGACGGCTGAGGAGTTTCTTGCAGTTCAGGAGCTGGCCCTCCCGTTGCTTTTTGATAAATAAACTGCGCGGCGTTTTCAAAACCGGTCGCGTAGGCACCTGCTTTAAACGCGGGCTTCATAATCTGATCCACAATTCTTCCGGCAAGCGCATCCGGAATATCTCCTTCAAGGCCCTGCCCGACTTCTATTCGCATTCGTCTTTCTTTTTTAGAAACGAGAATGAGAATTCCTTTATCTTCTTTTTTAGTACCAAGCTTCCATTTATCGACAGCGCGAATCGAAAGATTCTCGATAGGCTCATCGTCAAGGCTCTCAATAGTCCAAATCTGAAGCTGAATTTTGGGAAAAAAACTTCTGAGGAGTTGATATAAGCTCTGCCGTTCACCAGGAGAAAGAAAACCCGCTTCGTCCATCACGGGTCCGGAGAGTTCAGGAATTTTTCGTTCGGCAAAAACCGAAGCAGAAAAAAGAAGGACGAAAGCAAATAGAAAAAAACGATGGAAACCTAGCAGCATCAAAACTTCACTGTCGGGGGCTTCTTCAGCTCACCTTCATTTTCAACGCTAAACTGTGGTTTTTTGTCGTAGTGAAAGAAAAAGGAATTGGCAATATTAGTTGGAAAAACAGAAACGAGATTATTAAAAATTTTCACTTGTTCGATATATCTTTGTCTCGCGATGGTGATTCGATTTTCAGTTCCTTCGAGTTGTATCTGAAGATCTCTAAAATTTTGATCCGCTTTCAAATTGGGGTACTGCTCAGCAACAAGCATCAGCCTCGAAAGAGAACCTTTTAATTGATCTTGAGCTTGCTGGAATTTTTTCAAATTCGCCTCATTTAAGTCTTTGGCATCAAGTTTAATCTGAGTCGCCGACGCACGGGCTGCAATCACACTCTCAAGCGTTTCCTTTTCATGCTTAGCGTAGCCCTTCACGACTTCGACTAAATTAGGAATTAAGTCGGCCCTTCTTTGGTACTGATTGAGAACTTCCGACCAAGCCGCGTCCACTTCGTTTAACTGTGTGGGAATGGATTGAACCCCGCAACCGGTGAAAGAAAGAGCGATAAAACTCAAAAATGCGATAGAAGTAAGAAGTCTTTTCATGGCCAAACACTAGCAAATTTTCGACAAAATTGGATAACAAATCTTTGGTTGTTTGGGTTAAGCTTTGAACGCTTATGGCGAAGGGAGTCCTAATCACATTTGAAGGAGGAGAAGCGGTCGGCAAATCGACTCAAATTGCCCTTCTCAGTAAAGCGCTCCAAAAGCTTGGTTATAAAATTCATTTGGCTCGAGAGCCAGGTGGAACCAAATTAGGAGAAGAACTCCGCGACATGATAAAAACGAAAGAGATGAGCCACCGAACTGAGCTCCTTCTTTTTGAAGCATCGCGCGCTGAACTTTGTCATTCTGTAATTCGCCCACGGCTAAAGGCCGGCGAAATCATTCTTTGCGATCGGTTTGCCGAATCGAGCCTTGTTTATCAAGGTGCCAGTCGGGGAATTCCTGAGAAAGAAGTCACCTTTGCGAATGAGCTTGCGACGAATGGCGTGAAATCAGATTTTATTGTTTTGCTGAATGGCTCCGATGCCAAGACGCGCCTTCAAAATCGAAAGACGAAAGACCGAATTGAGCTCGAAAAAGACTCGTTCCACCGTCGAGTGGCCGCCGGTTATTTAAAACTCGCCAAAAGAGATAAGCGCTTTCATCTCTACTCAGCAAATTTGGATCGACAAGTGATCCACAAGATGATTTTAAAAGACGTACTAAAACTAATTAAGCGGAAAAGTGTCTGATGCTCGAGAATTTTTTTAAACAAAAAAAATTTCCATCGCCTCTCATATTAGAAGGCGGCTCTGAACGCACAACTCTCATTTTAAAAATGGCCGGCTACGCTCTGTGTGAAACGCAAACGGCTTGCGGCACTTGCAGGTCCTGTAAACAGGTGACCAAAGGTTTTCACCCGGATTGGCTAGCCCTAAACAGCGCCGTAAAAATCGAAGAACTCCGAGAGAAACTTTTTCAACTAAGACAGCGTCCATTCCAATCCAAGGTCCGATTTTTTTCATACGACGATGCTCAAGAAGCAAGTGTGTTCGTTCAAAATGCCTTATTAAAAACATTAGAAGAACCGCTTCCACACTGGGTTTTAGTGCTGGGAGTGAATTCAAAGCTAAGTCTTCTACAAACGATTCGCTCTCGCTGTCTATTTTATAAAATTCCAGAGACCGGCGCTCCGATTAATCTGACAGACGAAGAAGAAAATCTTTTTAGATTTATCGCAGAATGTAATGAACTCTTTATTCAAAAAGAAATGGATACACTTTTAAAGGACAGGCAAAAAACAAAAGCAACTTTTCAAAAACTCCTACAAAAGTCCGCAGAAAAAAAATATCCAGGCCACTGGATGAATCTAAGTCCGTATCTCGAACAAACCATCCCCGAACTCGCCAGAAATTTAAATCCAAGACTAGTTTGGGACCGAGCCTGGGCAAAAAGTTTTACTGAAACGATATGAAACTGATCGACACACACACCCATCTCTCCTCCGAAGAATTTAACGACAACCGAGCAGAAGTAGTAGCGAGAGCGCTCAAGGTCTGTGACTACATAATCGATATCGGCTCAGGCACATCAAAAAATGCTTTCCAAAGAGCCAAAGATTTAGCCGAAGCCCACCCGGAAGTTTATTTCACCGCAGGCATTCACCCCCACGACGCCGAAGCCTTAGGAAAAAACGAAGAAATTTTAAAAGAAATCGAATCCCTACTCACCCACCCCAAATGTGTAGGAGTAGGCGAAGCCGGATTAGATTATTTCTACAAACACTCCTCAAGAGAAGCCCAAATCTCCGTTTTCAAATGGCATATAAAATTAGCCGAAAAATATAAACTCCCCCTCACCATCCACACAAGAGACGCCGAAGAGGACACAAAAGATTTACTAAAAAACTTCGAAGGCCCAGCCGTATTCCACTGTTTCACCGGAACCCAAGACCTAGCCAATTTCGGCCTAACCAAAAAAATCTGGATCTCCTTCTCCGGAATCGTGACATTTAAAAATGCCCAAGATTTAAGAAATGTATTTCTGTCTCTCCCATTAGACAGAGTCCTACTAGAGACGGATTCCCCATTCCTAGCCCCAGTCCCCATGCGAGGAAAAACAAACGAATCCGCCTTCATAGAACACACAGCAAAATTCCTAGCCGACCTCAAAAAAATAAGCCTAGAAGAACTAACAAATACGACCTCAAAAAACGCACTAAGTTTATTTTCAAAAATAAAAAAATAAAAACAGAATGTCTTTGATTTAAGATTTAATTTTGATTTGGTCTTTGTATTTGTATTAGCGGTCGGACGGGAGTCGAACCGAGGACGAACGTGAACGGGGCATGGGTGAAAAACTCCTAAGGCAGGCAAGTAAGCCATGCGAGAGAAAAAAGACCCATGCCGAAGAAGCATCACGCGGACAAAGTTCAGAATTTAATTGAATCGACAATGAGCGAGTTTTCTCACCCAAGCCCCGTTCACGCTCGCCCGCAGATTCGACTCCCGCCCGACCGCCCGGCCGCCCGATCGAAAAGTTTTTAGTTAAGTTTTTTACCAAAAAACTTAACCCGGCTGGCAAGCCACCCAACACACCCAACAATCAAAACCAAAGAAATCAACTGCGAAGTCGAAAGCGCCGACTGAAAGTAAACCCCCCGATCAATATCCCCACGCAAAAATTCAATAAAAAATCTAAAAACAGAATAAACAAGCAACATCATCACAAAAGAAACGCCAGGCCATTTCGTAGGACCCCGAAAAACTTTTAAAAAGATAAAACAAGAAATAAATCCAAAGAGCATCTCAAGCGCCTGCGTCGGATGAATCGGAATGCCAAGAGGTGCAGCCGAACGAGGATCCGTAAACACCATTCCCCAAAATAACTGAGTTTCACTTCCATAACAGCATCCCGCCGCCAGACAACCTACGCGGCCGATTCCGATTCCAAGAAGCAGACAAGGTGCAACCACGTCCGCCCATCGACCTAGAGGCTCCTTAAGCGCACGGATAAAAAGATAACTCGCAAGAATTCCGATAATGATTCCGCCGTAGAGAACAACACCCCCCTGCCAGAAATAAAAAACACGAATAGGATGCGCCAAATAATATTTGGGTGCCTCGATTAAAATGTGAAATAGACGAGCTCCAATCACACCCGAAATAAAAATGACGATTCCTAAGTCCACTGCCCGCACAGGACTCAAACCATCTTTTTTCGCTTTATAAGTGCCGAGCAAAATAGCGCCCAAAAAGGCGAGAAGATAGAGAACATAGTAAGTGGGAGTTTCAAAGAGCGTATTTGCGAAAAGAAAAGGCTTCATCTACTTACCCGATTTTTTATTATCGAATTTAGATTTCGATTTGGATCCAAAAAGCATTGTAAAAAGTAGAAGAGTGACACCCACAGAAATGGCACTGTCCGCAATATTAAAAGTATACCAGTGATAGTTGCCGATATAAAAATCGATAAAGTCAGTCACTTCGCCATAAGCCATTCGATCAAATAAATTTCCAAAAGCTCCGCCCAAGATCAGTGCGAGACAAAAACGCTGTAATTTTTCAGATTGAGGCGTGGTTCCAAGCCAATAGAGAAGCATATAAAGACAGATCACCGTTACGGCACCAAAAAAGAAAAGTCGAAAGATCGCTCCTGAATGGTGGAACATTCCAAAAGCAGCTCCTCGATTTGTAGTATGGATCAGATTAATCGTCGGAAAAAGCTGAACTCGATCTCCCATTTGAATATAGGTCACGACGGCGAACTTAGAAACCTGGTCCAAAATAAAGACAACTAGAGCTGTCACCCAATGAATAGGCCTAAGAACTTGTTTCCAAGAAAAGTTTTGAGCTTCAGATTTCAAAAAAGCACCCTCTCGTCAGCTAATTTCTTCTCGATTTTTTTTCTCAAATCCAACTGAAGCTTTAAAGTAACAGCTCCGGGAGAAAAAGTCTTTCTTTGACCTTCCGGCGTTCCAATTTCGACAACCGGAACAACTTCCTTAAAAGTGGACAGCGCAAAAACTTCGTCCGCCGACATCAAATCTTCTAATTCAAAATAGTCTTCAGTGATATCGACCACTTCAAGGAGAAGCTTCCTTGTAATTCCGTGCAGAATGCCGGCGTCAATCCGAGGCGTGAAAACTTTTCCAGCCTTGATCCATCCGATATTACTCGTGGTCAATTCGGTCACTTCGTTCTCGGGATTCAACATCACAGCATCATCAAATTTATTTTCGAGAGCTTCTTTATAAGCCATTACGTTGTTCAGGTAATTTCCACTTTTGATAGAAGGATCAAGAGCGGTGATTGCGTTTCGACGAACCGTCGATACCCAGAGGCGCACTTCTTTAGGCTGCGCAGCCAAATCGAACTTCCAAGCCGCCATATATATAGAGGCAACTGCACAGGTGCGGTAATCGATATGCAGTTTTCCGACACCCCTTGTAATGATCATGCGTAGCGCTGCACTGGGTTCTGTCAAAGAAATAAGAAGGTCTGACATTCGCTTTTCGATCGTTGGAAGATAACTTCGAATATCAATACCCAGTTTATCGCCTCCTCTAAGAAGACGGTCTCGATGCTCTGCCCATGCCAAGATCTTTCGATCGTAGAGCCGAACAACCTCATAAAGAGAATCGCCAAATAAAAATCCATGATCCAAAAGCGAAACACTCGGGGCCTGAGAAGAAATTTTTCCTTCGATATCTGAAAAAAGCATCTGCTGCACAGCATCTAACAAACGAACGAAGCCGGCAAGGGGTCAGGCCCGAAAAAACTAGTGTGGCACCTTCTGGGCCTGACCCCTTGCTGCAGTGCCGGACGACGGTGTTTTGAAGCTACGGTAAAATCAATTGATGGCTTTCACCATCCCCACCGAAAAGGGCGAACCCACGATCAAAGTTTTTGAATCTGTGAAGGAGTTGCAAGCTGAAACGGGTCAAACGGTTTGTCATGGCTTCTTTGATGCTGAATCCAATATGATCATCGCGACTGCCGACTCGGTCGCCCATGAAGTCGGGCATTACCTCGATTTTAAATCTGGAAAACTGAAAGTTTTAAAAAACAGCGCGAGCCCAATCAAAAAAATTGAAGCCTGCCTCAGAAACGAAATCGTAGCGATTCTTTTTGCCTACACGAAATGTGGAGAAGGTGGCGCGAGTTTAATCTATGAAGTGCGCTTTCTTGAATGGCTGCGATTCACACGCAGATCTCAAAAATTTGGCCCCCACGCAGAGAGATCTCTCTTAGAACTGAATTTAAAAGAAATTCAAGATCTAGCCGATTGGGTGACACTCTCGGAACATTCCTGGTTTGACCGATTGAATTATTTTTTTAAAAACTACCTAGCCGATGATCAAACCATTCTGACTTACGGGCAAAATTCCATAAAACTAAAGAGTCACTAAATTTAGTTTTTCCCTGCTGCCTTCGGCACAACTGAAGGTGCGTTGGTTGAAGTTTTATCATCCGTTTTAGATTTAACAACGCGCGACAATATTCTGAAGCTATTTTTTCTTTCAGCTATTTTGGCCTCTCGAATAAGTTTTAATAATTCATAGTATTCTGCATCCACTTCCGGTTGAAGCTCTTCAATTCGTCGGTTGTTCATATGATGAGAGATGATAGGAAACTCTCGTTCAAAAAAAACATACGGGTCCAAGTAGCCTTCTGTATGCTGACGATTACGAAATCGACGCTGCCATCCAGCCTCCCTCGAGGCGTTGCCGGGATCATGAAAGAAATCATCCAAGTATTTTTTGTCTGCGGAATTAATTCCGCCATGAGCGTGCTGAACGAAAGTATAACTTTTATTTTCAAACTCCGTGTCTTCTGTGAGAATTTTTAGCTGGCTAAACATATCTTTAAGTTCCGATGGAACAGGAACGCTCGTCTTATTCATTTCAATCACAAAAGTCATGATGGCCAAGGACAGGATCGCACTACCCCAAGCCGATTTTTTGGAATTTAATATTCCCGCACCCTTAATTTGGCCCAGAATTTGAGCGGTCATCAATGTAGCATTTCCTAGGGATAAAATGGTTGTGGGACTGAATGCAAAATTTTGGGCAGCTTCCGCAAAGTCACTCATTCGTTTGTTTCGGTCCCGTTTATCATCCGCTTCAGCCTTGCGAGAAACTTTTGAGCCAGCCAATTTTACGCGTGCATCTGTTTCATAAATTTCATGATATTTTTCTGGCAAACGAGAGTATTGAAATCTCTGCGAAGTGCGCGCAGGACGATAGACCCTTACATAATCTTCTGCGGCCTTTTTAATTTTCTCGTTCGAACTCCGTTTGTAAACGTTAAACAGTTTGTACTCACTATTGAGTCGCTCTGTCCATGAAAGGGCAGATTGATCGAGTTCTGCTCTCACTTTGCTTCCTATTTTAGCGTCTTCATTTAACAGTGAGTCGAGCGTTTGATATTTTTCTTCAAGATCCGAAATCATATTCCTAAGAAAAATTGCATCCATTTTTAAAGCTGCAATAAGCCGAACTTTTGATTCTTCAAATATATTTTTAGCACTTTCCCGCGCGTCGAAAGTTTTTGTATTTTGTCGCTCTAAAAGAGCGGCCACGACGTCCTCTGTTACAGCCGATTCCGGTAAAGCAATGGGACCCGATTTACGGTCAATGATTTGAGCGACCGTCATGGCTAACGTAAAATTTTTCACAATTTCTAATCGATATTTTTCGGTGAGCTCCGGAAGCAGCACATCTTTTTTGTCCGCGAGAGGCGCGTTCTCCAGAACAAAGGCAAACTTTTGCGTTGCCTCGTCGGACAGTGCGGAGTGATTCATATTCCAATTTACTAAATATCGACTCACAAAATAGACGAATTCGTTCCAAGGAATCTGAGCAGCAGCAACAGGCTCCTTCAAAAGTTGAGTCATCTGGCGAGTTCTCGTTGGAAGGCGGCCCAACCATTTGACAGCGCTCAAGAGTCGCGAGTCAAAACGATAACCGGACCTCTTTTCTACATCTGAAAAAGCGAGCGTTACTGCGCTTGAAGGATTTTTAGAAAGATAAAGAAGTCTGCGAGAAACGAAAAATTCCAATGCCTCGAGACGAGACATCTTTACGCCTTTTTTTATTTCCAATTCAACCCCATCCGCCTGAAGGAAGGCTTCAGGCAAATGATCTTTAGAAATATTTTCGACAGTTTCTGAATTTGAAAATAAGGCCGCCAAAGAAATTAAATTTTCTCGAAAAAACGCCACTTCCTCTGGCTTTGAGGCGTCCACTTTAAAAATTTCTAAAATCTTCTCGCGGGTAGGAAAAAAAGGATGGTCGCGCGATATTTTTCCAGGGTCAAAATAGACCGAAAGTTCCGCCCAATTGATCTCCGACCATTTAAAACTGGCCAGCAGCTTTTGAGTCTCTTCAGCACTGGGTCTACCGAGCCCCGCTAGTTTTGTCAGAGAACTTAAACAAAAGAGATCATTGGCTCTAAGTGGAATAAAAGCAGAAAACAGAATCCCGCAAAAAAAACAAAGTCCCTTGAAATAAGAAAACACGCCCTTCATAGCTCTAAGAAGCCGAAGTACCGGATCGCTTGCGTTTCTGCAAGACGAGAGCTCGGCCTACTTACGGAAAAATCTTCTCCATCATTCGTGGAAAGGGAATCGTCTCGCGCACATGAGGAACTCCTGTGATCCAGGCGACCGTTCGCTCGACTCCAAGGCCGAATCCTGCATGAGGTACCGAGCCAAAACGTCTCAGATCGAGATACCACTCGAAAGCTTCTTTCGGGAGCTTCTGCTCTTCAAGTCGCTTCACAAGTTTTTCCATATTATCTTCTCGCTGTCCGCCTCCGATAATTTCGCCGTAACCTTCGGGCGCAATCATATCGACGCAAGCGGCAAGTTTTGGATTCTCTTCGCTCTGCTTCATATAAAAAGCTTTGATCGCCAGTGGATAGTGATGAATCATCACCGGCCGATCGAACTGCTGAGAAATGACCGTCTCTTCATCTCCGCCAAAATCATCTCCGAATGCTGCCGGCTTTCCATTTTTATTTAAAATATCAATCGCGGCTTCGTAAGTAATTCTTGGAAATGGTTTTCGAACTCGAGAGAGCGGTTCTAAATTTCGCTCCAAATATTCGAGTTCTGTTTTTCGATTCTTAATCGTTCGCTGAACGACGTACTCCACAAAATCTTCGGCGAGATCCATATCGCCGTAAATATCCATGAACGCTACTTCCGGCTCGACCATCCAAAATTCGGTCAAATGTCGTCTCGTTTTCGATTTTTCTGCGCGAAAGGTGGGACCAAAAACGTAAATCTTGCCAAGAGCAAGAGCGCTGGCCTCGCCGTAGAGCTGCCCGCTTTGAGTCAGATAGGCTTTGTCGTCAAAATAAGGCGTTTCAAAAAGAGTCGACGTCCCTTCGCATGCATTGGGCGTCAGAATGGGAGAATCCATCAGATAAAAACCTCGGCCGTCAAAATAATCACGAATCGCACGAATCACTTCGGAACGAACGCGAAGAAGCGCAACCTGCCGAGAACTTCTCAGCCACAAATGCCGATGCTCCATTAAGAACGCTACCCCATGCTCTTTATTTCCGATCGGAAATTCGGGAGAGATATTTAAAATTTCAAAATCTTTGAGACCAATTTCATAACCGATTTTAGATCGAGCGTCTTTTCGGACGACTCCCTCAACTATTAAGGAAGACTCGAGCGTGAGTGCCTTTAATTTCTCAAACTTCTCAGGCCCAAGCTCCTGCACATCCCCCACACACTGAATGATGCCCGTTCCGTCTCTGATTTGAAGAAAGGCAATCTTTCCAGAACTTCTAAAATTGGCAATCCAGCCTCTCAGCGTTACGGTCTTTTGGTCAAAAAGAGAAATTTGATCAACCGTTGCGTTTTCTGGATCTTCCCTACCTGAATCTGTTGCTCTTCGAAGTTTTTTCATTTCGTTTCATTCCTTTGGTCTTGTCTCTTTAGTTTGATCACACCTTCGTCCAAAAAACGTTTCATGATTTTTAGAGATTCTAAATCGGGAAGAGGTGAAATCATAATCAGACTCTTAATATCCCAATGTCCGTTAATCCGAGAAGCCAAAAAGCCCTCGAGAGAACTAAATAATTTCTCATTCAGATCAGAAAAATCAATGGCGATTTCTGGAATCGCTTCCGCCGGACAAATTTCATATAGTTTTTTGAGATAGGCTTCACGAACGACTTTAAAAAGTGTTTGCCCCTCTTCGTTAGCCGGATCATTCAAAATGAGTTCATCGATTAAAGAGTAAGACTTTTCAAACTCTTTGGTTTTAAACAATTCGATCGCGCGCTTCAGTAAATCAGCCGAGCTGCTTTTAGCGACTTCGACGCGCTCCACAGTCTTTTTGATCGCCTCGATGAAACCGCCCCAATAAAGTTTGGCAAAACCTTCTAGGCCTCGATATTCAGGCGCTCGACTTTCCAGAAGAATGCGGCGAATGGATTTCCCGCCGTCGATTCCTTCATAGATTTTTTGAATGATAAAATCTTTGGCAAGATCGCCAATCGTTCTTCGCTCACCTTTGAGAGCAAAGACCACGTCATCCGTAGGAAAAGTCTTTTTAAATTCTTTCCATTCATCGACACGTCTCGCGCCTTCTAAAATCACATGATCGATTGTAATGGGATTATCGAGCCTATCGTGCTTTGCGATTTGAGGTATCCCGTCCGAATAAATAAATTTTCCGTCTTCCCATAAAAATAAATCATAAACCGTTTCTTCAATTTTAATTCTTAGCGCTTTCTTGATCTGATCTGCTTTAACTCCGTATTTTTCAACGAGTACCCGTCCTAAGAGCTGCTTATTATCAGATTGGTTTTGAAACGCCTCTTTAAGTTGTTCTTCCGTGACCCAACCAAAGCAGAGAAGAACTTGCCCCAGATATTCTTTCGGGTCATTTGAACTCGCAGAAACAATGAGTCCACCCTCAACGAATATTTTTTTGACGAATCCCTTTCTCTCGAGCACGACGGATCCCGTTTTTTGCCCAAACTTCGCCCATTGGAGAAGCTCCGGAAGATTCATAGTGCTGAGAAGACCGGATACCGACATAGAATTTAAAAAGCCGCAATCACTTCGATTTCAACACTCACATCTTTAGGAAGTCTTGCGACCTCAATCGTTGTTCTGGCTGGCTTCGAAATACCCAAAAATTTTTCGTAGACTTCGTTAAAAGCAGTAAACTGATTCATATCTTTGAGATAACAAGTCGATTTGACGACTCTCGAGAAATCAAGCCCAGCTTTTTCGAGAACCGCTTTTATATTGAGACAAACTCTCTCCGTTTGAACTTTGATATCCCCCGTAATGACTTGTTGATTACTCGGATCGATCGGAATTTGTCCGCAACAAAACAAAAAGTCTCCGACTTTAACGGCTTGAGAATAAGGCCCCAAAGCTTGAGGCGCCTGATCCGTGGATATCTTGGAAATTTCTTTCATTTCATTTTCTCCTTCAAATTTTTAGAACCTATTAATTCGGTTCATAGATCACAACCGAGCGGACCTCTCGATAACGATTGTTGAAATCCAGCCCATAACCAATCACAAAATGATCATCGATCGTAAAGCCCAGAAAGTCCGCCTTCACCGCAGTTTTTCGTCGCGACGGTTTATCTAAAAAGGAACAAATAGATAGTGACTTCGGTTTCTGCGCACTTAAATGTTTCAATAAATATTCCATCGTATGGCCGGTATCTAAAATGTCTTCAACAATCAGCACGTCGCGATCTTTAATCGAAAAACGAATATCACGAACGAGCTTCACCTCTCCAGAAGAGACCGTGCTCGCTCCGTAAGACGACGCTTCAAGAAAATCGATTTCACACGGAATACTGAGAGAACGGACGAGATCCGATAAAAAAATGAAACTCCCTTTTAAAACGCCAATAATATAAAGGCACTCTGCACCTTTTTTTTTGTAATGCTCAGAAATTTGGGCACCGAGCTCATGAACGCGTTTACCAATCTCTTTTTCATGAATGAGAACTTTAAAATCTTTGCTCATCATTATCTTTCTATACGAAGGAGTTATTTAAAATTTCACCAATGCCGCCGGCACCGGGCACAATATAATCATTTGCATTGAGTCCACGCTCTTTGTTCCAAAATTTTCCAAGTTCCGATTTTAAAACTTTCTCATCGCTAAGTCCTCGATCCAGCCGGAGGGCAAAAATTTCAAGAATATCGGAGAACGGCTCAACTCTTTTTAAGTATTCGGGAGTAACAATAAAGTGAAGCGCGATGAATTTTTTGGGTTTCCCCTTGAACAAAGGATTTAGTTTTGAAAGACCGTTTTTATAGAGTTCCAAAACAGAAACGATCGTTGTCCCCGTGGCTCCCATCGGGTCTGGAAGAAAAACGAAAGCGTCTTTGACGGGTCCTCCAATTTTATGCCCGCCCATCTTTACGCCAATCACTTCTCCCTTTGCATTCGTCTTTCGATCTAAAAAAATATGATCTTGACGAATATTTTTGGGCTTTAAAAAACGATGAAGAATTTCATAACAAACAAGTGATGGAATAATTCCAGCCCTCATTAAGTCAACGACCACCGCTTTTTCGTCATTCGATAAAAGACTCGCTTCAAATTCAGCCTCTCGATGAAAACTTTTCATTCGAGTTTTGACTGCTGTTTTTGATCGCGGAAAAAGCGCATTGATGGCTTGAATGGCTAAAAAACTTGAAAGCTCTCTTGCCAGGCGATTGATTTCAGGTTGAACCGTTTGATCGACTGAAAATCTCGCGAGCAGATTTTCGTGATACGGATCCGAGAGTAAATGGACATTCTCTCCGTAACGATGCGTTCGTTCAGTAGATTTTGATTTCGGATTAAAATATTGAGAATCCCGCAACACTAGTATTTGCCCCGCTTTTTATGATAAAAGGTAGTCGTAACCACAAAAAAATCATAGGAATTTTAGGTGTTTATGGCCCTCCCTGCGGGCGAGGAGAATCTATGCTAAGTTTCCAAGGATGTATCTACACCATCTCTTCTATGACATTCTCGGTGGAATTAGCATTGGTGGAATGATCTTCGGCTCTCTCTATTATAGGAGGGTTCAAAAGCAGACGAAAAAGCAAAATTATCAGCTGAATACGATCGAACAACTTTATAACGAAGTTCAAATCGCTTCATCGACCATCGATCGAAACGTCATTGAATCGATTGGCGCTCTCGTTCAAGCACTCGAAGCGAGAGATTCCTATACGAAAGGACATTCCGATCGCGTGAATAAATATAGTATGGCGATCGGTAAATATTTGGGACTTCCACAAAGAGAACTCGACATTCTTCACGACGCAAGCCTTCTTCACGATATCGGAAAAATTGGCGTTTACGATCGCATTTTATTAAAGCCGTCGGGCCTCACGAAAGAAGAATTTGAACTCATGCAATCGCATCCGGATTTAGCGGCAACGATTCTCTCGTCGCTCACTTTTTTAAAAGAACATATTCCGCTCATTCAACATCATCATGAACGACAAGACGGAAGCGGCTACCCACTCGGATTAAAAGGCGATCAAATTCCTCTGGGTGCGCGCATCATCCAAGTGGCTGATACTTGGGATGCGATGACGAGTGACCGGCCTTATCGAAGACGAATGTCGACAGAGATCGCCATCAAAGAACTTCAAAAGAGTTCTGGCACACAACTCGATGGTCAATGTGTCGAAGCCTTTGTGAGCTGGATCGTCGACAGCCGCGCGGTTCCGATTTCTTCGGAATCTTTTCTGAATAATTAAATTCAGGCACTACGGCGTAGGCAAAATGAGTTTTGCTAAATCCTCAGGGCAGGACGAATATTTTTGCGCGGCCTTCACGGCCTTCTTCACAATCATATCCGGCGAATAAGCTTTTTGAGTTAGCTTTTCAATCGAAAGCGGAAATGGAACTTTTCCGCCGTCTTCAAAAATGCCTTTGATTAAATAATTAGCAATTCCCGGCTGCCGGGCGACAGTTCTTCTTCCTGTAGTTTTTTCTAAATGATCAAGTAGTGAGTTCATGATCATCTCCGCAGCGATTTCCGCTCCGGCATAACCCCAGTACCGACATCGTCCAGAATAGAAATGATCGGTACTAAAAAAAGCATATCGAGGGTCGATACCATCAATGGGAGGAGATTTAATTTGAGTAATATTTTCTGACGCAACGCCATAGAGTCTCTTCGCACGATCAACGAAGCGTTCCTTTTCGGGCCCGAACTCAAAATTCCAGAGTTCAAGATCCATGAGACTATTTGAAGAGAGTTGGCGTAGCGAAAGAAGTTTATTAACCTGAGTTTCCATAACAAAACGTTCGGCGACTGATTTTTCTAGACTCTGCCCTTCTCGGTTTTTACCGATATGAACTAGAAATTCGGGATCTTGAAGAAACAACTCCATCATCTTCGAATGTGTTTCTGAATAAGCGTTTGAATTTCCGTTACCCCAAGCATCTCCTGGACCCGCGCTTCCGTGTTCCAAACCATGTCCACCTTCGTGAAGCATAGTCCTGGTGCCAGCGATCCCGTCGGTGCGCATACTTTCGACAATATCCAAACCCATGGGGATCCATTCTGATTTATTCTTCGGATCCGGAAGTTCAGCTCTGAGTTCTGTAGCAGAAACTCTTATAACCTTTGGACGAGCAGGCACATTATAAGAAAGGTAAGCGTGATTATATTTTTTGGGGCGAGAATACATATCACGGTGAATAGTGTCGATTAAGTCAGAAGAAAAACCACTTTCTTTCATGGCTTTCACCCAGCTTTTTTCGATCTCTTCTTTAGGAAAATAATCTTTTACGAGAACGCCCGCAGGAAGATTAAAAAAAGCCAGCTGACTTGGTCGAGCTTTTTCCAGAGAGCCTCCAAATTCGCCTATTCTCTTCTCTAAGAAAATTCTTGTTGCCTCTTGGGTGTCATCTAAAGTTTTTTGAAGAAATCGTTGCCAATCACTCACGGTTTTCAAACCCTCAAAGTGATGGCGTGCATACGTAGCCAGTACATATTCAGCCCAAGTGCGATAACCCTTTCGGTGAGCCAACTCTGTGCGAATTTCGGCAGATCTTTGGAATAGAGCCTCGCCTTGTTTAGCGACATCTCTTCCAAGGGCCACACTTCCTTGATAACGTAGAGCTTCAGTCTGCCTCCAACCAGAATCAAAGGAAACTTCACCATTATAAAAATTTTTCAAAATATTTATCGAGAGTTCGGCAGTTCTGTCTAAAGTCGGGTGGAATTTTGATTTTTTTACAATCGACTGAATCTTATCACTGATGTCAGCTAACTCTGCAAAGAGAGGCACTTCATTTGGAGTAAATTCATTGATCTCCAAATCAGAATGCATCTGACGAGCGAGCTCCGGAAGTTCTCCCTTTAAATCCTTCGAAAGTTCGGCCCATTTTTTGACATCCCCTTGCCATTCAGGAGATGAAAGTACTTTTCTGTAGCGACCGTCCATTTCCTTTTGCCATTTTTTCCACTCTTCTTCTTCGGCGTCGGAATTGTAGAGCACGCGATTAATGGCATTATTGTAAATCTCGATTCGACCGCCAGGAGGATCCCACCAGAGACGCGTGAGTTCGGGAAGTTCGCGAAGTTGCGGCCAAATATATTTTTGAAAATGATTTAGAAATTCTTTTTGCTGTGGAGAAGCTTTTTCAGATTCAATGATTTCAAGGTCCGGCACTGGATAATTAGTCATCAAACCCAACACTCGAGCACGCTCTTCATCGCGTGAAAAAGATTCGACCCATTTATCTTTTTCTTGAGCCCAACTGATCACCGGAGAAAGTGAAATTAAAATAGTAAAAGAACACAGAACAACTCGAACACCCTTAACACCCATCACTTGCAGGTAACATATTTGCTATTTTTCTCAAAGCACCTCATTTTTACCTGTGAAAATTGCTGAGACATTCATTCCCCACAAAATCGCGACATTCAGTTGTGATTAGATAAGACCTTCGAATTCAGCCCTGCTGGCGCATTAAAACTCGAAGGCGCTCTGGCATAGAACTTGCACTTAATATGAGAAGCCACCAAGGAGGCACGATGAAAAAAATTTCTTTACTCATTCATTTGGTACTTTTCTCAATGGTTTTTGTAAGACCTACGTTTGCTCAGGAAAACGTAAACGCGGATCCGAAAGTGAAAGAGTTAACGGCTGAACTCGAGACTAAAAAGAAGCTTCGCGATGCTGACCTGCAATTCTACACGGCTATGGAGTCTGGCTTGACGGACGCTGAACTACTGTTCGCTGAAATAAAGAAAGGCGATCCACAATTATCAGAGAGTAAAAAGGCTACTTTAGAAACAAAAATGGAAAAAATAATCACAAATTATAAAGATTCAATAGCTTCATCTAAAAGCAGCCTGGCTGCGTATGATAAGGATATCACCGATTTAGAAAATAAATTAGTGATTGCTGTGACCTTAGCTGAAGCGAGGGGGCTCAAACGAATTATACAAAATACAAACACTCCTCCAGGCACCAACGTAATATCGTCACCTCATCTTAAGCCGCAAGCGAATCAGCCGAGCGCGGGCGTGACAAAGGACTTAGCGGAAACTCCGAAGTGGAGGGGCTATCCGCTTTATTTACGCGAATAAAAGTCTCGTTATCATTTTGTACAAACTGCGTGCCCAGTGATGTGAATTTGGGACCGTAATACCCACAAAGTCAGCCCAAGATCATTTTTAGCGATTTAAATGAATCCAAACCTCGGCTGCTTCGACGGAATGACAACTCTCGGAGCTGCCATTCACTACAAACTGGCCGAAGTCACTCAAGTCCTGATTAAAGGCGGCGCTGATTAAATGAAACTGACTTGCGAATAATATTCTTTATAGCTTCGTCACAAATTTTGATAAAACTTTCTTCAGTCCGCGCCGAGCAAATGCGATCGAAAGACATTCATCTGCTCCTAAGAATTCTGCCTTCTGCACAATCCCCTCACCAAAGCTTGGGTGAACCACTCGCTCGCCTTTTCGGAATGAAAAGTCTTCGTCCGATTGCACGCGTTGATCGAAATCGAAATCATTTGCAAATTGAGACTGCGCAGCGGATTTTTGAATTCTTGGTCGCCATGCATAGTCACTTCCTGACGACTCTGCCGGCTCTCTTACGGTTTCGACTGCTGACATGGGAACGTCTTTTAAAAACCTGCTTGCTACACAAAAATTGATGGAACCAAAAACTCTTCTTCGCTCGGCTCGCGTCAGATAAAGTTTTTCTTTGGCTCTCGTCATTCCAACGTAGCAAAGCCTGCGCTCTTCTTCTGTTTTTTCGTACGAGTCGTAGGAGCGCGCCGAAGGAAACAGGCCCTCTTCCATTCCGGCCAAGAAGCAAACTTTAAACTCGAGGCCCTTTGCTGCATGTAAACTCATCATCGTGACTTTTTCGGCCGTCTCATAAAGTCCATCGATATCGGACATGAGTGAGACTTGTTCTAAAAACGCACGGAGTTTTCGTCGGAGAAGGGAACCCTCTGTGACATCGGGCTCACGAAAGTTTTCTTCGAACTGCTGAACGGCCGACAAAAGTTCCTCGATATTTTGAACGCGCTCTTTGCTTTCTTCGGTGCCGAGCTTTTCCAAAACTTCGACGTATTTCGTTTTCTTGAGCAGATCGATCAGCAGATCCACCAAACTATCCCGGCTCTCGACCTCCGAAAGACCCCATGCCATGATATCGCGGTACTGAGAAATTCCGTCGCGAGCTTTTCCTGTAATCGGAATAGCATCCCACTGCGAAATCCAAACACCTATTGGATTTTGCGAAATATTGGCAAGGCCCTCTAATTTTTCTACGGAAGTCGCGCCTATTCCTCGAAGCGGAGTATTAATCGTTCGACGAAACGCCATGATGTCGGAAGGATTTAATAATATTTTGAGATAGCTCAAAATATCTTTGATTTCTTTTCGCTCATAAAAACGAAAGCCACCAATAATCTGATAAGGAATGCGGTAACGAAGGCATTCTTCTTCAAAACCTCGAGACAGCGAATTCACTCGATAAAGAACGGCGATCTCTGAAGCAGAAACACCTTGCTCCATCAGTCGCTTCATCTCGCCCACAATAAAATGAGCCTCTTCGCGATCGTCCTCTAAGCTAGCCAGTCTAATTTTTTGCCCGTCCGATGCGTTCGTCCAAAGAGTTTTTTCGTGTCGCATCTGGTTTTTAGAGATGATCGCGGTCGCAGCTTTTAAAATATTTCCGGTCGAGCGATAGTTTTGTTCAAGCTTAACGACCTTGGCGCCTTTAAATTCTTTATCAAATTCTAAAATATTTTCGATCTTGGCGCCGCGCCAACCGTAAATACTTTGATCATCGTCTCCCACCACACAAATATTTCGATGAGAGTTCATCATTTCACGAAGAAGGTTATATTGGAGCTCGTTCGTATCTTGGAATTCATCGATCAAAATATAGCGCCATTGATCTTGATAGAAATTTTTGACGTCAGGATGTTCTTTAAACAGACGATAAGTATTTAAGAGAAGATCATCAAAGTCCATCGCCTGAACTTTTTTCATTTCTTCCGTATAAGTTTTATAAAGTTTCGCGCAAGTTTCTTCAAACGAACTTCGCGTGAGACTCTCCACTTCGTCAAAAAACTTTCCTTTGTTTTTCCATTCTCCGATTTGATGAAGAATCGTGTCGACGGCGATTTCTTTATCGGAGATGCCCGCTTTTTCCATGCAGTCTTTCATCAAACTTTTTTGATCGGCGTCATCGTAAATAGCAAAGTCACTCGTATAACCCAGTCGCCCACCATGAAGTCGCAAAATTCGCGCGCAGACCGAGTGGAACGTTGAAATCCAGGGAAGTCGCGCAGGTCCTTCATCTCCGAGGAGATGTTTCACGCGCTCATGCATTTCTCGTGCAGCTTTATTCGAAAACGTCATCGCGAGAATGGCATCGAGCGGAATATAGTGATCGTAAATTAAATGGGCGATTCGATACGTAAGCACCCGCGTTTTTCCGGAGCCGGCGCCCGCAAGCACAAGAACGGGCCCCTCCGTTTGAGAAACGGCAGCCAGCTGCCTTTCATTTAATTCAGAGCCATGCGTCTCGAGAAAAGTTCCCATCCTTTTTAGTTACCGAGACGGTTTCAATGACGCAAGTTTCGGTTTCACTTCTAATCCATTGAATCCATTCGCCTTGCTGCGGGGCTCAAATGGATTCCAGTGAATTTTTTGCGAACGAACCCGATGGATTCTTTGATGCAAGGTTGTATCAAAAATTCGGGAGCGAAGAGCGTATGAGTTTTAAAATAAACTCCTATATCTCTTCCCTTCACGTTGCCTCCGCGCTGCAAAAAACGCAGAAGGCAATCGCTCGCTCTCTTGAGAGGCTCTCGACCGCACAGGCCGTCAACTCGCCTCGAGATGATGCTCATGCCTATAGTCTCGGTGTCGGACTTACTTCGCAAATTCGTGGTCTTGCGCAAGTGAATACGGGTGTGAACACGGCTCTTGGAATGGTCGACACTGCTAGTTCTGCTGTTTCCAATCAGATCGATATCGTTCAGCGAATGAAAGAGATCGCCCTTCAGTCTTCAAACGGAACTTTAGCAAATACTGATCGTGCGAATCTAAACCTAGAATTCCAAAGTCTTCTTTCGGAATATAACCGAATTACAGACACCACAAATTTTAATGGAACTAAGCTTCTCGACGGTAGTTTCTCAACTCTTAGTATCCAAACCGGTACTCGAAACGGTGATAGCTATGGAATTAACATGGGTTCAACTCAAGCGAGCCAGGTTCTTGCCCTCAATACGAAATATACGCCGGTTTCAGCCGATACCAATACACTCACTCTTTCTGCAGGAAGCGCCATTAACATTGCGCAGACAGGTGCGTTCAGTATCGGCGTAACCGACGGAGCTACAATCAATAGTAATTTTGGATCGGGCGCTTATTTTACTTTGAGCAGTGCAGACGGAAATAATTATACCGTTTGGTACAATATCGACGGACTCGGTAACGACCCGGGAAATGATTTTGAAACAGAAGTGGATATTAGCTCCTCCGACGATGCAAATACGGTCGCTTCCAAAACGGCAGACGCTCTCGTGGCCAGTGGATTTACTGCTAGCAGTACAGATTCTAATGTTAGTCTTACGGATCTTCAGGCAGGAGCAGATTCAATTTCGGATAATGGAACCGCATTTAGTTTTACGACGACCGCCGAAGGACAGGCTGCAGGCAAACTTACGATTTCTGACTCGAATGGAAGTTTAAATGATCTGATTTGGTTCAATGTGGATGGAAGAGGCGGCAATCCCGGTATTGGCACAATTGAAGTCGACGTTAATTCAACCGACTCAGCAACCGCCGTAGCTCAAAAATTAAACCTGACGCTTCTTGCAAATGGATTCAATGTCGCCACGTCCGGCAATCAAGAAACGATCACCTCACCCACGGGTCATATCTATACTGTACAAAATTCGGGAATGGGCACCGGATTTAATATTGCTTACTCCGGTGTGTATCAAGCGAGAACAACCGTTGCCGTCGGAAATTTTCCCTGGATCAATATTACGACTGCCGATTTAAACGGGGACGGCAAAACGGATCTCGTCACGACAGACCTATCCGATAATACGTTGAGTGTTCTTCTCGGTAATGGAGATGGAACATTTAAGACGAGAACAACTTTCCGAACAGGAGTTGGCCCGAGCTTCTCGACAGCTATTGATGTGAATGGAGATGGAAAATTAGATATTCTCACTCTTGATAGCACTGACGGTACCATCAGTGTCTTTCTTGGAAATGGTAATGGAACCTTTAGTGCCCGAACCACGCTGCGAACAGGAAGCGGACCGGCTTCGCTTGCCACAGGAGATATTAATGGAGACGGAAAAATCGATATCGTCTCTACCGATTATAATAATGGGACAGTGAGTGTCTTTCTTGGCAATGGAAATGGAATTTTTGCTGCGAGATCCACTCTTAATTTTGGCACCTCCGGAGCAACTTCAGTTATTTTGACCGATACCAACGGAGACGGAAAGCTCGACGTTGTCGCCACCAATCAAGTTGAACATTCGATTAGTGTCGCACTAGGAAATGGAAACGGAACATTTCAGGCACGCACATCTTTTAGTGTCGGAGATATTCCTCCCATGGTGGCAGCCGGCGACGTGAATGGAGACGGAAAGATTGACCTGGTCGAAGCTGATTTTAATCATCAAACCGTTACTGTCCGACTCGGCAACGGAAATGGAACTTTCAAAGCAGGAACCGCGCTCTCTACTGGAGGAAGTCCTCAAACCGTAACGCTGCTTGATATCAATGGAGATGGGAAACTAGATATTTTAAGTCCAAATATTTTGAGCGGTAATATCGATGTATTCTTAGGAAACGGAAATGGAACATTTTCGGGCCCTGCGGTTTTAGCTTCCGGCAGTATTCCCTTTTATGTGACCGCAGCCGACGTGAATGGTGATGGTATTCCCGATATTATTGGCGGTGATCGTGCAGACGGAACGCTCAGTATTCGCTTAGCCAATTCCATTGCTCCCACTTCGTTTTCAGTAACCACGCAAGCAAATGCAGAAGCTCTCCTTCAGGTCTTCGATAATGCCATTGCAAATCTTAGCGGCACTCGAGCCAAGCTCGAAGGTCTTCACAGTCGACTCGATGAAACGGCTGCAAGCAATTTACTTCTGAGCGAAAATTTGCAGGACGCTAAATCGAAAGCAATCGACAGCGACTTCGCTCTTGAAACCGCCAACCTCGTCCGAAATCAAATTCTTGAACAGGCGCAAGTTGCGGTTCTCGCACAAGCCAATCTCAGCCAACAACTCGTCCTTAAATTACTCGACTTTATTAAAATCTAGCCGGTTTTTCTGAAGGCACGAGTCACGCGCGAGACAATTTGAGCGTCCTCATCATAAATTCTTACTTCGATGCGCTCGATTTGTGTTTTTCTGAGGTCATCAGGAATTTCTTGGAGATAAGTGATACTGCGAGTCTTATCGATGGGTAGGGTTGAATCGGTCATTATAAAATGGCCGTTAAAAATATTTCGGCCGCCAAAAAAGGTGATTCGATATCGAACGACAAAATATTTGCAAGTTCGACTCATTAAATACTGAAGAGCAATTTTAATTTGGCCTTCGGCATTCAGCGCTGATCCAAGTTCATAGCCAACAAGATTAAAATAATTGGGCTTAGTCTCTTGATCTTCTTTCGAATAATTATTCCAAATGGGAACAGCATTCGGAATGAGATAGCCAAGCTCTCCTTCAAGGTCGGCTATTCTCAGCCTTCGGGCTCTCACCTCCGGTGAGTCGCCCTTAAGAAAAGCGGCTTGGCCTACTTTAATGGCTGCTTGTGCAATCGCTTCATCCGCTTGTTTAAATTTTTTATCTTTAAATAATGGTTCAACTTTTTTTAAAGTCTCATCGGCGTCATCAAGAAAAGTATAAAACCGTGCTTCTTTTAATTTAGGCTGTAACTTGGCTGTCTGCTCTTTAACGTCATCAAAATGTAAGATTTCGACAGAATGAAGTTCGAGTTGTGTTTTATCGAATTCATTTTTTGCTTCACGATAACGCTTCTCCGCGAGTAAATGCTCCCCCTGTGCAAAAAAGAATTTGGCGTTATCGACTCTTCGCTTCGATTCAATTTTACTGAGGGCGAGATTGGCCGTAGAAATTTGGCCTTCAAAACTTCGAATGGTGTAAAAGACACTTTCACTCTCTTTTAAAAGTTGGTTTTGTAACAGACCATTTCCAACGCGATTGAGCACTTCAAGATACTCATCGACTTTCACACGATCGGATCGCTTGGGTTCCGGAAGATACTCAAGATTTTTATAAGCGGCTAAATAATGTTCCAATTTTAAATTTTGATAAATTCGCGTCATCGCCGACCGGAATCGATCTTCATAATCTCGCTCAGCTTCAAGTCGCGCTTCAGCTTCCGCATCTCGCTCAACTTGTTCAAAGTGCGCTTTTAAAAAAAAAGTCGTGACTACTCCAAAAAGAATAAACGAACTTCCGCCAATCACGGCCAAGCGAAACCATTTCTTCTCAAAAATCTGACTCATAGCAACTCTTCTATTATAACGGTAATAGAAATGACGCCGTGCAGGGATGGGCTAAGTTTTCTATAAAAAATTACCTAAAAATTTCGGAATGGACGCGCGGCGTCGAACTCATACGAGTTTCATTAAAACCATTTCCTTTGTTTTAGAGCTTCCGAGAAGGGGGCTTTGAATGTATTTATTTTACGAATAATTTCGGGGTCGCGCTTCAGAATTTCTTTTGCTGCCTTATCGATCTCAGTTTGGAAAATTTGTTTTGGCATTTCCATCCAATGAATAGCTTCCTCGAATTCTGACAGAGGATCCGCAAAATGAACTCGTAGTTCAAAATGATTAATGTCTTCTCGATCGTAAAGATCATCTTTATAGATATGCAAGATTTGCCAACTTAACCAAAGATAAAGGTCGTTAACGGGGACTTCTGGATGAGAATGAATAATTTTTAAAAGCCAATAATGAAAAAGAGTTCGTAGACGATATTCAAATTCCGGACGATTTAGATCTGGAAACCCATGGAACCCCATATGGAGATGATAGCCGACATCAAACTCACTTTTCACATATAACCGATTCTCATTGAGCAGATTTTGACCCAACATTTGAGAAAACGCGCCGAATAATAAAAGAGGGCGCGTCACTCCTCGTACTTCTTTTCGCACACGAAATTCCATCCGGAATCTATCAATTCCGGCAACCAAGTCCTGAAAGAAATAAGGAAGACTATTTTTTTTTGGAAGAGAGATTACCTGACGGTCGCCACCCCTCATTTCGTGTCCTTGAACAAATAAATGACTACGCACCGTAATAGGCAATTGCTCAACATCCACTGACAAAGCTCGTCGCAGGGGGACTAATTTATTCCATACCTCCCGACTCATAGGCTTCACCAATAGAGGAAACCATGCATCGTAGTTGTCAGCATTAGAAAATTCATTTTCGTATTCCGGCCACAGTTCAAAAAGATTGAGCCAAACTTCATCTTTTTCGTTTTGAGGCAGCCCTTTCCAATAATTAGAAAAATCGAAACTCTCGAAGATGGGGTCAAGCGCAAACGGCACAGCTTCAGCATCGAAACTCAACCACACTTTATTTTCGTATTTCTCAGAAAGCCTTTTAATTCGAGAGATAATAGAATCGGAAAGCTTAAGAATAAATTTAGAACAGTCCACTTCAGACTCAGCAGAAGCCGAAACTGCCCACAATATAATGACCAAAATAAAACTAAAGCTCTTAGCCCCGCGCATAGCAAAGCGGATGTAGCAAAGATTGTTCTTAATTGAAAGTAGTTCATCTCCGGAAAGGGGTCAGACCCCTCATCTTTTTTCTTTTCGGTTTTGTATTTGCATTTTTGGATTTTTGTATTCCTGTATTGGTATTCGGCCGGACGGTAATCGAACTGAGGACGAGCGTGGAGCGGGTCGTGGGTGAAAAACTCTTGAGCCGCGCGAGAAAGTCAAACGAGAGATGAACTTCCCGCGGCGAAAAAGCAACACTCATACTAAGTTCTGTAATTAAAGATTTACCACTGAGCGCGTTTTCTCACCCACGACCCGCTCCACGCTCGCCCGAAAATTCGACTACCGTCCGGCCGACCCTGGTCCCCAAGATTTTTAGTTAAGTTTTTTTAAAAAACTTATCCTGCCCGGAAGGGCTTGCAGAAGACGACTCTTCTTGTTTAACTGCTTTTATGGGCAAACGAAAAGTCGTTCAAAAAGAAGTACTTACAGAGGAAAAGACCAGCGTGAAAGAAAAAGGAAAGGCTCTTAAGGTAGCTCCTGAGCCACGAATGAAAGCACATAAAAAGAAAGGCCCGGCGGAAAACGCAGAGTCTCTTGCAAAGAAGCAGAGAGAGATTTCTGTCTCCGAATTTTTTGCAAAGAATCGCCATCTTCTTGGTTTCGATAATCCTAAGAAGGCATTGCTTACTGCAGTTAAAGAAGCGATCGATAATAGTTTGGATGCTTGCGAAGAGTCGGAGATTCTTCCAGAAATTACTGTTAAACTCGTTCGGCTTTCGGCCAAAGTTGTTGAGCCGACACCCGAAGAAGAGGCTGCACTTGCAAAAGGTGGAAAGCCGAAGAAGAAAAATCCTACGCCTACCGAAAAATATTGTCTGACTGTGATCGATAATGGTCCTGGGATTGTTCCGGCTCAAATTCCTAAGATTTTTGCAAAACTTCTTTATGGATCTAAATTTCACCGTCTTAAGATGTCTCGAGGTCAGCAAGGAATTGGAATTGCGGCGGCGGGAATGTACGGACAAATGACCACCGGAAAGCCGATGCGTGTTTATTCTAAACTTCCCAAAAATCCAAAGGCGACTTTTGTTGAGCTGCAAATCGATACAAAAACCAATAAGCCGGATGTTCTTCAAGAAAAAGAAGTGGCGTGGACCGAGAAAACAAGTTCCGGAACGATTGTCGAAATTACGCTCGAAGGACGATATCAACGCGGACGCCAATCCATTGATGAATTTGTTTTGCTGAATACACTCAGTAATCCGCATGCATCTTTTAAATTCGTCGATCCCGATGGCGAGATTTTTGATTATCCTCGAAAAATTGAGGAGCTTCCACCACTCCCCTCCGAAATTAAGCCGCATCCATACGGCGTAGAGCTCGGGCGCTTTCATCAAATGGTCGCGGATACTTCTCAAAAGACCATGAGACAATTCTTAACGAAAGAATTTTCTCGGGTTTCAGATAAGGTGGTCGATGAAATTTTTAAAGAGGCCGGGGTAAAAGATTTTTCTCTCGCTTCAGCACAGTCCGATAAAGTGACGAGCGTTCATGAAGCTATTAAAAAAGTGCCGATCATGAATCCTCCGACCGATTGTATCGTTCCGATTGGTGAAGAACTTCTCACCGAGACACTTCGAAACCAAACGAAGGCCGAATTTTATACAGCGATCACTCGTCCACCTTCGGTTTATCGTGGAAATCCTTTCGTCGTTGAATGCGCACTCGCTTTTGGTGGAGAACTTCGAGGCGATGAAGCTATGACCGTCTTTCGTTTTGCCAATCGTGTGCCGCTTCAATTTCAACCGGCGGCTTGTGCGACTCTGCGAGTGATCACCAAAGCCGATTGGAAAAATTACGGGCTCAATCAGCAAAAAAATTCTCTTCCTGTAGGCCCTGTGGCGGTTGTGATTCATGTCGCTTCGGTTTGGGTTCCGTTTACGTCTGAAAGCAAAGAAGCGATCGCTGATTACCCAGAAATTAAACAAGAAATTAGATTAGCTGTGCTCGAATGTGCGCGCCGATTAAGTGTTCATGTTTCGCGTGGGAGAAGAGCGGATGAGGCTGAACGAAAAGCTAATTATATAGATACGTATATTCCCTTTATCGGAGAAGCTCTTCAAGCGATGCTTACTCTGTCTGACAAAGAACGAGATAAAGTCGTTGCAACTCTCCGAGATACTTTAGAGAAAGGAAAACTCGATGGCTAAAAAAGATATGGCCGACAATAAAGCCGCAGTCGGTATTCATAAGACGGCAAAAGAAATTTATGACAAGGCTTTGAAAGGCCAAAAGCCGCAACTTAAAATGCCCATTCGCTCGCTCGGAAACGTCACGTATAAAAAAGAGGGTTATTTAAGTTTATCGAATCAATATAAAACTCGAACGCTCACTTATAATACGGTGAAGGGTTTTGCGCAGACTCTCAAAATGATGTCGGCTTCCAAAGAGCTGATCGATACAGACGATCATGCTTCAAAGCGGGAAATGTATTATATTTCCAAAAACTGGGGACCTGCGCGCTTCGATGAACAGCCCGAGAGTGACACGGTGATGGATGATATCGAAGCCATGATGTGTGTGAACCGAGAGCAGCTGCGATTTCTTCCGGAAGAAAAAGGTGGCGAAGTGGCGGGTCAGCTCATTGTGATGGACAGAGATCGCGATACAGCGAAGCCGATTAAGATTGATTGCACTGGTTTTGGATCAGGCGCTTATTCCATTCCGAGTTCGGTTGAGCATTTAGGATTTCAAACCAAAGCGAAATTTATTTTGTGTATCGAAACCGCCGGTATGTTCCAGCGGCTTGTGGCTCACAACTACTGGCGAAAAGCGAACTGCATTTTGATTTCGATGGGAGGAGTTCCCACTCGCGCGACCCGAAGATTTGTTCGAAGACTCGCCGACAGTATTAAAATTCCCGTTTACACATTCGTCGACGGCGATCCTTACGGTGTCGCAAATATTTATCGAACCTTGAAAGTCGGATCCGGAAATGCGGCGCATATTAACGAATTCTTTTGTGTACCGACGGCAACTTTTATGGGCATCACTCCTCAAGATGTGAATGATTATAAACTGCCGACACACCCGCTAAAAGAAGTGGATATTAAGCGAGCTAAAGATGCGCTTAAGAACGACCCTTTTTTTAAATTCCATAAACCCTGGGTGGCGGCAATTGAAGCGATGATCAAATCCGGAGTTCGTGCAGAACAGCAAGCTCTCGCAAAACACGGACTCAATTATGTGATGGATGTTTATTTGCCGGAAAAGCTAAAAAAAGCAGATAAATTTTTGCCCTGAAGTCAGCTCCGTTTTGAGCTTGCTCATTGTGCCCTTTCTTCGCGTTAAAGAGGCACCCCTTTCGGTGGCATAAATTTTGCATCATTTAAGAGCATGCTCGCATTGGCCATTTCGATCGCCCTTATTTCACATGCTCCGCCTCGCTGCGATCCTCCGGGTCCCGCTCAAGAAATGTTGACTGCGATGCGAGCGGCCGAAGAACAAAATCGAAAATCTGGAATCTATCATGTTCGCGTGACGGGAATGGTTACGATTGGAAATGATATAGTCGCCCTTGAAATTGCGCCTCAAGAATTTCCAGGCCAAAAATGGCTCGGAGAAATAGAAAAAGGAAAGACAAACGGAATGGGCCTCATGCTCGAGAGCGTGTCGCCGGCAACGGGTTCCGCAAAGCTAAAAGGATTGGATGGTCGAACTGTTGAATTATTTGTCGGCAGAAAAGGAAGCGATATTCCGCTCAAGTTCGGAGCATCGGCAGATGGCTCTCGTCTTTCGTCAGTATTATTGGACAGACAGGCTTCGAGAGACCAAATGATTAAAGATTTTGATCCCATAATCCCCCCGAGCGTCCCCGACTTTATTAGAAGCGGAAAACTTGTTAGGGACTTGCTCGAATCGCTCGAGAATGAGGCCAAAATTACGCCACTGTCGGATGAGGATTTTCGATCTCTGCTTCACTCCATGGGACAGATAAATTTTTTCGATCTAAACAACGAAGTGCTCAGTGAGGAGCAGATAAAGAAGAATTTAGTGACTTACCTACATTCCCAGGGTCACAGATGAAGTACTAGATCAAGTAAAGAAACGCCTGCGGACTTGTGATCCCATCCTATGCGGCGTCGAAGTCGCAGAAGCCCACTTAAAGCCTCTATTACCCATTTAAAGCCATTTCTGGGTTGGCACGATTCCTGCTTTCTATAGGTATGTGGCACGAGGCTTCTTTAAAACCTTTAAAAAGGATGGAATATGAAAAAGATCATTTCGGCAGTTATTTTAATTTCCAGTTCACTCACAACGAATGTTTCAGCGCTTGAGGCATTAAAAGCCTCGGTGAATCAGAGCTATCTTGAAGAATTGAGAAAAACTTTTTTCGACAACGAAACGAAATTAGCCGAATTTGCTTCGGTAATCAAAAAGGCTCAGGACGCGAAAGTTAAAGTTACGGATGAGTTGATGCAAGCCCTCTTTACTCCTTTTAATACTTCAGCAGCGCAGGCACTGAGAAATAAATACGGACTTACCGTCAATTTTCATTCTGCGGTTTCTGAGTATGAGAAAGCAGACTTTTACTCCACTTTACTTTTGGAAACGGCAAATATCGAAAAGCTAAATCGAACGGGAAAAAAGCTTGATCTCAATATTACTTATTATCGAGATCAAAATCGCACAGAAAAACTTTCAAAATTATTTTCTAAAGAAGTCGCTGATCATTATAAATTGGCAAGTGAAGATGCAAATGTGGGAGGAAGAGCGCGGGCTTTTGACCTTTCAATAATGAACGCTGAACCAATAGCACAGATTCTACAAATACCTTCTGCTACCTACCCGACCCTCGAACTTATCGATAAAGAGAGTTCCTCAACGATTAAAAAGGATTGGGCTAATGGAACGATAATTACCGCAAAGGTCGGAGAGGAATCGATCACTGAGAAGGGGCAAGACTATTATTTGAAGCAAGTGCAAGAAGGAAACGTTTTCGCCAGAATTCAAACTGGGCAATATTTCCAATATATCCCAGTAAAAGAAGATGAAAATTTTAAATCATTTAAAAATACGATCAAAACTATAGGTGGCAGCGTAAAAGTTATACGAGGCCAGGTCCGCAATTTTTCTAATGACGGTTTTGCACTCGCCTCCTTAACCATTCCAAAAGTAGCACTAGATCTCGATAAGACAAAAGCACCCATGGCCATCTTGAGCGATAATGTTTGGCTCTCCGGAGAGGCAGCTTTTAATCAAGATCACGTAAAAGAGTATTTTATCTCCAACCCGAGCGATGCCGTTGCAGCGATTGTTGCCACAGATGCAAAGTTAAAAATGGCGATTGCAGAAAAGGAAGTTCGCGAGGTGGCTGCTAATCAGAAAAAGATCGATGCGGATAAGAAAGATGCTCTCGATGGTCTTTTAAAGTCGTTAAAGGGACCCTCCACAAATTGTCCTCCAAAAGCACCTGTTTCCGCAGCGCACCGCTAATTTGCACTAATCATTTCAATCCTCAGATTTTTTTGACAGACTTGAGGAAGTGAATCGACAGCAGCGCGCCTGGATATATTATGACGTCGGCCATAGTGCATTTGCGACAACCATTCTCACCGCAGTATTTCCTGTTTATCTTCCGACACTCCTTCCAAAAGACGGGGTTCATTTATCCATTGGTCCTCTCGAGTGGACGACCTCCGCACTCGCACTTTGGGCGTATATGGTTTCTCTCAGTGTCTTCATCACCTTTTTGATTTCTCCCATTCTTGGATCATGGGCAGATGAAGCGGGATATAAAAAAAGATTTCTCGCGCTCTTTACGGTCATCGGTGCGATCGCTACGGTGTCGCTTGCCTTTTGTCAGCAATGGCAAATGGCACTCCTTGCGTTCGTCTTTGCCAATATTGGTTATAACGCTGCGTTCGTTTTTTATAACTCTCTTCTTTCGACCGTCGCACCCGAAGAAAAAGAGCGGCATAAACTTTCGATTTCCGGTTACGCCTTCGGCTATATTTCAGGAGGCTCTACCTTAGCTTTTAATCTTCTTATGATTATGAAGTACGAATGGTTTGGATTTTCTTCCAAACAAATGGGTCTTCAAGCGAGCTTTATTTTAGTCGGCGTGTGGTGGTGTTTATTTTTAATTCCAGCGCTTTTGATGATTGAAGAGAAAGCCACGGTCTCGAATAGTTCTTTTTCTGGAGTTTTTTTTAGAGCCAAGCAAATCCTTGGTACAATCAAAAGCCTTCCTTCCTATCCAGCGCTTTTTTTATTCATCATCAGCTTTGCTTTTTTTAACGAAGGAATTCAAACCGTCATTTCAGTCGCCACACTTTTTGGAAAACAAACTCTCAAACTCCCCGAAAATACTTTAATCGGAACTCTTCTGATGGTGAATATTCTTGGACTTCCATTTACCCTTTCGATGAATTTTTTAAATCGCATCCTCGGCGCAAAAAAATTACTGATCGCCTCGCTTCTCTTTTGGATGTTTATTGTGACCTATGCTCAGTGGATGACGACCGCGAACGAGTTTTGGATTATGGGTGCTTTCGTGGCCCTCGTCATCGGCGTTTCGCAGGCGCTCCCTCGCTCCATATTTGCATCGCTCATTCCTCATGGACGCCAGGCAGAATTTTTTAGTTTCTTTGCCCTTTCGGGAAAAATGACTTCCAGTCTCGGCGCTCTCTTTTTTGGACTAGTGAGCGATTTAACGGGAAATCCAAGGTTAGCCCTCCTTTCGTTATCGGTCTTTTTTGTGATTGGAATCACGGTCTTCTCTTTTGTTTCCATTGATCCAAAGAAAGCCGCGGCTATAGTATAAGACATGATAAAGAGCCTCTCCTCGTATTTGATCTTAGCTTCCATTCTTTTTAATTTTGATTCATGTAAAAAGTCTGCGCCCCAGAACACTGGCAAAACTATGCCGTTCTCGGTGGGAGTTTTACCGCCGGTAAAAAATGATCGAATGGTGAGTTTGCTTCCGGCAAATCCGACGATCCTGAATCCCATCCTAGCTTCAGATGGTTATGCCGGCGAAGTGACGAGCTTGATTTTTGACCGAATGGTCACTTGGAATGTGGACACGGGAGAACCTGAACCCAAATTAGCAGAATCCTGGAGTGTGTCGAAAGACGGACTTACCTACCTTTTCAAACTCAGAAAAAATGCGACTTGGCACGATGGAAAACCGGTCACTGCAGAAGACGTCAAATTCACTTTTGATCGAATCAAAGATCCCAAGGTCGATGCCGCTCATCTCCAAAATTATTTTTCGGGACTGGAATCGGTAACTATCAAAGGCCCTCTCGAAATTGAATTCAAAGTGAAAGAGCCCTATTTCAGGAATTTGATTATTTTGGGCGACACCGACATTCTTCCCAAACATATCTACGAAGTTTCTGATTTCAATAAAAATCCTGCCAATCGAGCTCCCATTGGAAGCGGGCCGTATCAATTTGTAAAATGGGACAGTGGTCGCTCGATTCAACTCAAGCGTTTTACGAATTACTGGGGCAATCAAGACTCCAAATTTAAAGATCGTTATAATTTTAACGAAATTCTTTTTCGAATTATTACGGACGATGCAGTTGCCGTGATGGCGATGAAAAAGGGAGATATCGATGTCATCGACCCTACTCCCACCATGTTTGTTAAAGATTTTGCCGACCCGATTTATGAGCAGAAGTTTTATAAGCTTAAATTTTCGACAGAAGACGGAAATGGATATCGATTTATCGGTTGGAATTTGAGAAGTCCGAAATTTAGTTCAAAAAAAATCAGACAAGCGCTTTCGATGAGTCTTCCTCGCGAGGAGATTAATAAAAAAGTGATGAACGGACTACTCACTCTTGCTGTAGGAGCTTTTCCTCAAGGAAGTGATAAAAATGATCCGAGTGTAAAACCTGTTCCTTACGATCTGGAAAAGGCCAAAGCCCTTTTGGCTGAAGAAGGCTGGAAGCCTGATGCCAATGGAATTTTAACCAAAGGCGATCAGAAATTTAATTTTGAACTTTTATTTGTCGCCGGTGTTCCTGAAAACGAACGCGTCGCCCTTATTTATCAACAATCGTTGAAAGCCATTGGCATCGAGATGAATATTAAGACTCTCGAATGGACCGTGTTTTTAAAGCAGCTTGAAGAAAATAGTTTCGATGCTTTTTATATGGCATGGAGCTCTTCACTCGACAGTGATCCTTATCAGATTTGGCATTCGAGTCAGGCCGTAAAAGGTGGAAGCAATCGAGTCGGATTTTCAAATAAGAGAGCCGATGAAATCCTTACAGAAGCACGAAAGACTCTCGATAAACCAAAACGCTTGGAACTCTACCGTGAGTTTTCAAAAATAATTGCCGACGAGCAGCCTTATACTTTTGTTTTTGAAAGACCGCTCATCTCCATTATCGACCGTCGATTTGAAAACGTGCTTCCTGTCGGAAAATTGGGTTTAGATTCTTCCAAATGGTTTACGCCGATGGGACGGGAGCGAGCGAATCTAGCGGCTCATTAAAAAATAAATGTCTTCCTATCTCATTAAACGGGTTGGTCTTCTGATTCTCACATTATTTGGGATCACCTTTGTCTCCTTCATCATGCTCCAGCTAGCTCCGGGCTCTCCGCTTGAAATGAAACTTTCTCAAGATAAATCGGGCGGGCTCGGAAATAAAAGCGTCATTACAGAAGAAGCGAGAGAACAACTCAAAAAGCTTTACCATCTCGATAAGCCCATTCTCACTCGCTACGCTCTCTGGCTGAATGATATCGCCCATCTAAACTTTGGAGAATCCTTCACCGATCATCGGCCCGTCATTGAAAAGATTAAGGAGAGAATTCCCATTTCGCTCGCCTTTGGAATTTCTTCCATCGTGATTGCACTTTTGATTGGCATTCCCCTCGGTCTCATCAGCGGCGCTAAACAAAATTCTATTTGGGATCGTTGGATCACTTTTTTAGTGATCGCCGAATATTCCCTTCCTTCTTATGTGATCGGCATTTTACTTCTTACCTTTTTTGGAGGCGGCGATTTTTTTGATTGGTTTCCTATTTATGGAATTCAAAGCGACAGTTACGAAAATTTAACCTTTTTTGCAAAAATAATGGATCGTGCGCACCACTTTGTTCTGCCCTGTATTTGTTACTGCATTGGCAGCCTCGCTTTTATTACGCAGCAGCAACGGGCAAGTTTTCTAGAAGCTCTTCACCAAGATTATATCCGAACCGCTCGCGCCAAAGGGCTTTCAGAGCGCTGGGTTCTTTTGAAACATGCTTTTAGAAATTCGCTCATTCCCATTATCACCATTGTCGGCGGAATGATCCCCGGTATTCTTGGCGGTGGAGTTATTATTGAATCTCTTTTCTCGATTCCAGGACTTGGTCTTCTCTCTTACGAATCTCTTTTGCAAAGAGATTATCCGACAATCATGGCTAATTTTACGATTTCTGCGTTCTTATCGCTCTTAGGAATCTTTTTGTCGGATATTTGTTACGTCTTAATTGATCCAAGAATCGATTTTGAGGGCAGATGAAAATCTCAAAGCTCACCATTATTTCTTTTGTTTTCGTTTTATGTTTTTTATTGATCGCCGTTTTTGCTCATCTCATTGCAGATGATTCCAAAGCGCCGGGCATTCTCCCGATTGTTAAATTTGGACCGGAATCGACTGATATTTTTAGCTCAGAAATCTTAGGCCGTCCCACGAGGAGCCACTGGTTTGGTACGGACTATATCGGACGAGATGTTTTTGCCCGATTGGTGCACGCGATTAAAAATTCCCTCTTCTTCTCTATCGCGGTCGTCTTAGTTTGCATGATTCTCGGTGTACTGATCGGTGGCATCATGGGATTTTTTGGGGGAAAGATCGATCTCATCCTCTCAAGAATTGTCGAAGTCATCGGAAATTTTCCGATCTTTCTCCTTCAACTCACTCTTCTCGCTTTTTTTTCTCAGAACTACTGGGTCTTACTCTTCGTGATGACGATCGCGGGGTGGATTCCGTATGCCAGGTTTACACGCGCTGAGTTTTTTCGGCTTCGAAATCAAGAATTCGTGCACGCGGCCGAAGCTTTAGGTGCTTCAAAGTTTCGCATCTTCTTTAGACACTTACTTCCGAACTCGCTCACTCCCATTTTGATTTATACGCCCTTCGATTTATCTTCGACCATTGTGGTCTTAGGAGCTCTCTCGTTTCTTGGATTTGGTGAGCCGATTAATGTGGCGAGTCTCGGAGAATTGCTGAAGCAAGCCAAAGATCATTTTCAAGAAGCTTGGTGGCTTGCCGTATTTCCCGGTGTGACATTATTTTTACTAACCCTTTCTTTGACTATCTTTGGCTCTGGCCTTCGTGATTATTTAGATCCAAGGCAAGCTGAATGAAAATTCATCCCAGAGGAAAATCCAAATACGGACACCGCTATAATTGGCGGCCCGATTTACCCGATCAGAGGGATTTAAGATTTTCAATTTCACCCAAGGCTCTCCCGAAGGCCGTCGATCTTCGTAAAGAATGCCCTCCGGTTGTAAACCAACTCAAGATTGGCAGCTGCACAGGAAATGCGCTTGCTGGAGCGATGGGATTTTTAGAAGAGATGGATCTTAGAGAAAAAGGCGGCAGCGATCCTCATCTCTATAGCGTTGATACTTTTGAAGCAGTAAGTCGGCTATTCATTTATTTTAATGAACGTCTTATCGAAGGAACAACAGGTCAAGATGCCGGTGCAAATTTAAGAGACGGCATCAAAAGTTTAGCTAAAGTAGGCGTTTGTAGAGAAAAAGTTTGGAAGTATTCGCCTTCACTGACTTTCACAAAACCAGACGCAAAATCTTATAAAGAAGCATCGAGCCATCTCATCACGAGTTATTTGGCATTAAAAAATATCGAGGAGATGAAGCACTGTCTGGCCGACGGATTTCCTTTTGTTTTTGGATTTTCAGTCTACGAGTCCTTTGAAAGTCCTGACGTCGCCAAAACAGGCGTGATGCCCATGCCTGCTTCTGATGAAAAACTTTTGGGTGGTCATGCGGTGATGGCCGTGGGTTACGATGATTCAAAAAAGTTCTTCTGGGTTCGAAACTCCTGGGGTACGGAATGGGGTCAAAAAGGATATTTCCAAATGCCGTTCGAATATTTCGAGACTTCAGGTCTCGCTCAGGATTTTTGGACGATTCGGCAGTAAAAAAATAAAAAAAGGTAAAGGCTATAAGCCGGGTTCTGTTCCTAAAGGTTTTTAACGCCTTTAAGTAATGACCATCAATCTGGGAGAGTTGTTACCAACTCCCTCAAGCAACCGACCTTCGTTTCTGACTACTCTCTTGCCAACCGCGGAGCAGTCACAGTGGGGAGCTTCCCACCCATAGGCTCACACCTACAAAAACGATTCTTGGTCTTGCACCCCATAGGGTTTAGCGCGATTACAGTCACCTGCAAAAGCCGTGAGCTCTTACCTCACGTTTTCAACCTTACCTGATCTTCTTTCGAAGCCATCGGCGGTGTATTTTCTGTGCCACTTTCCGTATTTCGCTAAGCTTGCAGATCTTACGACCCACTTACCCGACGAAACCCAGGCCGTTAGCCTGTATGGTAGCTCAAGTCTGACTCACTTTTTCTGTTGAAGAAGTCTATCAAACTAGGTGCCCGGACTTTCCTCTATTCAAAAATTTTTACGTCTCTGAACAGCGATCATCCACCTTTACCTTTTCTTAATATTGAAATACTAAACTCGAAATTCGCAATCAATAATTTTTAATTTTATGGAACAGAAAATCTACGAAGCGACCGAATGAGGCGTGTTTTCGGTATCATTGGGATAAAGAATTCTCGAACAACTCGGACAAGTGATGATTTCTTCCATCTTTTCAAGTCGGTAGCGAAGCTGTGGAGGGATCGCGACGAAGCAACCGCCACAATTGAGTCCCTTGACGAGAGCAATTCCATTTCCTTTTCGAATTCTTTGCACTCGCTCGTACAAAGAAAAGACAGATTCATCGACAACAGAAATATGAGCAGCCCTTTGAGCTTCTAACTTCTTGATTTCTTCTTGGAGTTCCGCTGTGCGCGTCTTTTTATTCTCATCTATTTCTTTAAGTTTAGCCTCGAGCTCTGAAATCGCCTTTTGCTTTTCATCTCGAGCAGCGGCCTTTTCGGTTGCGATCTTTTGCTTTTCTTCTAAAAGTTTTTCATTTTCTTGAGCTCGTCTTTGAAAAGCTTCGTATTCTTTATTGGCGGCAAATTCTTCTTTAGTATTTCGAACATCTCGTCGTTTTGACTCAGCACGTTTCAAATCGTCTTTGAGAGTAAGTGTGCGAAGCTCTAAACCACGTCGATCGCGGTCCACATCTCGAAAAACGCGATCCACCGCTTTGAAAGTTTTTTGAAGTTCATCAAGTTTAGTCTGAATATCTAAAGCCTCTGGAGAAGGATTTTTGATCTCAGCATTCAGTTGGAAAAGTTGCCCATCGATTTCTTGCAGCCGCAAAAGGGCCTCAATTGATGTTTTAATAGTTTCAGATTTCATTTCCACGATGGCAGACTCCTATGCCCTTCTTATCATAATAAACAGTAAAAAGCTCAAGGGATAATTCGGTTATAAAAAGGTAAAGAGGCTATAGAGCGTCTCCCATACTAAAGGCCAACAAACGCTCCCTAATCTCATCTCGAATTTTTCTAAAAGCTGCCAAGCGGTCGCTTTCGGGTCCAACTGCGGCGGGATCTGGAAGCGGCCAATGAAGACGCTTGGCTTTGCCCAAAAAAACAGGGCAAACCTCTTCGGCACATAAAGTAATCACGACGTCCACGGATTTTGGATCAATCGAATCAACTGCCTTCGACCTTTGTTTTGAAATATCTATACCCATTTCTTCTAAGACCTGAATCGCGAGAGGATTTATGCTCGACGGCTTTGAGCCTGCGCTTTGAATTGTATGCTTTTTATCTAAAAAATGTCGGGCTAAACCTTCAGCCATTTGACTACGAGCGGAATTGGCAACACACAAAAATAAAATCTTCATCAGCAGCAACCCGCCGCATCTTTTGTGCTTTCGCTGTCACAACGAATCCATCGATAAAATAAAGCTCCTCCCGCCGATCCGATAAAAGGGCCCAAAAAATAAATCCAGAGTTGGCCTACTCCTCCTTGAAAGAGAGCAGGTGCCAGCGATCGAGCAGGATTCATCGATGCACCCGTGAGAGGTCCTCCCAAGAAAGCATTGAGTGCCACGATCATCCCAATCGCCGCTCCCGCGATCACGCCGATCACTCTCGTATCGGTGGCCACTGCCATAATGACGACCATCAAAAAGAAAGTGAGCAGAATCTCCCAACCGAGAGCTTTTAACGCCGGCAGATGAGGAGTCGTAGCTCCAAATTCATTCCCCGCCGGAAGAAGGAGATATAAAATGATCGCGGCAGAAATCGCTCCCAAAAACTGCGCTGACCAATACGAAAGCATTTCTCGAAACGGAAAATGTCGCCCGATCACAAAACCGAGTGTCACGGCAGGATTAAAGTGCGCGCCTGAGATATGGCCTAAAGTATAAATCATCGTCGAGACCGTAAGACCAAAAATAAGAGGAACGAAGTGCGGATCAACGGCCCATCCAAATCTTTGATGAACCATGAGGCTCCCACATCCAAAAAAAACGATCGCAAACGTTCCCAAAAACTCAGCCAACCATTTGCTCGCCTGAAAATGATGATATTTTTTTAATGTCGAAATCATGACGCGACTGGACCAGAATTTAGCCTCTCATTCAATGGGGATCTTAATTAAAAAGACCTCCTTTCCTTAAGTGACAACGCTCAGGCTTTCTCCTTCTATTATATAAATGAACAGTCGGGTTAAAGATCATCTCGAGAGCTGGAAGTCTGAAATGCAGTCCGCTTATCTTTATGACGAAATGTCAAAAATCGAGCCGCTCGACTCGAAGAGACGATGGCTTTTCGATAAACTCGCCTCTTGTGCTCGTCAGCAAGCAATCACTTGGGCGCGGCTCATTTCGGAAGAAACGCCTGACACCAAGGAGCCGCTCACATTTGTGCCAGATTTTCGTACTCGGCTCGTAAAACATCTCATTCACTTCTTTGGACCGCGAGCGATTAAGCCTGTCCTTTCTGCAATGAAACTTCGAGGGCTTGCTACCTATTATCAGTTAGAAAAAAGCGCGACGCATGAGGCTCCGTCTGCCCACTCTAAAGAGAAAGCGCATCGTCTTACAAACAGGGGCGGAAATAATCTTCGGGCAGCAGTCTTTGGTGCAAATGACGGACTTCTTTCAAACGCGAGTTTGATCCTTGGAGTGTCAGGCGCATCACAAGATCCTGCCGTCATTTTGCTTTCAGGTGTGGCCGGCTTACTGGCCGGCGCATTCTCCATGGGAGCGGGCGAATATATTTCAGTAAAATCTCAGCGGGAACTTTTTGAGTACCAGATTGAGCTCGAAAAAAAGGAACTCGAAGAATATCCCGAAGAAGAAGCTGAAGAACTTGCTCTCATTTATCAGGCAAAAGGAATCTCTCCTGAGGAAGCCAAAAAAATAGCGGATGCGCTTATCTCAAATCCTGAGCAAGCTCTCGATACTTTAGCTCGCGAGGAACTCGGAATCAGTCCGACCGAGCTCGGATCTCCGTGGGGAGCTGCCCTCTTTTCATTTTTTTCTTTTTCGGCAGGTGCGCTCGTTCCACTTTTTCCATTTTTTTGGATGACCGGTCAAAGAGGCCTACTCCTTTCAATTGCATTGACGGCAACAGCACTTTTTTTGATCGGCGCTACGCTGAGTCTCTTCACAGGTCAAAATGCCATTCGTGGCGGCATCCGAATGTTACTGATTGGAACGTTCACAGGTCTTGCGACTTATTGCATCGGCCGCATTTTTGGAATGAAGAACTTATAACGATTAAAATCTAAGTCCGGCCATTAGTCCGATAGTTCCCGAATTATAAATAGGAATTCTAGGAACATCGTAAAAGTCATGATCATAGATATCTGAATAATTAAACCATTCGAAACCCGATCCAAGATAATGAGAATCCGAAAGCACTGCTGAGATTTCTAGACGTCCAAAAAGATTCATCATTCCAAGAGCAAGCACTCCGTTTAACGCATAAAGTCCAGACTCATCAAAGCCATTTCCCCAATTTGATCCTGCTGCATAAATAACAAATCGGGGTTTCAGACTTATAAAAAACCCTCCAAGATTTACGGTGGCAAGTAAGTATGGCGATTGTACGAAACCGATTTCGGCACCCGCTCCAAGTCCAAGAACTCCTACGGAGAGAATTGAATAATAGATATCGAGATTTGACATATACCAAAGCGACGAAAGATTTAATCCCAAATCGAAGGGGCCCATGATCTTTCCAAATTCAAAATCTAAATCCGACTCGATATGTCGATAGGATTCATTTGATTTTCCTACACGAGCGGCCAAAGAATGTTTGGAACTTGCTTCGTCAAACGAAACACCGACGGTCACTGCACGAGCGGAACCACTCGCAAAATGTCGCCCGACACGCGGTGTAAATCCACAAAGAGAGATCCAAATGAGAGGTAAAAACAGATACCAAAATATTTTCATTGTTAACTCCTAAGAAAAGCAAAGTCTCATTTTCTCCTCTAAATGCCAATTCATATTGATGAGCACGGACGAGTAAGCCTATCGTTTAAGAATAGGAGGATCACTATGTTCATATCTAATATTTTTACGTCTTTTTTGGTGTCAGTTCTAAGTGTAACGAATTTACCTCCGGCAGCCACGGTTCCGACGGCTCCCGAACGAGAAACCGTTTACGCCGGAAGATTAAGGGTTCCTGTTTTTGCTATTGGCGGAGAGACAACCGGAATCGGATTTGAAACGGCCGGCACGACGGTTGAACTCGTTTTAACTAAAGACGTGAAACAAGCTCTCAGCAACGTGGTTGATAAAACAGTTATTCGAATCTCCGGAAAAGACACGACGCTTTCCGGAGTTGAAACTCATGATCGCCCAGCTATCGATGTCGACTCGGTCACTCTCTTTTCTCACTATCCTACTTTTCAGGGAGTCATGAAGAATGTCATGGCGATTGGAGGCGAAACGACCGGGTATGTGATTGCGATTAAGAATCAAGCACGAAGACTTGAGTTAGATTTGCCAAAAGATTTAATTGAAAATGCAAAGGCGCTCATTGCAAAATCTGCCGAAGTAAAAGTCTCCGGCATTCTTGAACATTATCGCGGAGTCGAAATCCCCATTCGATGGATTATTACGGTTCAGAGTCTTGAAGAAGTTTTGCCAGTCTCAAAGTGAGTGGTAAATAAAAGACTGCCCGGCTCATTGGGCAGTCTTTTATTTTAGTTTTTACTGGTCAACGAGCAGCGCGGCGGGAATATCCATTAAGAATTTTTCGCCGTCTTCTGTGCTCACCTTTTGAATATTGAACAGGTCGACTTCCATTCCAAAAAGATCTGCAATCTTTCGAACTGTGAACTGATCCGGCACTGCTAACGTAAGAATTTGATCTCTGTCTTGTTCGCTTGCGCACTGGATGAGTTTCGCCGCCTCTTTTGCAAATTTACGGCTTTGATAAATGCTCACGGATTCGTCTTTCGTTTTCTCCGCGACAGATCGCTTCATTAAAAGTTCTGCACCTTTTAATTGCTCCGCAGCCATCATGGGCGTCGTTGAAAGAATGACGAGTGCGATGAGCGCCAGTAAATTCTTAATTGATTTCATTTTTTTCATTTTTATTTCTCCTGTTTTTGATTGATGTTTTTCCCACCACGGGAATCACGGCGACTACAGGAGCAAGTCGCGTGCCAAGCGCTCAGTTACGAATAAAAGCCAAAAACGGGGATCGATATTGCCGGAAATGGACTCCTCTTCGGCGGAAATCTTTATTTCAAAACTTCAGTTCTAGAAAATAAGCTATAAAACGCCGGAACGACAAAAAGAGTGAGCAAAGTAGAAACGAGAACGCCGCCGATAACCGCAATGGCCATCGGAGTGCGACTTTCTGCTCCGGGGCCAAAAGAAATGGCCGCCGGAATTGCGCCGGCAATGGTGGCAACGGAGGTCATTAAAATCGGACGCAGTCGAACAGGACATGCTTCAAGTAAAGCATCATGAACGGAGTTTTGTTTTTGCGCCCTCACTTGATTAGTAAAGTCTACGAGCAGAATGGAATTCTTTTTGACGATACCCATCAAGAGAATCAGACCAATCATACTGTAGATATTAATCGACTGATGCGCAATTAAGAGAGCCACGAACGCGCCTGACACACTAAACGGTAGTGCCATGAGCACCGTGAGTGGATCGACGAAACTATTAAACTGAGATGCGAGCACCATATACGCAACAAAAAGCCCGAGAATGAGAGCCAAAATTAAACTCTGAAAAGTTTCCGAAAAAGTTTGCGAACTTCCACTAAAAGAAATGTGATATTCAGGCGGAAGAATATTTTTGGAAATCGTCTCGACACTTTGCAAAGCTTTTTGCTGCGATTCGCCGGCTTTCACATTGGCGTAGATCGTGACCGATCTTTCTCGCTCTCTTCTCGAAATGCTCACCATGGCGGGCTTTTCTTCGACGGTAACGATGTCGGAGAGCGGAACGAGTTGATCGCGATTATTACGCACAAAAAGACTGTTCACTTTTTTGAGTGGCTCTTCGTTACTCTCTTCTAACTTCAGACGAATATCGTAGCGATGTCCTCCCTTCGGATAGCGTCCGACGAGAACACCTCCGATCATCGCGTTCACCGTTTCATCAATGCTCGCGATACTAACGCCATGATCTGCAGCCTTTTGCCTGTCGGGAAGAACATGAAGTTCGGGCATGCCCACTTGATAGTCGGTATCGAGGTCTGTCATGAGACCCGTCTTATCGAGAGCCTCCATGATTTGATGCGAATATTTTGCGAGGTCATCCCATTCAGGACCTTGCACCGTGAATTCCACAGGAAATCCTCGCGACGCTACGAAAGTTTTTTGCGAGAGATCTTGAATGACCGCACGAACATCAGGGATTTTATTAAATTCCTTTCGACAGACGGCCATAAATTCTTGCTGACTGAGCTCATGGCCAGCCGCTTGATCAACCCCTCGATGACCGCGATCTTTCATCGTCACAAGAACCGAGCCGCTATTCGAATCGCCAGGCGAACCCCCACCCACCTGTAAAACATAGCGATCGATTTCAGATCTTTGAGAGAGAAATTTTTCAACTTCCTGAAATTTTAAATCAGAATAAGTGAGCGAGGAGCCGATGGGTGTTTTAAGGCGAACATTAAAACGGCTCTGATCTTCAGACGGCAGGAATTCTTTGTTAAGAAAAAAAATACTCGAAAGGCTTATTCCAAAAAAAACAAGCGCAACCACAATCACTTGCCAGCTTCTTTTTAAAGTCCAAATTAAAGATCGACTATAAAAATCCGTGATCTTGTTTAAAAGATGTTCCATCAAACTGCCGAGCCGAGTTTTTCTCCCGCCAATTTCGACAAACTGAGAGCAGCGCATCGGTGTCAGCGTAAGAGCTTCGACGAGCGAAAGCAAAACGGCAACTGTCATGGTGACACCAAATTGAAAGAAGAATTTTCCGATAATGCCTTTCATGAACGCGACCGGTAAAAAGATAGCAACAATTGAGATTGTTGCGGCCAAGGCGGCAAAAGTAATTTCTTTAGCTCCAACGAGTGCGGCTTCGAGTTTGTCTTTTCCTCGTTCCTGATGGCGAATGATATTTTCAAGCACCATGATCGCATCATCGACAACAATTCCGATCGAGAGACTGAGTCCTAGAAGCGTAAAAGTATTCAAAGTGAAGCCGGCAAAATAAAGCACAATGAATGTACCAATAATAGAAGTCGGAATCGAAAGGAGAACGTTAAAAGTGGACGACCAAGATCCTAAAAACATCCAGCAGACGAGAGCCGTGAGAAGGGCCGAAAGCAAAAGGGTGAGATCAAGTTCCTGAACCGCTTGCTCGATATAGCGAGTGCTGTCGAAGTTAACGGCGAGGTGCATGCCCTCGGGAAGGCTTTTCTGAATTTCTACAATTTTTGCACGAACCGCCTTTGCCACTTCAACAGCATTCGAGCCACGTTGCTTTCGAATTCCAAGCCCAACGCCAGGAACGCCCATCGCTCGGCTGATCCGTGTGGGATCGGCCAATCCCTCCTCTATTCTTGCGATTTGCTTGAGTGGAATCGGCGCATAATTCGGCTGCCCTCCGCGCTTATTAAGAAATAATTTCTCAAATTGTCCAACCGATGTTGCTTCTCCAAGAGTGCGAACGAAGAGCTGTCGTCTTCCGCTTTCGACTTGTCCTGCAGGAGACTCCGAATGTTCCGTTTGAACCAAATTAATAACGTCCGAAACCGTTAGACTATAATGATTGAGCTGCTTCTCAGAAACCCAAACACGCAGATTGGGATCTGTATATCCTGTGAGCGTAATATCCCCAACGCCCGCAACCATTGAAAACTGATCTTTCAATCGATCATTCACATATGACATTAAATATTTGAGCGGATATTTGTTGGTGTCGAGGGTGAGCAAAATTATCGGTTGATCTTCAGGATTTATTTTTGAAATCGTTGGGGGAGATATTTCTCTCGGGAGCTTCTGTTGAATCTGAGCCACCTTCGCTTGCACATCTTGAACGGCAAGATCGATATCGCGGTTCAGCTCAAACTCGACGGTAATCGTGCCCTCACTATTTTCTGAATTCGAAGTGACGCTTCGCACACCTTGAATTCCCATCACAGCGTCTTCAATAAGATCGACGACTTCGGTTTCGATCACACTCGGTGCTGCACCTTCAAGGCGAATATTGACCGAAACAACCGGAAAATCGACATCCGGCAGCTGACTAATCCCCATGCGGAAAAAAGAAATTCCGCCAAAGATGATGAGTCCGGTCATCAGCATCCATGCAAAGACAGGACGGCGAATAGAGAGTTCCGAGAGAGACATGCTTCTTTAATTTTATATGAGTTTCAAAGCGATAACCTGATTAAATGCCCCTAACACAAAAGAAGAGATAGAAGCGGCACGTCAAAACTATTTTTGATTGATGAGGAGCATTCAGTGACAGTTGCGGACGACCTATGTTAAAAAAATCGGATGTTTCTTCGAGGGGGCTTACTACTTTCTTTGTCTTTTTTATTATGTTCGTCTTTTCAAAGAGTCGCCGCCGCGGATTCGCCTCTTCGAGAAATTCTAGAAAGACGTAGAGCCATCGCCACCATCTCGTTGTCGGAAGACGTCGATCTAACTTTTTTTCCTGCCTTTTTAAGACATCTTCATGAAAGTTTGTCGGATTCTCAAAAAGCTCTTCAATATGATCTCCGTTATTTTAGTGTTGAACATGATGCTCAGGGAGAGGAGCTGAGAAAATTAAAAAATCGAATGGTCTCCACTGGGTTCATATTTGAAATTCTCGGATCAAAAGCAATCTGGGATAAAACTTCTCTCCTCTTAGTTGATGGAGCTTATTTTTCTTACCTGACTCACGTTCGCGGTCTGGACCATGAAGAAGCTACCAAAAAATCTAGGCAAGCCGCCCTGGCAGCTAAAGATACTTTTAAGCACTTTAAAGATGAAACATTCATCCAGAGCATTCATAATCGCGACGAGATTATTTCAACTTACGGAATCGTCGTGAAGCAATTCATAGAAGAAAAGATTCCGGCCTACGCAGACCAAAGTTATCTGGATTTACTCGGCGGCTCACTTCAAGAAATCTTGATTGCTCTTGGAAAATGGAAGCTTCAACGACAAAAGAGTTTTGATTTGGCGAAGCATACGCTTGATGGCATAAAGCCGGAGTGCAACCTGAAATTGAAAAAAGTCTCAAAATACTAAATCACTCGCAATAATTTTGAAATTACAACTCGTTCTTCAACAATTTCTTGAGCAATTTTATTCCGTCGATCCACGTAAAAATTCCAACGAGATCTTCGCCGTCTGCTACTAAAGCACAGCCCATTTTATTTTTATGCATGGTTTCACAGACTTCGGAGAGAAGTGCGCTGGGAGAAACGGTATAAGGAAGTGGAAGATAACCATCTCGGACCGTCGCCGTTTGAAGCTCGACATCCCGGTATGTTTTTACAAGCGTGATATCTCGATCCGTGATAATTCCGACGAGCCTTCCTTCGAGAACAACCGGAAGATGTCGAATCTCAAGTTCTTTCATTTGTTTTTCGGCTTCAAAAAGTGGGCTATTTAATTCTATTGTAAGCGGATTCGGAGTCATGAACTCGTGAATCTGACGAGTGTTGGATTTCGCTTCTACAGATCGATGTGGCAATGGGATCGGATTAAAATCAATTTTCGCCAGACCTTTTTGCTTAGATTTTCTCTTAGGAATCCCCATGCTCTTTACCCCCACAATGCGATCGACCGACTACCTTACTAGTCTCTAAGAAAAACATTGTTTTGCCTAGATGGGAAGTTTTGCCAATCTTCTCACGAGCTTGCCCCCGCTTTCATTTCAGCTCTGAAACAAAACTCTTCAACGCGGTCCAAGCATTTTTACTCTCCCGAAGAAAGGGAAGTAGCAAAATCCACACATGCTGCATCTGCTGACCAATAAATAATTTACTCTTCGCATTTTGGTTTTTTTCTGAAGCGAATAAACGAATGGCGTCATCCGAAAGAACTTCCTGATCTCCCGCGAAAACCATGAGCGGGCAGATTCCACTAAAATCTCCAAAATGAGGCGACAAATAAGGATGAGATTTATTTGCATTGCCAGCATACCACGCGCTCCACGAATCCAACTGCTCCTTCGAGAGCCAAACATCCCGAGCTCTATTGGCCGTCATGGACGTCCCGCTTCCGAGTAAATCCGTCCACGGAGACATTAAAAATGCGCCTTTCGGAAGTGAAATTTTCTCATCACGAAGTTTTAAAAGTAGAGCCAAAGCTAGCCCGCCACCAGCTGAATCTCCTCCGATGAGCAAAGGCAAATCAGAATAAGACTCTTGAATCATTTTGTATGCTGAAACAGCATCGTCCAGCCCTGCGGGATAAGGATTCTCCGGACAAAGGCGATAATCTAAAAGAAAAACTTTGGCGTCGAGTTGATGGGCCATCTCCAAAGCACTTGCGCGGTAGGAATGAATCGAGCCCATAAAATAACCGCCGCCGTGCAAATAAAATAAATTCCACGAAGGCGAATCGGATGCCGTAATGATTTCCGCTTTGCAATTTCCGAGCCGAACCGAACGAAATTCAGATTTAGGAAATTCTTTTTTCAATTTCTTGATTGAAATGCCGGCCAAACGATCGAAATTTTTCCGAAGCCTGTCACGTGAGTAAGAGGGACTAAAGGCGAAACGACAAACGATGCCCCATCCAAAATTCGCCAGTCGCGCCACAATTTTTTGCATATCTAAATTTAAAGTGGATATGAAGTCTGGTCAACGCTCTCGACTCTCAAAAAATTTATCTTTTAAGCGAGACTCTTTAGCTCGAGAGGAGGTGGCGTTCTCAAGAAACGGATGTAGAATATGGAGTAAATTTGAGAAACGGATCCTTCACCCATATGAAGGGCGCTTTGCCAAGAGTCTGACCAAAGTTAGGGCCTAAAAGATTGGCGAAGATCTGCTTTATTCAATAAATCAATCTTATGAGACCACTCATTTATTTTAGCGTCGTTTTATTTCGATTATTTTACGGCGCACTCTTTGCAGATACCCTGTCGTCAATTCAATTGCCGCCGGGATTTTCAATTTCCATTTTTGCCGAAGGCCTCGACAAGCCGCGTGAGATGGCTCTTGGAAATAAGGGAACCGTTTTTGTTGGATCAATGGACGACAAAGTTTACGCACTCACCTTCGATCCACATTCTCCACAAAAAGCCAAAGAGAAATATATCATGGCTCAAAACTTAAACACTCCAAACGGAGTTGCTTTTGTCGGCGAAGATCTCTTTATTGCCGAGATTTCTCAAATCGATAAATTGGCTGCGATCGAATCGAATCTGACGCATCCTACCAAATTACAGATTGTTAATGCGACCTATCCAAAAGATGAACAGCACGGATGGAAATATATCGCGCTGGGTCCGGACGGTTGGCTTTATATTCCGATTGGAGCTCCTTGTAATGTTTGTAAACCCAAAGATCCTTATGCCACGATAACGCGAATGAAGTTAGATGGATCGAAAAAAGAAATTTATGCGCGCGGAATTCGAAATACCGTCGGCTTCGACTGGGATCCTCTCACGAAGCAACTGTGGTTTACAGATAACGGGCGCGATATGCTCGGCGATAATACTCCTCCAGATGAACTGAATCATGCACCGAAAGCAGGAATGAATTTTGGATATCCTTATTGTCACGGCAAATCAGTTTCAGATCCTGAATTCGGTAAAGAACATTCCTGCTCAGAATTTACGCCTCCCGCGATTGAATTGGGTCCCCATGTTGCATCGCTTGGAATGCTTTTTTATCAAGGCAAAATATTTCCTGCGGAATATCAAAATCAAATTTTTATTGCTGAGCACGGCTCCTGGAATCGCACTCGTCCGATCGGTTATCGAGTTAGCCTTGTTAAACTTGATTCCAAACGAAATCCTACAAATTATTCCGTTTTTGCAAGTGGCTGGTTGAGTCCTGATGAAAAAGTTAGTGGACGACCTGTTGCTCTTTTAATGCTCCCCGATGGGTCTCTTCTCGTTTCGGACGATTATGGTGGGAGAATTTATCGAATTACTTATTCGAAGTAGTTTGCTGTGACATAAAAAATACTTTGGACCTTAGCCAGAAGAGTTCGACTGAGAAATAGGTGAATTTTAATTTAACTTATGGAAGACGTTCTCAAGCATCAATGTCCTCAATCGCTAGATGTCCATTGGATTGATCATTCATTATTGTTTGGTGCCAAGATTGCGCCAGAATATTTTTCACATCTTTATCAATGTCTCCAAATTAGATTAGTCGTGGACTTAAGATCTGAAGATAAGGACGATAAAATTTTATTATCACGCCTCGGTATAAAATTCCTTCATCTTCCAACCGCAGATAGAACTTCCCCTTCAACGGATGATTTCTATACAGGCGTTTATGAAATTAAGAAGTCGCTCGCAGCTAACGAGAAAGTTTTTATACATTGTGAATATGGCATTGGCCGCAGTGCTATTCTGGCTTGTGGTGTTCTTGTGTCTTTGGGAAAAACTCCTCTCGCGGCATTGAACTCGGTGAAGCTTTGCCGCGAAAAAGTCTCGCCAAGTCCCGAACAGCTCTATGGATTTATCGAGTGGAGCCTAAGCTGGTACAAAAACTTACGTAGCTCCAATCAAATACACTATTCTGCCGCTTCCAATTTATAAGTGATTAAATGGAATTTTATCGTGATTATCTTCGCGAAACAGTCACTTCAGACGAAATACAACGATTGGAATCTGAATTCCGGAAGAAAAATCTAAAAAATTTTGAACCAAACATTCACTCTCATTTATCTCGTCTGCTGATCGAAACAGGCGAACTCTCTCAAGGGCTTCTCGACGACGAGTTTAAAAAAAAGGGTGCAGATGATTGGACAGTAAAAACGGCGTTATGCTCGAAGCTGACACTCGAAGCCGCTAAGCTTTTTACAAAATCTTATCACTTCTTAGAAAACCCTCGCACAAACGATGACCCTAAGATCGATTCAAGCAAAATTCTCAAACTCTTTCGCAAACTCAGTACATTTAATCTGCCTTCTCGACTCAAAATAAAAATACCAGAAGGTTATTCCTATTATTCTCTCTATCCTGAACAGTATCTTCTCGCCGCAAAAAAACTTCGTGAACGAAGCCGTTCGTCATTTGTTGTAATCGGAATTCGAAGCATAGGCACCAGTCTCGCGAGCCTGGTCGCAGCCGTATTAGATTCTCAATACTTACCATTTTCTTTTCGACCGATCGGCGAGCCCTTTGATCGAAAACTAAAAACTGAAAAACGTTTACTGGCCCTCATGCAAGAAAGCGCTAAATCATCAGACTTCGCCGTGGTCGACGAGGGGCCTGGGATTTCGGGAAGTAGCTTTGGCGCGGTTGTGAGTTGGCTTACTGAAAAGCTAAAGATTGATGTAAAAAGAATTCATCTTTTTCCAAGTCACGATGCAGACCCAGCATTTTTTTTAAACCAGAAACATAAAAAAAAATGGAAAGCGACCTCACACTATGTCTATTCGTTTGAAGATCTCGTAAGAACATCTTTTCAAAAATATATTTTTCCAAAGCAATCTTCTTGCGAGGAATTAAGCGCGGGCAACTGGCGTTCGCTTCTTTTTAAAAAAAAGAATCAGTGGCCACCTTCAAATCCCTTTCAGGAACGCAGAAAATATTTAATATCGGTCGGGAAAAATAATCTTGTCGCAAAATTCGTCGGCCTCGGGCGTCTCGGTGAAGAGGCATTCAAAAGGGCTAAAATTCTCGAATCCGACGGACTAGCTCCTCCGGTTCATTCCTATTCTTATGGATATCTCACACAAAATTGGCTTTCTGCGGCTTCTCCATTATCCGCTGCGTCTGAGGTGGATCGCGATTTACTTCTTCAAACCTTAGGACGATATATTCAAAAAACTAAAACGTTCCGAGCGAAAGAGCTCTCTGGAACAAGCGTTCAAGAGCTTTATAAAATGAGCCATCAACTGATCAAGTCAGAGCTCAATATTTCGACATTTGGCCGCTGGGCTAAATTTCTTCCCGCGATCTTAGCTGAACAAAAAAAAGTAAAGACCGACAATAAAATGCAAAATTGGGAATGGCTAATTTTACCTTCTGGCAAAATTTTAAAAACGGATGGCCTCGATCATTACAGATCGCATGAAGGTATAGGAGCGCAGGACATCGAATGGGATATCGCCGGTGCCATCGTTGAGCTGAATCTAAATGAGAGCGAAGAGACAAAGCTTGATCGCTTGCTCGGAATTTCTCAAAGGAACAAAGAGAGTCTCTCTGTTCGAAATTTTTACCGAGAGACTTACCTCGCCATTCAATTGGGCATCTGCCTTTCTTCTGCCTCTAAACTCGCAGCTACTTACCCTTTAGAAGCTCAGAGATTTCGAGCGCTCGCCCGCCAATATTCTGAGAAGCTTCTACTCTGCTTTTAGTGATCACCCACTAGAAATTTTATTTTTTTGTATTATTATTAGGAACGAACCCCTTCAGGGTTTTTAGAATAACATGAGCTAAGGAAGAAAAATTTGCGTTTTTATTATCGAGCCTTGTCGTATTTTCGACAAGATTCTGGTCTGATCATTCTACTATTAATTTTGACCGCTCTTATAACGGCCTCGGGGCTTCTTATTGCCTGGCCTCTGGCGATCTTGGTCGACTCTGTTTTGGCTCCGGTTCCAAAGAGCGATTGGATCCACCGAGTTTTTTTGGCTTTGCTTCCCGAAAATAATAAAATGATGCAGATCATCGGCCTCGCATTGATGGGCCTCCTTCTCAAGTTTGCCCAAGATATTTTTACAAGCATTCGAACCCTCGTGAATAATGAAATCAATTATAACGGACTACTGAGAGTTCGCTGCGATCTCTTTAAAAAATTGCAATCGCTCTCACTCGGCTATCACAACTCGCAACCAGAGGGAGATTCCATTTTTAGACTGAGTACTGACACCTACGGCTGCCAAGCGATTCTCTCGGTGGTCGTCTCAACTCTCGTCGCCTGTTTAACCTTGATTGCCATGATTTGCATTTTACTTTCGCGAAGCACTCCGCTCACTCTTCTCGCTTTAGCCGTGGTCCCGCCTCTCTTTTTTGCAAATGTATGGTTTGAAAAAAGACTGAAACGAAAATCCACACGAGCCAAACAAGTCGACTCTGAATTTATGACCAAAGTTCAAAGATCGATTTCTTCGATGGGCCTCATCCAGGCGTTTGGACAGGAAAAGCAAGATTTTGAGCACTTTCATAAAACGGCCACCAATAATTTAAAAGCTTGGTGGCATCTCAATCGAGAAGAAGTTCTCTATACACTAACTGTGGGGGTTATTTTTGGTTTCGGTGCTGCAATCATTTTTGGTTACGGAGGCTACCTTGTTTATCAAAATCAGTTTGTTTCTCCTCATACCGGCGGACTGACAATCGGCGATCTTATGATTTTTCTTTCGTACCTTACACTTCTCTGGGATCCGATTTGTAAACTCACGGGTGCAAGCACAAGCATGCATAGCGGACGCGCGGGATGTGAACGTGTTTTCGAAGTTCTCGATCGTGATTCGGCCATCGTTGATTCTCCAAATGCTGTCAGCCTTGCTCAAATGCCGAGGACACTTAAGCTGAATGAACTCAGTTTTGGTTACCAGAGTAACCGGCCGATTTTGAAAGATTTAAATCTCGAAATAAAGCCTGGAGAAATGGTGGCCTTCGTTGGATCGAGCGGCGTAGGAAAAAGTACTCTCATTAATTTACTGCCTCGATTCTACGATCCGACCTCTGGCTCCATTCACTTAGACGGCCACGATATGCGTGATATTAAAATTGCAGATCTTCGGCGGCATATTGCCTTAGTGCTTCAAGAAAATATTATTCTTCCGGCGAGTATTGCGGAGAATATCGCTTACGGTAGACCGTCCGCATCGCTGGATGAAATTAAAAACGCTGCCGTACTTGCCGGCGCTGCCGATTTTATCGAGACGCTTCCCCATGGATACTTCACTCAAATTACCGAAAGGGGCCATAATCTCTCAGGCGGCCAGAAGCAAAGAATTTCAATTGCACGCGCTCTTCTCACCGAAGCTCCGATTATTATTTTGGACGAGCCGACGAGTGCTCTCGATCCGCATCACGAGTCGGTCATCACTGAAACGCTTCATGCGCTTAAGGGTAAGCGAACCATCATTGTCGTGAGCCATCGGCTAAGTACTATTCTCGATGCTGATAAAATCTATATGATGATGGGCGGAAAAATAATCGAAAGCGGAACTCATGACGAACTTCTTTCTCAGCGAGGATTTTATTATGCGATGGCCCGCCATCAATTAAAACTCGACGAAGGAATTTTTGAATTCCCAAATTCCTCATCTCCCTCGATCTCGAACGCTTAATTCAATTCAACTACTCTACTCTACTCCATTTTTATTCCGCCTCCTCTCGTCGGCTAACCAAAGTCTCACTGTCTAAGGTAAGTAGGCTGAAACAGCCGGGTGTGGGAAAAACGGAAACACGAAAGGACGTAGCAAATGAAAGAACGCATTTTGATCACCGGAGGAGCTGGATTTATCGGCTCGCATCTCGCGAAAAAACTTACGGCGTCTGGCTACTCTGTCCGAGTTTTAGATCTGTTCACACCTCAAGTTCACGGAAACGACGGCTTTCAAAAATCTCTACCATCCTTCAGTCGAGATATAGAAGTGATGCATGGTGATGTGAGATCTCCAAAAGATATTCGCTCGGCACTTCATCATATGGATGTGGTCTATCATTTAGCGGCTTCCGTCGGTGTCGGTCAGAGCATGTACGAAGTGCATTCCTATACAAGCCACAATAATTTAGGAACCGCCAACCTTCTTCAGCAGTTGATTGCTCGCCCCATTCAAAAATTGATTGTGGCTTCCAGTATGAGCCTCTACGGAGAAGGAAGTTATGTGAGTTCGGATGGAAAAATTCACCATTCGATCCGTCGAAATTTTGCGGAAGTTAAACAGAGAAAATGGGAGCCTCAATTAGAAGATGGTGAGCCATTAGTTCCCATCATGACGCCGGAATCTAAAGCACCCGACCTATCCTCCATTTATGCTCTTTCAAAATACGACCAAGAGCGAATGTGTCATACCATTGGCCAAGCTTATAACATTCCAACCGTTTCGCTCCGATTTTTTAATGTTTACGGTCGCGGACAATCTCTTTCGAATCCTTACACCGGCGTTATGGCCATTTTTGCTTCGCGACTTCTGAATGGAAGTACACCCACCATTTTTGAGGACGGAAATCAAATGCGAGATTTCGTCCATGTCTCCGATGTAGTTGAGGCTTGCCAGCTGGCTCTCGAAATTCCCGAAGCGGCCGGAGAAGTTTTTAATATCGGAAGCGGCTCGCACTTTCGAATTCAAGAAATTGCTCGAGCCATGGCCAAAATGATCGGTGTTTCTCTCGAGCCCGAAATTACAGAGCACTACCGCGTGGGCGATATCCGCCACTGTTTTGCGGACATCTCGAAAGCAAAGCGCCTGCTTGGCTACAGGCCAAAAGTAAATTTAACAGAAGGACTAGCTGATTTAACTCAGTGGCTCGCGGAACAAACCGCGATCGATCATACAAAAAGAGCGAGGCACGAACTCTATTCTCGAGGGTTAGCCCTATGACACCTTACACACTCATCACCGGAGGCGCGGGATTCATCGGAACCAATCTTGCCGATCGACTCGCCTCCTCCGGTGAAAATGTTTTAATTCTCGACAATCTTTCTCGGCAAGGCGTGAAGGCCAATTTGATTTGGCTGCTTCAGAATCATCAAAAAAAAATTAAGTTTGTTCAAAGGGATATACGTAGTTCGGAACGTCTGGATGAATTAGTGAGTGATGCAAGTAGTGTCTTTCATCTCGCTGCACAGGTGGCGGTCACTTCCAGTCTCTCTGACCCCATCACGGATTTTGAGATCAATACTTACGGCACACTTCGCTTACTTGAAGCACTTCGAAAATTAAAAAATCCGCCCCCTCTCATCTATACATCCACCAATAAAGTTTATGGCAATTTAAATGACGTCACACTGCAAGAAACCAAAACAAGATATGAACCCATCGAGAGTGAAATCAAAAATTACGGAATTGATGAATCAAGAAGATTAGAATTCAGCAGTCCTTATGGTTGTTCTAAGGGCGCTGCCGATCAGTACGTTCTTGATTATTCGAAAACTTTCGGAATGCCGGCCGTCGTCTTTCGAATGAGCTGTATCTATGGTCCTCATCAATGGGGAAATGAGGATCAAGGATGGATTGCCCATTTTGTAAAACAGATGCTCGAAGAAACTCCCCTTACACTTTATGGCAATGGCAAACAGGTTCGCGACACACTTTTCATTGATGATCTGATTGATGCTTTTTTATTAGTGAGAGAGCAAATTCAAGAACTGAAAACTCAGGCCTTTAATATCGGCGGCGGCCCACAAAATACGACGAGCCTTCTTGAACTTCTCCGGCTTCTTTCAGAAAAAAGCCAGCACCCCATTGATCTTCGCTACGAAAACTGGAGAACTTCAGATCAGCGTTATTATGTTTCGGACGTTCGTAAATTCATGAGCTCGACTGGATGGTTCCCTCGGGTAAATCTCGATGAAGGCATAAATCACCTCATTCATTGGATGGGTGATCTAAAAAATATAAAACCTCAAAAAGATTCTCAACAAATTTACGAGGCATTCGCTTAATTATGGAACAAAACATTCGACGTATTCTGATGACAGCGGATATTTTTGGAGGCGTTTGGACGTATACACTCGATCTTGCCAGGGAATTTCAAAAATTAAATATTCATGTCGGAATCGCAGCTCTAGGAGGAACCCTCGATCGAGAACAACGGCGAGAAGTTTTTTCGATTCCCGATATTGACGTATTCGAAAGCCGATTTCCGCTTGAATGGATGAATGAGCCATGGTCCGCGCTCGAAGCAGGCAGAGAATGGATTTCTAAACTCGAAGAAAATTTTGCTCCCGATATTATTCACCTAAATAGCTTCTGTCATCGCCCCGTAGATCCTGGCTGCCTGCAAGTTATCGTGGCGCACTCTGATGTATTTTCCTGGTACAGCGCCGTTTTGAACAAAAAGCCGCCGCCAAAGTGGAATCGTTATTACGAAGAAGTTCAAAAAAGTCTGAATGCTGTGGATCTCGTCATTGCTCCAAGTAAGGCGGCTCTTCGTGATCTCGAAAATCAATTCGGCCCGCTTCCAAATGAAAAACTTTCTATTCCAAATGGATGCCGCGAAATTGAAGAAATAAATGTGTTGAAAAAAAATAGAATTTTAAGTGTAGGTAGACTTTGGGACGAAGCGAAAAATATTTCGGCTCTCGACAAAATAGCTGAACAAATTCCTTGGCCGATTCTTGTGGCCGGAAGTGCTGAGAGCCCGATGGGTGAGGAGGTGATCCTAAATCATGTTTTTCAACTCGGGCATCTTCCTAAAGATCAACTCCACTATGAATTAGCTCGCGCCAGCATTTATGTTGCGCCAGCAAAATATGAACCTTTTGGTTTAGGAATTCTTGAGGCTGCACTGAATGGTTGTGCACTGGTCTTGGGAGATATACCAAGCCTTAGAGAAAATTGGGATGGTGCTTGTGTCTTTGTAGATTCAAATCGTCCTGAAGAAATAAAACATGCACTTCTCGATTTCATTTCAGATCCTGCGAAAAGAAAAAAGTTTGCTTCGCTCTCTCAATCACGTGCTCAAGAGTTTACGAGCAAAAAAATGGCGGGGAGTTACCTGGATGCTTACGGTTCCCTTCTTAAGAAGTACGGGCGAGCGTCCGTCTCTCGGGAGGCTGCGTGCGCGTTTTAATGTTCTATCATTCACTCGTCTCGGATTGGAACCACGGCAACGCTCATTTTTTAAGGGGAATTGCGAGTGAGCTGATCTCTCGTGGCCACGCGGTCTGTATCTACGAACCAGAAAATTCTTGGAGTCGACAAAATCTGATCGAGCGTGAGGGTCAGAGTTCTATTGAGGCGTTTCATTCGAGTTATCCTTTTTTAAGGTCAACGGTTTACGATATTGACTCCTTTGATTTTGATACAGCTCTCGACGGAGCGGATCTCGTGCTCGTTCACGAATGGAATTCTCCCGAGCTCATTCAAAAATTGGGAGATCTACGTTCTGAAAGAAATGATTTTGTACTTTTTTTTCATGACACTCATCACAGACTCTCGATGACGCCCTTTGAAATGGCCGGCGTCATCCTTCGAAACTATGACGGAGTACTTGCCTTCGGAAAAGTCATCTCCGATTTTTACCGTGATCGACAGAATATCGAGAATGTTTGGACTTGGCATGAGGCCGCTGACACACGAATTTTTTATCCAAGGAAATCGGAAACCACTGGCGATCTCGTTTGGATTGGAAACTGGGGAGACGGTGAACGAACTCAAGAATTAGAAAACTTTCTCTTTAAGCCGATAGAATATTTAGGACTCGAAGCTTCCATCTACGGCGTTCGATACCCAGAGGAAGCAAAAAAGCGACTGGCAGAAGCAAATATCTTTTATGGCGGCTGGATTGCAAATTACCGGGCGCCCGAAATTTATTCGCAATATTTATTCACGGTTCATATTCCGCGCCGTCATTATGTAGAAAGTCTTCCTGGCATTCCGACGATTCGAGTTTTTGAAGCCCTCGCGTGTGGAATTCCTCTTCTCTCCACTTTTTGGGAAGATGAAGAAGAACTTTTTACGGCCGGAAAAGATTTTTTAATCGCCAAAAATGAATTTGAAGTTCGAAAATGGATGAAAGCTCTTTCGAATGAACCAGCTTTAAGAGCGGAGCTTTCTACCCACGGGCGACAAACTATTTTAAAAAGACATACATGTCGACATCGAGTGGATGAGCTCCTCTATATATATCATTCGTATAAGTCGAGGGAGGTTCGATGCATCCCCGCCTAAAATGGTCGTTCTTCGGATCGAGTCTCGTTTCCGCTTACTGGAATGGAGCAGCCACTTATTACCGAGGAATGATTCGCGAACTTTCGAAACTTGGTCATGATATCACTTTTTATGAACCCAATGCTTACGATCGACAAAAAAATCGAGATATTTCAGATCCGTCTTGGGCAGAAGTAGAAGTTTACGAGCCCAATTTTGATTCGCTTTATCAGATGTTAGAGAAAGCGAAAGGATCTGACGTGATTGTAAAAGCAAGTGGCGTTGGCGTTTTTGATGAGGAACTCGAAAAATCGATTATCGAGCAGAAGCACTCAAGCAGCACTTCTATTTTTTGGGACGTCGATGCACCGGCGACACTCGATCGACTTACGGAAAATTTAGAAGATCCTTTTCATTCTTTAATTCCGCAATTTGATTTTATTTTTACCTACGGCGGAGGCCCTCCAGTCGTAAAAAAATATAGCAGCTTTGGGGCGCGCGAATGCACTCCGATTTATAACGCTCTTGATCCCCAAACTCATTTTCCAGTTTTTCCCGAGACTCGATTCTCTGGTACTATTGGATTTCTAGGAAATCGCTTACCAGACCGTGAAGAACGCGTAGAAAATTTATTTTTTGAATCAGCTCGCCGACTCTCTGATAAAGATTTTGTGCTCGGAGGAAGCGGATGGGCCGACAAATCGATTCCAGAAAATCTCCGTTATTTGGGTCACGTTTATACACACGAACATAATGCTTTTAATTCTTCTCTACTCTCGGTGCTTAATATTTCGCGAGATTCAATGGCCCGATACGGTTTTTCTCCCGCAACTCGAATCTTTGAGGCCGCCGGAGCTGGCGCTTGTATTCTCACAGATTCTTGGGATGGAATCGAAAATTTTCTAGAGCCAGGAAGAGAAATTCTCGTTGTTAAAAATGCGGGCGAGATTGTGGAGATTCTCGACAGTTTATCCACAGCAAAGGCAAAAAAAATAGGCGAAGCGGCTTTCAAGAGAATCAACAGTGAACATACTTATTCAAAACGCGCAAAAGAAGTGGATTCGATTTTGAGGAATACTTGAATGGCAGACGATAAATTAAAAATTGTTTTTTGTGGACTCTCTATTACATCGTCTTGGGGAAACGGACACGCTACGACCTACCGATCTCTCGTTCGAGAACTCACGCGTAAAGGTCACGACGTTTTATTTCTAGAAAGAGATCAACCTTGGTACGCCAAAAATCGAGATGTCGGAATATCGTCGCTTGGACGAGTGAGGCTTTACTCTTCTCTAAGTGAGTTGATCGTTCGATTCTCGGAAGATATTCAAACGGCCGATGCGGTCATCGTGGGCTCATACGTTCCGGACGGAGTGAGTATTGGAAATTGGGTTCTTTCAAAAGCAGGAGGCGTTCGCGTTTTTTACGATATTGATACACCCGTCACTCTCGCAGCGGTCGCATCGAATTCCTGCAAATATATTTCGAAAGATTTGATTTCAAAATACGATTTATATCTTTCATTTACAGGTGGACCTTTACTCCAAAAAATAGAAAACGTTTGGGGATCTCCCAAAGCGAGAGCGTTTTATTGTTCCATTGATGTCGAGCAGTACTATCCCGAGCACAGAACTCCAAAATGGGATTTAGGGTTTTTAGGAACTTACAGTCCAGATCGGCAAGCAACTCTCGAGCGCCTGCTCCTGGATCCGGCAAGAATTTTAAAAGATTCTCGATTCGTTGTCGCTGGAGCTCAGTTCCCTGAAAATATTCAGTGGGGAGATAATATCGAGAGAATTGCTCACCTCGCGCCGCCGGAACATCGCCATTTTTATAATTCGCAAAAATTTACTCTGAACACAACCCGACGCGAAATGCGTCGCACCGGCTATTCACCGAGCATTCGTCTATTCGAAGCTGCCGCTTGTGGGACGGTCATTGTTTCAGATCCGTGGACCGGTCTGGATGAATTCTTTGAACCAGATGAAGAAATCCTGATCGCCAGAACTTCAAAGGAAGTGCAAAGAATTTTAACCAAAATGGGAGACGATCAAAGAAGAGAAATTGGAATTAATGCCAGACATCGAGTTCTCTCCGAACATTCCTCCGTTCGTCGAACTGCGGAATTAGAATTTCTTATACGAGAAACATATGCAGAAACATCTCGATTGAGCAGAAAAGCATTTTCATGAACGCTGCGAACGAAAGTAATTTTTTTAAAGAAATTCAACAGCTGTCACCGTGGTTCCATAATCTCCACTTCGACGACGGAATCCAAACAGCGCCCGACCATTTCTTGGGAGATTTTCCAACGAAAAAATGGCAGCAAATCCAAAATGTCATCCCGACAGATCTTAACGGCTGGAACTGCTTGGATATTGGCTGCAATGCTGGCTTCTATTCGTTTGAACTCGCAAAACGTGGGGCAAGAGTTCTCGGAATCGATTCAGAACCTCATTATCTTAATCAAGCTCGCTGGGCTTCAAAGATTTACAATCTAAAAAATCCGCCAATCTTTCGTCTCATGCAAATTCACGATCTCGCTCATCTGAATGAGAGCTTCGATCTCATTTTGTTTATGGGAGTATTCTATCATCTACGATATCCGCTGCTAGCTCTCGATACCATTGCACCCAAGGTAAAAGCATTTATGATTTTTCAAACTCTCACGACGACAAATAAAAACGACGAGCCCGCTTCGTTTGAGCCCCGAGATAACTATTCATTTGAGGAACGAAGTATATTGAACACTCCTGGATGGCCAACAATGGCGTTCATCGAAAAATCCTTTTCCGACGATTCCACAAATTGGTGGGTCCCAAGCCATTCTGCTGTCCTCGCTCTTCTTCGCTCGACAGGTTTTTCATCGATCGTACGTCTCGCACACGAAATTTATATTTGTCGTCCTCCAAAAAAAGGAATTGCCAAGAATCGAATATGGTCTGACGCAGAATGGAAATCTGCAACACGCACAAAAGTAAAAGGAGAAATAACGTGAAACATGTCTTAATTACGGGCGGAGCGGGATTCATTGGGTCTCATCTCTGTGATACTTTCATAGCACGTGGTTATGCTGTTACTGCTATTGATAATTTTCTCACTGGAAAAATATCAAACCTTGACCGGGTAATAAAAAATCCTCATTTCGATTTTTTGAAATGGGACGTATGTGAACCCATTCCCGTTCAGAAAGTAAGATTTCTTAGTGAATTTGGCCTTCAGGGAATTCTTCACTTCGCTTGCCCCCCGAGTCCTGTTGATTTTGAAAAAATTCCTTTCGAAATTCTAAAGGTCGACTCCCTCGGAACAATCAATACCGTTGATCTCGCCATTCAGTATTCAGCTCGCTATCTACTCGCTTCCACTTCAGAAGTGTATGGGGATCCACTCGAGCATCCTCAGACTGAAACTTATTTTGGAAATGTAAATTCTGTTGGACCACGCGCGTGTTACGACGAGGCGAAAAGATTCTCGGAAGCCTACGTGAGCACAAGTATGCGCGGTCTCGGACTTTATCGAAGTAAAAAATATAAACCGCTCAATGCCGCAATCGTCAGAATTTTTAATACCTACGGGCCCAGAATGCGCCAAGACGACGGACGTGTGATTCCAGAATTTTGTACGCAAGCACTTCGAGGGGGAGAACTCCCGGTTTGCGGCGACGGCTCTCAAACTCGAAGTCTTTGTTTTGTGTCTGATCTGGTGGAGGGAATTGTTCGACTCTTTGAAGGCAATGTTCATAAGCCTGTGAATATTGGAAATCCTGACGAGCGCAGTGTTTTCGAAATGGCTCGTTTCATTTCGGAATTGGTTTACAAAATGACAGGCGTCTCCTCCAAAATTAAATTTGTACCCGCACGACCTGAAGATCCGAGAAAACGAAAACCAAATACAGATCTTGCTCAAAAGCTCCTCGGATGGAAACCAAACGTGAGTCTCACAGAGGGACTAAAAATGACGATTCTCTCCATGCAAAATCTCATCGCAAGGCCTTTGGCGCATGAAGCCCCGTTTAAAATTCAAAAAGCCCTATGATCGAAGCCATTAAACTTTGGAACGAACCCAATAATCTTTCTCACTGGGATTTTACGATAGATCCTGGTTGGAAAGAATTTTCTTATATGACCAAACTGGCTGCCGAAGCGCTGAAAATAATTTATCCCGACTTAACCCTTGTACTGGGTGGCATTTCTCCGATTGATACGGATTTTCTCAAATTGCTTATACGCGAAAATACTTTAGAAAATTTGGACGCCATCGCTATTCATGGATTTCCGCTAGATTGGAATCATTGGAAAATCAATGATTGGCCCAAAAAAATCGCCGCAGTTCAAGCGATTACGCATCTTCCCGTTTGGATTACCGAAGTGGGGGTCTCAAGTTTTGGTGCAGATGAGATTCAGGAATTTGGACTCATGAGAACAACTGAACTTCTTCTTGGGAAATCAGATCATATTTATTGGTATAGTTTGCTGGATCTCCCCCCGTCATGGGAAGCAACGACCCGTCATAAAGAAAACGAAGGAAGTTCTTATTACAGACATTTTTATATGGGGCTCATTCGTGCCGACGGAACGCCTAAGCCAGCTATAAAACATTTCAACCCTGAATTCGGAATCTGCCAGTGGTTTCACTTCGAAGATCCAAGACTCGACTTTGCCGTTGATTGGTTGAAAAAACTTGGTGTGAGAAAGCTCCGCACCGGCATTAGCTGGGCCGATTGGCGTCGGCCCAATGCTCTTCGCTGGTTCGATCGACAAATGGAAGCGATTAAAGATTTTGAAGTCACTATTACTCTTTGCTTCACTCCTCCGTCTCGCGGAAAGCGCCCCGACCATACAAGTCCTCCGATGGTCCCAGAAGAATTTGCTGAGTTTGCTTTGGAAGTCGTAAAGCGCTATGCAGCGCAGATTCACGAAACGCCCCGAAAACTTAGGCTCGTTCATGGATTTAAATAAATGCGATCAAGAACGTCGGCGACTATTTGAAATTCACGGGCCGATGAATCGAAGCGGCGACTCGATTTTAATTTTTGAACCCACCGAACGGCTGCGCGACCACTCCAGGCATCCGGCGGTTCACAGAGTCGACTCGAAGAAGTTCCCAAATATTTTTCAGCAGAAAAATGATAAAATGAACCTGAAATATTTTTAAAACTAAGACCGCCCTTTGTTCCATAAAAATTTGCCTGAATAATGGCATCCACCCCAGCCGAGAGATTCCAAGAACAAGCGAGCTGTACAACCGCTCCGTTTGAAAGCCGCAGTGTAGAAAGGGCGTAATCCTCTACTTCTTTTGTTCGATCTCGAAGCGGCTTTCCCTTAGAAAATAATTTACTTGAAACGGATTCAATTTTAGGAAAATCCAAAGAATAGAGCGCTAGATCAATCATATGAATTCCAAGATCCATCACACACCCACCTCCGGAGAGCGCTGGATTATAGAACCAAGCTTTGTCGGGGCCGTAAGCATTATGAAAGAGAAGATCGATCGCATAAATTTCACCGATTGTTCCACTCTGAATCTCTCGATAGATCGACTCCATCGCCGCCGTATGTCGATAAGATAAGTCGATTCCTAAAAGACAATCTGCTGTCTCTGCAGCACGAAGGACGGCGGACACTTCACTTGCCGATCTGCCCAAAGGTTTCTGACAAAAAACGGGAATATTTTTTTCGAATGCTTCTATCGCTTGCTTTGCGTGTTGGGCACTCGGAGTGGCAATCACGATTCCATCTATTTTCTGCTCGAGAAGTTCATCGTAAGATTTAACGGGCTGAGCAGATGGAAAATCAGAGAGAGCACTCCGTAAGTTTTCTTCGGACGAATCGAAAATAGAATGGATCTCCACTTCCTTTGATTCGGAGAGAGCCTGCATTCGATTTTTCCCGATCCAGCCCACTCCCAGAAATCCAAGGCAGGGTTTCGATTTATGATTCATATTTAATAAAAGCCTTCAGAAATCCTTCCGGTCGATTCATGGTGGATTCAAAGGCGTCTGAAATCTGATCCAAAAAAAATGAATGTGTCAAAAACTGTGGAGGTGAAATGATTCCAAGAGAAGTCGCGTCGATGGCGGAATCGATTCCTTTCAGACAAATTTTTAAATCCCGTTCATGCGCGTTAATCACATCGAGACCCCGCCAGTTCCAAAGTTGCATATTGACCGAGCGCGGCCCATCTTGATGATATCCCGCAATAACTAGTCGGCCACCCTCTCGAGTTAATTCACCGGCAAGATTGAGAGGCCACTGTTTTCCAACCGCCTCCACCACACAGTCAAAAAATTTTCCTTCGGTAAGTTCAGAAGCCTTTTTTATAATCTCGCCGTGATCAATCATAGGGATGACTTGATCGGCCCCAAGGTCACTCGCCATCTTTAAAGCATAATCGCGTCTAGAGATGGCCGTCACCTTTGCCCCGACTTGATGACAGAGTGTCGTAAGAATCGAACCGAGAAATCCAATTCCAATGATGGCGACACTTTCGCCGGAAGATATCTTCATTCGCCTAAATATATTCATAGCGCATCCGAAAGCTTCTCCCGGAAAATTTTGAAAAGATAAATCGTGAGGGATCTTTAGAACCGACGCTGCCTTCGTGACGTCATATTCTGCATACGCATGATTGGAAAGTGCAGCCACTCGATCGCCAACATTAAATTTCTTAACATTTGATCCGAGAGCATCGATTGCTCCCCAACCTTCATGGCCGAGTGCACCGGGAGGAAGTGGATAAGTGATCCAGGGCGCTCCACCCCAAGGAACGAGATTCGATGCACAGACTCCGCAACCCTCCAGTTTAATTCTGACCTCGTCTAATTTGGGTTCCGGAATAGGCGCTTCAGCCATTTCAAAATTTCGAGGGCCCTTGAGCTGAGCTGCGCGCATAAAGTTTTTCATACACATTCCGTAGTTAAGTGTGACTTTTTTAGAGGTGCGCTCGAATCAAGATCCCGAACAAGATGAAGACTGCTATCTTTAGGAATCGGCCTTTGAACAAAGGGCGATCCTACATCGACATAGGAGAATCCAGAACTTCGAACCAGTTCAGGATTATAAATATTTCGACCGTCGATAATATAATGACCGCGCATCACTGAATGAAGGCGTTTAAAATTTAGAGATCGAAATTCTCTCCATTCGGTGAGTAGTAAAACCGCATCCACTCCTTCAGCAGCTTCGTAGGCATCATCAAGAAGCAAAAGTTTTTTATTTAAAATAGATTTTTCAAATATCTCGCTGGCTCGCCTTTTTGCCACAGGATCGAAAGCTCGAATTTGAACTCCCTTTTTAAGAAGCTCCTCAATGAGAAAAAGGGCTGGCGCGCCGCGAAGATCGTCTGTGTCTGGCTTAAATGAAAGACCCCAGAGGGCGATCGTTTTTTGAGAAAGATTCTTTCCAAAAATTCGAATCAGTTTCTCTAATGGCCATTGTTTTTGTTTTTTATTTACCATATCCGTCGCAGATGAGATTTTTAAATCGAGCCCGACATCGCGGGCCTGGTAGATAAACGAATGAACATCTTTTGGAAAACAACTCCCGCCGTATCCAATGCCTGGAAAAAGAAAATGCTCACCAATTCGAGGATCTCGAATCATTCCTTCTCTGATTTCACGAATGTCCGCGTCGACAAGCTCGGAAAATTGGGAGAGCTCATTGATAAACGATATTTTTGTCGCGAGAAAAGCGTTACATCCGTATTTAACCAACTCAGCAGATCTTCTCTTCATAAAAAGAAAGCGGTCTTTTTTTAACATGAACGGCTTATAAAGAGCCGAAAGAATTTTCCGAGCGCGCTCGTCTTCGCTTCCAACAATCACTCGGTCTGGCTTTAAAAAATCCTGAACAGAATTTCCCTGCTTCAAAAATTCTGGATTCGAAACCACCATGGGCTGATGCCCTTCAGAAAGAAACCACTTTTCGACCTGATCTCCCGTGCCAACGGGTACGGTACTTTTAATGGCGACGATTTTATTTCGAAGATCTGTCGTCTGCCGAGCAAGCATTGCTACCACAGACTCCACATCATCAAGCCGAGTTCTGCCAGTTTCATCTTCAGGGGTTCCCACAGCAATGAAATAAATTTGGCTTAAGCAAAGCTCATCAAAGAATTCAGCCGAGTCCGTATGAACAAATTTGAGATTTCCTCTCTGCACCCCAGAGCGAATGAGATCCGAAAGACCGGGCTCGTGAATCGGGATGCCGCCTTTTTTTAAATATTCAATTCGCTCCAGACTTGTATCTGCAACAGCTACGCAGTTTCCACTCGAAGCCAGCCCCGCTGCCGTTACGAGTCCGACATAGCCAGCTCCAAAAATTGTAATCTCCATTAAAAGTTGATACGTGACGGGGATCAGTCAAGCCTCCAGCTTTCGTCAACTTATAACCTTAGTCTGGCGACCTTGGAACGATGTTAAGTCTTTTTAAATCGAGGAAGGCTTCATCACTGTAATAAAGCTGGAGATTTTTTTGAAGATTGTCATTTTTGGATTAACGATTAGCTCATCTTGGGGGAATGGTCATGCCACACTTTGGCGCGGCCTTTGTCGCTCCCTTATCAAACGAGGTCACAAAATTACTTTTTTCGAAAAAGATGTTCCCTACTACGCACTTCATCGTGATCTTAAAGAGCTACCAGGGTGTATCATGTCTTTTTATTCCGACTGGAATGCGATTCGCCAGTTTGCAAAATTAGAATTAGAAGAAGCGGATGTCGCCATCGTCACCTCATTTTGCCCTGATGGAATTTCTGCGACAGAAATCGTCTGTGAATCCAATGTACGTGTAAAAACTTTTTACGATATGGATACACCGATCACACTTCAAAGTTTACAAGCAGGAAGACTAAATTATATTGGTCCGCGAGGATTAAACGATTTTGATCTTGTTCTGAGTTATACTGGCGGCTCCGTCCTCGAAGAATTAAAAGAAAAACTCGGTGCGAGAACTGTCTTTCCACTCTACGGATGTGTTGATCCGGACGTTCATCGCCCCGTTTCATCTCATCACGATTATGTTTCGGATCTCTCCTATCTCGGCACTTATGCAGATGACCGACAAAATAAACTCAGCCAATTTTTTATTGAGTCTGCACGAAAACTTCCCGAACGAAAGTTTTTAATTGGTGGGGCTTTGTATCCGACAGCTTTTCCCTGGCTAAAAAATATTCACTTCGCAAAACACGTTTCGCCAACAGACCACTCTTCATTTTACTCATCTTCTCGAGTGAGTCTTAATATCACTCGAAGCGCCATGGCCGAGCGAGGATACTGCCCGTCTGGACGACTGTTCGAAGCCGCCGCATGTGGCTCGCCGATTCTCAGCGACAGGTGGAAAGGAATTGAGCAGTTTTTTTCTCCAAAAGATGAAATCATCATCACGGATTCCACAGAAGAAGCACTTGCAGCGATAGAAATGTCAGATTCGGAACTGAATGCGATTTCAAAAGCAGCTCGCAATCGATGTCTCGAAGAACATACGGCTGATAAACGTGTACTCGAGTTGGAAAAATATTTAGAAAACGTGACACTTACAAAAGCTTATTCGTTTTCAAAACCGGCATGCTGGGGAATCATTCCGGCCGCGGGAAACGGAAGTCGAATTCAGCCACTCGCTTTTTCAAAAGAACTTCTTCCCGTGGGAAGTCGAGAGGTCGAGAACATCGAAAGGCCAAAAGCTGTCAGCGAATATTTACTTGAGCGAATGATTCTTGGAGGAGCAGAAAAAATCTGTTTTGTGATCTCGGCAGGAAAATCAGATATTTTGGAATATTACGGCGGAAAATTTCAGGAAGCAGATCTTTGTTATACAATTCAGCCGAAGCCTGCCGGTCTTTGCGATTCTCTCTTTCGTGCGATTCCGCTCATCCATAGAGAGGACAATGTCTTGATTGGACTTCCAGATACCGTTTGGTTTCCTGAAAATGGATTCAAAGAATTAGCCAATTCCAATCTCTCACTTCTTTTATTTCCGGTTCAAAATCCAGAACTCTTCGATGCGGTTATTATGAACGGCTCCAAAAAAGTAATAGAGATCGAAGTAAAAAATAAAAAAGCGCGATCTAAATGGGTCTGGGGTGCAATCAAAATGCCGGGATCAGCTTTTCATGATCTTTATAAACTTTGGTGCCGACGTCAAAAAACAGATGAATATTTGGGAAGTCTATTAAATGCCTATCTCGCTGATGGCGGCGAGGTGATCGGCGTGCAAGCTGGAAAATCATACGTAGATGTCGGAACACTGCACGGCTATCGCGAAGCCATCGAAGTCTTGGGGTCAGGGCACTTAGGGGACAGGTGAATTTCGCCATGGTTTATATTCAACAGACTTTTATTTCTCGCCGATACTCTGACCAGATTAACGCAATGATGATGACGTCCAGAATCGTAAATACTGCGAGTAGCACTGAGAAATGTGTTATGAGCCAGAAACATTGATATCCAACAAATCCAGATAAGAGGATGATCGCTGCTGGATACGACCAGACTCTGTTTTGAAAAAGACCGATAACAAGTACGAGCTTCACGAGACCGTGGCCGATCAAATAAATGGACGCAAAAGTTTTTGAATGACTCGATAGATGCTGTCCAAACCGTAGAATATAATTGGCGATAAATCCTTGGGGATTTTCTGTCAGTTCCTCACGTGTCAAAAGAAATAATAAGTGGTTCAAAGCTGTTGGGCTAAAAAAAAGCAAAAGGATTCCGCCGATAAATTCCAAAAGTCCGTCGATGCCTTTGATCGAAATGCCAATCAGAAAAAATCGTCCGCGACCTAAAAAATTTTGGGCGTGCTTTACATCTTGCATAATTAAAGACTTTATTTTTTGCCTTCCATCAATAAACGCCTCTGACTTTGGTGTGAACCCGATGAAGCCAATGATTAAGACCAACGTTAGTTTCAGATGAATTGGGAGAAGCTCAGAATAATTTTGTCTAAATTTTTCAGTCTGAGAAAGGTAATTTGATATTGCTAGTTTACTTCACTCGCTTTTTTTATGGTTCGCTCTTTCAAAGACCGTCAAACCTGTTTTTGAAATTTGTCCAGGCCTTCGTTTAGCAGAAAAATCTGTACTCCGGTTAAATGAAAGTGAGCGATCACTACTTTGTGGCAATCTCAATCTTCAGGCTTGGAAATCTATCCCAAGAAATCAGCGCAAATTTTTTGTTAATTTATTTTTACAACAGAGAGGCTATCAAAATCCTCAATTTCTTGAGGAAAAGGGCGGAGTTTTAGTGGTCATTCCCGGAACTCAATCTCGAATTAAAAATATCCACGTTGCAGGACTCCCCGAAGGTTCTTCCATTAAAATAAGTCATAAACGATTTCTCATAGGCAAAATTTTAACACCCAAAAAACTCGATGAGATCACTGGATGGCTTCGATCGGAACTTCAGAATCGCGGTTATGGCTGTCCCTTAATTGATCTGAAAGCAGACGAAAGTGGCGAAATTAATATCAAAGTTACGCCCGGGCCAATTCACCTCATTACAGAAATTGAGAGGCCAAAATCCATATCTATTAATCCTTTCATTTTTGGGCGCTACGAGGCTTTTCATCTTGGAAATGCACTCGACAATCGTCTGCTCACTTTAAGTTCTTCACGCATTCTGAGAGACGATCTTTTTTTAAGTTCTTACTATGATCTTGCCTGTGACAAATCGCAATCCCTGCGAATTGTTCAGAGGGTCGTTGCTGTGAAACCTCGGCTGATCGCACTCGGCCTAGGCATTGATACTGAAGCACTCCTCAAAGCGCGCGCCCTCTGGAAGCATTCCCGCCTTGATTCAAAAGCAAGCAGTCTTCAAGTTCAACTTGATGCTTCATTTCTGCAACAGTCAGGCGAAACTTTTATGGAATGGTATCCTCTTGAAAGCGGATCAAGATTTCATCTCATCCCCCGCTTAAGAGGAATTCGATATTCTGAAAAACAATTCGAAGCCCTTTCGGCAGAGGCATCCGTTCTTGCGACCACGAATTATGATGCATCAGCATTTAATTTAGACGTCTCTTACGGCCCCGCTTACGAATTCGTAGACACCCGAAAAGGAGAAGGTCCAAAAAATTCTCGATACTTATCTTTTAAAGGTCAGCTTCGAGTGATGAGCCATCTCTTTGAATATTATCTCTCGAATCCGCAGACCGGTTGGAATTTGACTTTTAATTCCTACTCTCGTTTTAAAGGGATTTATTCATCGGCGACTTTCCATCGGTTCTCTTTAAATTCAGAAGTACTTTGGAATTTGAGCGATTATTATCCGCCTTACGCCGTCTTTGGCTGGAGAATGTCGACGGGAACATTTTGGATTCCCGACGGAAGCTTTCAGTTTTCAGTTCCTCCCCAGCTCCGATTCTTTTTGGGAGGAGATCGAGATGTACATGGATTTTCACGAAATGAATTGCCACCGAATGGAATCGGCTTTCACACATTTCTCTACGAAGGTTTTGAGTTGAGATCGGGTGATTTCTTTTACTTCGATATTCAACCGCTTATTTTTTTTGATATCGCTTGGGGTGGAGAAAAGTTTCTTAAAATCGCCAATTCAACCTACGCCTCTCCCGGAATAGGTGCGAGGTGGAGCACGAGATTTGGAGTTTTTAGAGGCACCGCTGCACATGGGTTTATTTGGGGAAAAAGCGACTTAAATACTCATTGGGAGTTTTTCTTGAGTTACGGACAGGAGTTTTAAAATGAAGATCGTTCAAATTCTCGCTAAAATTGTTGGGCTCCTATTTGTTCTGATCATTATCCTTGGGGGAATTTTCATCATTCGCCCTGAATGGATTTTAACGCCCCGTGCAATGGATTTTTTGGTTCGACATCTCGCCTCTTCTTATCATCCCTCATGGAAGGAGCTTCAAATTTATTTAACGAGCGAAACATGGAGTAAAAAGAAATTATCTATTCAAGCTTCTGATCTTTGTATCAAAAATACTCAAGTTGAAGGCTGTCTAACGACTTTAAATTTCAATACTGAAATAAATTGGAGCAGTCTCACTCACCTAACGTTTTCGTCGATGAATCTTTTGGCAGTTTCTGATTCATTTAAATTAGTAAAATCGCAAGGTGGTTCAGAAACAAAACTTGTGAAGAGCCAGCCTTCATTGCCTTCATTTAATAAAATCGAAAACTACTTTTATAAATTAGGTCCCTGGAACTGGAAGGACCTGAATCTTTCGATCAAGAAGCTCGAATGGAATGATGCCACTTATTCCATTTCGATTGAACGTAAGGCCGACCCTATTTCTGCAATCCACTGGAGTGTGATGAGCGAAGCTCTTCAGTTCACGGGAAGCTGGATAGCAAGCGATCTCCAGCATTCCGTGATGGAGGGCAACTTCAAAAGAGAGTCAGATATGTTTAGTTTTCAGTTTAGGCCAAACACTTTTCAAAGGAATGCTTACTTTTTAAATATAAAGGCAGATCTCGCGAAACAAGGTTTCTCTTTTGAAGCACCTCTTCAGGTCCAATTTAATGTTTCTGCAATCCGTTTTGGAGGCAACATTCAGGTCAAATGGAATAATCGCAATATCGTACTTAGCATACGAGCGCTTCAATTTTTTGTAGATCCCAAAAGACATCAACTAAAAGAAACAAATTTTTCTTCGGAACTTTATCTGACGTCGACCGAAGAATGGGCGAAGTTGATTCGCTTGGATACCGAAGCCAATTATCAGTTTAAAAATGCACACCTGTCTTTAAAAACAAAAAACATGGATCCGTCTATAGATCTTAAAATCGATATCAGTTGCGAATTAGCTTTCAACAAATCTAAAAAGTTAAATTGCGATCGAAGTCCAATCGCTTCGATCGGAATGCCTTACGCAGTATTGGTTGAACTTCTTCGCGGAAGTTCGTACGCGATCTTTGCACCTTTTCAAGTATTAAAAGGCCCCATAAACCTCGCCTTCAAGGCAACTGACAATTTAAATGAATTTTCTCTTGAGGGGAGTACTCACCTGCAAAGTGCGCATCAAAAAGTAAATCTTACCGCTTCCGGAAAACTTTCGCATCCTCTCTCTAAAAAGAGATCTCTGGATCTCGACCTCCGTCTGCAGGAAGTTGAGCTTCAACTCCCAAATCTGGATCCAAAAAAAATGCCCGTTCTCGCAAGAGACTCACGAATTCAAATACGCCATTCTACCCCTGCGCCAAAACCATCTCTAACAAAATCTCCCTTTCCATTTCATATCGTGCTTACAACTGAAAAGCCTTTATTACTGCGCTCGAATTTAGCCGTTCAGCCAGTTCCTTTAACGATGAATCTGGATCTCACGCATCAGACTCGCGCCGGAACGATTTCTGCAAAACCATTCGATATTCAAATTTTTCGCCGAAAAGCTCATGTTGAACGGCTCGATCTCAACTTAGTTCCTCAATCAAATATCATCGAGCTCATGGGACTCGTTGATTATATAACTCCCGAAGCAAAAATTCAGATTCATCTGACAGGTCAGGCGTCGAAACCTAATATTCATTTCACAAGCGAGCCCCCGCTGCAACAAAACGAAATTCTTTCGCTTCTTCTCTTCGGTAGAAGTTCATTTGCTTCCCTAAGTGCAGAAGAAGAAGCGACCGTGGGCAATGCACAAGTGGCTCTGGCAAGTGGAGCTTTTAGTCTCGCTTCTATTTATCTTTTTGCATCAACTCCGATCGAAGCTATTGGATACGATCCGATTACTCACGCCTACTCGGTTACGGTTAGACTCCCTGGAGGGATTTCTGCAGAATATGGAAAAACTTTTGATGAACAGGATCACGGCTATCTCACGTTTCGAAAGAGTTTAGGAAGGCACTGGATGCTTTCGACGGAATGGGAAAATTATTCAGATGAGCGGTCTTCAATTGTCAGCACTTTTATTCAATGGTTTAACCGATTCTAAGCGGGACGATGATACATTTTGTAAAATTCGGGCGGAAATTGAAAATCCGGACGAGCATGTAACAGTGCGTATCGAATGAGAGAATCCAAATACACAATTCCCTTGAACTCAAGACCATCCGTTACAATAACGTGACTCGGAGATCGACGACGTAGTTTAGAAAATACGCTCAACGAACTCTCTCGAATATCGACGATTTGATCATCGGCACAATCTTTCATAATCTCGCGAACAGTTGAGCTCATCCGTTCATTCGGGCCCAAGTGAAGGAGAGTGTCCGAATCTAGGCAACCGATAAGAACTCCATTTTCGACAACCGGAAAAACTCCCGTTAAATGGTGATAAAAACGTTCTTCCAAAACCTCTTCTAGTTTGCTGTTTGGATTTAAAACTTGAGAAGTCGTATCTAAAAACTTCTCTAAAGGAACGTCGCGAAGCGCGGATCGAATTAAAACGTCCGCCCACGATTGAAGTGCGATGCCTCTCAAAAAAAGGCCCATAAAAATCCACCAAAAACCGGTCACGAAGTGAAGTGTAAACAAATGAAAAATTCCAAGAACAATTAAAATGAAGCCAATCATCGATCCAATTCGAGCGGCTGTTTGAGTGGCACTGAGAATATCTTTTTTTCGGGCCCAAAGAATCGATCTCAGCATTCTTCCGCCATCTAGCGGAAATCCAGGTAAGCAATTAAAAATAGCTAAAAATAAATTGATCGTGGCTAAGTATTTAAAAATAATTCCTGTAAATGAATACGGCGAGAGTGTTTCGAAACTCTGATAAAGAACGTAAAAAATTAAACTGAGAAGTAGGCTCGCTAAAGGGCCTGCAGCCGCCATCAAAAATTCAGTCTTCGGTGATTCGGGCTGGTCTTCAAGTTCTGAAACTCCTCCAAAAATAAAAAGGGTAATGCCTCCAATTTTCATTCCTCGTTTTCGTGCAACCAAAGAATGACAAAACTCATGTATGATAATCGAAATAAATAAACCAATGGCACCCAGAAAACCCATTAACCAATATTGAGACCTCGAAAAGCCCGGGTAATCCGAAGGAAAATAGCCTGCAGCTAAGGACCAAATAATAATGAAGGCTAAAACCAACCAACTGGCATCGATTTTGACTTCGAAGCCAAACATTTTAAAGAGATGTACGGAACGCTTAAACACTATTAAGCATAATAATAAATCGAGTTAAGAATCACCTAACCTTCGTCGCCCTTAATGCTTCCCAATAATTATGAAGGATTCAATCGTCTTTTTTTACAGATTCAATGACTTCTTCTGCGCCTGACGCTTTAACCCAATAGCTTTCAGAGTAGAGAGTGAATAAAACGATCAAAGAGAGAAGCGTAAAGGCCGCTCCGATACTAAAGAGAATCCACAATTTCGCAGATAACGACAAAGGAAAGAGAAGAATTCCGGTAGTTAGAGTAATGCTGCTTCCAAAAAAGAAGATGAAAAAAATGGCCGTAGCAACAGAGAGCTTAATCACTTCTGTTCGAGTCCACGAAAGTAGCTGTAAATATTTACTCAAAGCTTTGAGCTTAAAGAGGTGACCACTATGCTTTTTTATTTCCTGAAAGTTAGAGGGCGATGCGTAATGCATTTCACTAGCCATAGAGATTAGTCTTTCGACGACGTTGTTTCCAAAAATAAAATGCCGCAATTCCTAATAAAACGAGAGACCATTTATAATTCTTTAGTCTTGAAACGAATTTGTTCGTAGAGGATAACAAGGCTTGCTCGATTTTATCGGCCTCGGCGTCACTGAGATCGTTCAGGGTGTCTATTGTATTGGATATTTTAGATTCCATCATAATAAAAGCTCTAAGCGGTTCGTCTTCGGTTGGTAAATTGGTCGAGATCGTACCAATAGGGTACGCGATTATAATATGCGTGTAGTCGTTCTTCATATTGCCTCGTTAAATGACGTTTGGGTTCAAACTCAGGACTATTTTTAATTGTTTCTTTTTTCAAATCGACTGTGAAAATTTTTTCGACCCAATCAATTTTTGCTATCCAATCGACAGAAAGTAAAACGTGTTTACTAGGCCACCATCTCACCGTGTCCACATCAAGGTAGCGAATCGACCAAGTTTTTCCATGAAACGAAAGGTCATCGACACTTCCCATTCTCCCGTCGAGAGTGTCTAAGCTATATCCAATAACTTCATTGGCTGATCGAAGGTGGGGATCTTCGTTATGTCGGAAAAGATTAAATTTAAAATCTTTTTCAGTTAACGATCGATCATAAAGATCCGCCGGATAAATTCCAAAACCCCAAATTCCCGGGTAACTCCAGTAGTAAGGAAAATTGTAATAGTTCCAGTAGTGTTCTTCTTCCTGACGCGAAACGGGTCGATCTGAATCGACGCTTGGGGAATTTTTTACTTTATCCATCGTGAGGTCGACAGCAATGCTTGGCCCTGACCAGTTTTGCTGTGCTGGAATATGGACGGGTGAAATTAATACAGACCTCTTATTCAGCCAGTTCCCCGTATCAACAACGAGATATCTGGCCGTCCAAAAAGAATCGTCAAAATAAAGGTCCTTAATTTTACCAATCTCACCATCGGTGGCACGAATAGATCGACCTTTAAGATGACTGAAAAGCTCCAATTTCATTTTGTATTCCTTTCATCAAGCGGACGAATGCATTGGCTTTCTTTTCAAAAGCTTAAGCTGAAAGGTACAAAAGGATTCCTACCTTAGTAAGGATGTACACCTAGGTCGAAGGACAAGCGGAATTCTGTACCGGGAGACGTTATGAAAATAGACGTAACGCCTCCCGAACTAAGTTTTTACATGGGAAGAATAAAATCGTAAACGCGAACGGTTTTACGTCCATTGGCTTTTGCGCGTTTGGCAGCCTGATCCAGCAACCAATAAGCCCAGCCGTTAAGTCCGTCCATCGCGTCACTCGCGGTATTACAACCATTTTTCTTCAAGATCGCTTTCGCTTTGCTCGTCACAACGATCGGTTCCATTTTTTTCTTAGCCATTCGAGTATCCCTCCTTAAGTTTGAGATTAAAGGATAATTTACTGCCAATAAAAATTCTATGAAAAATTTAGATATCCTGCATTCTCGTGAAATCTAATTAGAACAGAAAGTCGACGATCTGAACCTTCTCGACTCGCACGGATGTCCATGCCAGTGTGCAGGCTTACGAAAGACGCATGGAATCACAGCCCAAATGTCCAAAATGCAAATCCGAATCCGTCTATCCCGACGGAGCGCTTTGGATTTGTCCTGAATGTGCTCATGAGTGGACCTTGCACGAAAACAAAAAAGAAGAATCTGCGGCGGAGCAAGTTGTTGGCGTACGCGATGCTCATGGAAATTTTTTAAAAGACGGAGATTCCGTGACCATTATTAAGGATTTAAAAGTCAAAGGCTCGTCTTCGGTTATCAAAGTGGGTACAAAAATAAAAAATATTCGCGTAATCGACGCCGAAGATGGTCATAACATTTCCTGCAAGATCGATGGTTTTGGGCAAATGAATTTGAAATCAGAATTTATAAAGAAATCTTTGTAGGGAGCCGTCTCATGCGGCTGACAAATAGAATCTTTTCAGTTCAAGGCTTTTCAAGAACCGGCTGACCCGTTTCGAGGGTTTGTAAATTTGATTCTAATGTTAATTTTTGCTGTTCGAGCTTATGAATTTCTTTTTCCGATGATAGATATTTCTCAGTTAAGCTCGATAGCTCGGCATAATTTTGTGAGGCCTCTTCCTGTTTTTTAATTTCGGCAATCTGATCTTCGAGTTGCTTTTTACGCTCCGCATATCTCGTTTCATTATTTGCAATTTCTAAGAGAGCCTTCATCTTTTCTGGCGTTAAAAGATAGGTTTCCTGCCATGTTGACTGGGGGTGCAATTTTTTAAAGTTCGGATCTTTTGCGTCCGTAAGGAATTTTAAGGTTCTATTTGCTGCGATCAATTCCTGTCTAGCTTTTGCTGAGTCTTGCAAATAATTTTTTAATATTTTCTCTCGAACAATATCTACTCGCTCTTTGCGAGAGGCGGAAGGCTTGTCCTTCAAATCGGCAAATACACCATCAAAAGAATTGATCTGAGGATATTTACTTAAAAGCATCTCATAAATTGAATCTGCTACTTTTTTGGCCGACGCAATTTGATTCTTCACGAGATTGATTTGATTTTTGAGAATGCCAGGATTGGAATCAACGAGTAACTGAAGAAGCTCTCGATTTGTTTGAAGTTCTCTTTGAACTTGGTAGAGTTGTTGCTGAATAGGATCGCATGCTGCTTTCACAATTCGTTCAACATCCGATTCATAAATATCTGCATAAAGGGGACTGATAAGATTCACTATTACTCCCGCCGTGAGTGCAAGCTGCTTGGAATGCTTGAGATTAAAAATCTTCATTTTCTATATTTGTGCAAGATCCATGCCAGCGGCTGCGAGGTTTAAACCCATCTAAACGGGCGGGGTCCAAAAAATAATGGAAATTTTGAAGAAGACGAGGAGTCGATGTCACACCACTGGGCTTCACGCCTTCTATAGAAGTGGCACGGATTTTGCACAATTCTAAGTTATGGTCATTCGATATGAAGTTTAAAAGAAACGATTATATGCGAAATAAATATTGGCGTTTAAAAATTTTCTTTCTTATCTTTTTTTGCTGCGCCTCTGTGTTTGCCAATGCAACGGACGATCTGTTGCAAGCGGTATGGGCTCGCAAAGGTCAGCCGGATCAGGGCAAAATCATCTCGAACCTCTTAACATCGAATGAACCCATCGATTGGGCAAAGCTTACGAACATTGCCTACCAAATTGTTCAGCTCGATAATCCTGCATATAAAGAAGGAAGTTTCTTGGAGGCTCTTCTTCTTTCTCGTCGCTTTGATGGACTCACTGCGCTCTTAGAAGCCGGCGTGAATCCTTTAAGTCCTCTCGATTTGGAATACAGTGAGAAGGACGGAAGTCACAAAATTCGAACTCGCTTATTCCATCGCCTAGTCGAGCAGATCATCCAGCCTGCAGTTTTTACGGACGCCGAAATGAGCCAGATATCAAAAAATTTAGCACTTAGTTTAAAATTTAAACCCAACCTCGAGGAGGCACTCCATCAGCTGCCTAATCGGAATTCGGTCATTGCTGCCGTTGTGTATATGTTGTTTACAAACTCACAACAACCCGAAGAATTTCAACTTAAGGAAAATCAAATTTCTGCGCTTAAATCTTTTTTAATTTCGATCGTTAAAGGAAAAAATCGACCAGCAAATATGGCAGTGCCTTTGTTGGTGGAGACATCGGCAAATGAAACTGAGAGTCGCGACTTCAATTTGCTAAATATCGCTGTTGTGAATCATATGGAAGATTTAATCGAAGCCTTGGTCGAAGCAGGTGCTGATTCCCAATTGGAAGCCACAGGCCAGGGTTCTACAACTGCTTTTAATTCGGCAATTCTACTTCAAGATCGTAAATCGATTAGTTTGTTTCTAAAAGCCGGTGCAAATATAAATCGAAAAGGCAAAGATAGTCTCACCCGACGACCGTTACATATGATCCCGATTGTTTATTGGAAGGACAAAAAAGCTCCAGCTTTAGACGAATATACGGCTTGGCTTATGTCTCTTGGACTCGACCCCTACTTAGGCAATGGGGATCCAAATCATAATTTAGCGATCGAAGTAATGTGGCGAAGTCGAATCGAATCGGCTACACAAAATCCTGACCCGAGCAAACTTATTGTTTGGAAAGTTTTTTTTAAATGGCTGACTTCAGCTAAATTTCACGATGAATACGAAAAATATTCCGAAATTCGTAAACGAAATCGAGAAACATTTCCTGACTTTTCGAACGGCGATACTTCTGCATACGAATCTGCTCTCCATCCCATTTTGAAAAAAGTCGTCAATGAGGAAGCTCGGTGCGCAGACAAAGTAGTCCAGTTAAGCCGGAACAACTGAAAACGATTTCCAGATAAAAAATCTAGAACCTGTCATCCAGAGTTCTGAGCGGCAGCTTAGTGAGACTGAATAAGGTGAACAAAGTCGCCGAGTTCTTTTTGGTTTAAATCTGAAATAACGACATAACTAAAATCACCTTCCTGCCACTCAAAGATTTCAAATCCATTTTTTCGTATGTGCGAAGCTTCTGAAACCAAATGAGATCTCTTTAAAACAAAAAGGTTGATGATATGTTTCGCGTGTTCATACACGAGTGCTGCCGTAGGATTTCCTAAAAGATATTCAAGTCTCCCTCCGACGAGTGGAAATCCTTGCTCCAGATAATTCGCGACGGGTGGAGAAAAATCTATTTTTCCAACAAACCATGGCTTCACGGTATGTTGATCTGTTGATTCGACATCCGTTAAATGCTTCGCAAGGTTGGAACGAATATGCGCGTCGATAACTGCAGCCGTAAACTCGGATTTTTGCATCAACCTTGTCTGAATTGGAAGGACAATAGAAAGAGTAATAAGCGGCAAGAGAATCATGGCTGCATATCGCATCCACACCTGACTCTTAAGTATGGGCTTCGGCCTCCGCAGAGAAAATCGGAGACGGTCCGAGAATTCTTGAGAAGGTTCGAAGTAGTCGACCTCTTTTTGCATTTTCTCACTCAAAAATTTATCATTCGAATTCATCGTTTCACCTCATGCTTGGAATTCATTGCCAATAAAGTTCTTTGGAGGTGCTTTCTTGCCCGAGATAGTCTCGACATCACTGTGCCAATGGGAGAGCAGACAATTTGCGAAATTTCTTCATACGAAAGATCTTCGATTTCATGCAAAATAAAAGTTTCTCGAAATTCTTCAGGCAAGTTTTGGATCGCTTCATTCAATAGTCGCCCATCTAGTTTATCTATAAGATGTCGCTCTGGATCGTCAGCAGCAGATGAAAGGCTATCTTCTAAAAGCTCCACTTGTCGCCACAACTTTATTTTTCGAAGCTGGGTAAAACAACAATTTCGCACAATTCTTAAAAACCAGGGTTTTGCTTTTTCAAAGTGAGACTGAGAAAATGCTTCGAACGCTTTCAGAGTCGCTTCTTGAACCATGTCCTCGGCTGCAGAATCCTCGCACATCATCCATCTAGCTAAATTGTATCCCGCTTTAAAGTGCGGAAGAACATGGCTTTCGAATGTTTCTAGCTTTCGATCTCTCACCTATTAACCCCTTTAAACTACTCACAAAAAATTAAATATCTTCATTTTTCCTGGTCTCGGGAATAATTTCCAGCGCTCGTTCGTTATATTTACAAATGGAGGTGATTCTATGATCTCTCGAGAAAAATTATTTAGTAGTAATGAACCGAAATCCGTCATTTTGGTTCGATTGAGCGTCGGATGTGTTTTTCTTCTGGAAGGTATTCTGAAATTTATAAACCCCGAAGAACTGGGCGTGGGAAGGTTCGAAAAAATAGGCTTCCCCTTTCCTGGGTTAATATCTGGGTTCGTCGGCACAACCGAAATCATCTGCGGCTGTCTGATACTGATTGGCCTATTTACGAGACTCGCAGCCTTTCCAATGATCATCAATATGATTGTGGCCATTCTCAGCACAAAACTTCCGATGCTGCTCAAAACCGGATTCTGGCATACAGCTCACGAAGCGAGACTCGATTTTACAATGCTCTTATTATGTATTTTCATACTTCTGAACGGAGCGGGCTCTCTTTCCGTAGACCATAAAATTTTACATGGAGATAAAAAATGAAATTATTATTAATCAGTGTAACCCTTGTTCTTTCGACTTCGTTAGCATTTGCGGCCGGAAGCAAAGAAATCCCTACAAAAACTTCAGCCAAAGATTCTGGAGTAGTCGCCTATAACGAAGGTGTAAAGTTAATGCGTCAGAAAAATTTTAGCGGCGCGAAACTAAAATTTGAAAAGGCTTTGAACATAAACTCCCATCTCGCAGAAGCTCATAACAATCTCGCCTATTGTTTAAGACGAATGGGTCCAAACAATTTTAAATCGTCACTCGAACATTACAATGAAGCGATCGAGCTCAAACCTCAAATGGCCGAAGCGTATATGTATCGCGGAATTTTATACTGGCAGATGAAAGATCTTGAGCACGCAAAAGCTGATCTCAAAAAACTTCAGGCACTTCGCTCTCCTTTAGCCAAAGAGCTTCAAGAAGTTTTTGAAAAGGGCAAAGAAGAGGACGACGAGTTTTATGGCTTGGCTTCTGAACTCTAGGTTTCCAATCAGATCCTTCGAACATCCGTGGACGAGACGTCTCAAGACGTTGCACTAAAAACTTTCGGATTAAAAATTATTGGCGATTGCTGTAGCACCAGAGATTTTTTGCCTTTTCGACTTTAGACCGATTATTACATTTCGAGCGAAGACTAATACGTAAGTGAACCGGAACATGAAGGATGATCTTATGTCGCGCATTAGAAAGGTTTCGCCAGAGCAGGCTGAAGGGGCAGTAAAAGATTTTACATTCTGGCCGGACGGAGCTCGCCTTGTGATCTCGGTCTCGATGCAGTTCGAAGCAGGAGCGCAACCTTCGAGTGGTGCAAGTAGTCCATTTCCAACAATTGAATCCAAATACCCCGATCTACCAGCGGTGAAATGGTACGAGTATGGATTCAAGGAAGGAATTCCTCGTATGCTGGATCTTTTTGGTCGCACTGGAATCAAAGTTACTTCCCATATGGTTGGAGCAGCTGTCGATCTTCATCCTGAGCTTGCTAAAGAAATTGTTGAGCGTGGACACGAAGCGGCCGCACACGGACAGACCTGGACTCCTCAATTTTCAATGACTCGGGCAGAAGAAAGAGCTTCCTATGAAGTCAACATCCAGAGCATCGAGCGCGCAACCGGCACTCGTCCTCTAGGATTCAACGCATTCTGGTTGCGGGGTACTCCTCATACGCTTGAGATTCTTCAATCGCTGGGATTCATCTATCACATCGACGACGTCAGCCGTGACGAACCATTTCTCATTCAGGTTTCGGGAAAGCCTTTTGCCGTCGTCCCGTACACTCTTCACGCAAACGATATCGTCAATTACGAGGGACGCAATTTCAGTACGGATGAATTCGAGAAAGATCTTAAGAACGACTTTGATATTCTCTATGTTGAGTCGGCTCACCGTCGCCGAATGATGTCCGTCAGTGCGCATGATCGGATCACAGGAAGACCAGGCAGAGCAAAGGTTTTAGAAAATTTCATCCGCTACGCGCAAAAACATTCGGGTGTAAGGTTTATGCGCAAAGACGAGATCGCACGATATGCGCTCGAAAATCCAACGATCATTCACGAATAGGACACACAGGTCCCAACTTCTGCGACTCTCACAGTTTCTGCGATGCCTCTCCACGCTTCTTTTGCAGAATCAGCCCAACAAATCCGCAAATAAGTTGGCATACTTCTTGCAACATTTCAGAGCGTGGCAAAATTTTCAGACGTAGCATCTTTTTTCAAGAGCTCTCGAGTAATGATGAGACCGCTTAAATTTATCTTTTTTCTTTTGTTCGGTATCAACTCTGTATTCAGTGCTCAGTTACTCTCATTCAAACTTCCTTGGAGACCTTCGCCAGACCGAGGTCATATTCACGACATTATCGATGAGCACTGTAGCCAAGCACTGGCACTAATGAATTCAGACTACCAGCAAACGCATTACGCGAATAAGTCATCTAACGTAGCTCAAGAGGCCGCGAACTTTGGAGTCGGGCGCGGCCCAGAAATCGAAAAGGCTTTAATGGGGCAAAGAAAAGTTGCGATCAAGCTAGCTCGCCGAGCTCTGCAGAAACTCGAAGGCACTGAGGGTCTCCCTCCAGAACTAATGAGTGCTCTTGATTTATTGCGAATAGAAGATCCCACGGGCGAAAAAATTCACGCATTTTTTGAATACTCCTTTGCATCAATGGTTGGCGCGATTTACAACTCTGGAACTAAGAAAGTTCTAACTTCGCACGAGACTTTACTTAAAACTGTTATGATACTTTCACTTTATCGATCGCTCGATGAGTATTCGTTGCACATCAAAAACCGTACCGACGAGTTTTTGCAGAAAGCCTATTCTATAAATCCTTATCCAAAATTTACTCAAGAATTGTCTAGAAGAGCTGCACTGACTGAGCCAGAAACAGATGCAATCCTGAGACCGATTGAGACTTTTCTTCAGGATAAATCTGCCCAGGATACATTATTGGAAGATCTCGACCTCGACAGTTCAGTAGATTCTACAGATGAAGTAAGGTCTTTTTTGGATTGGATCGAACGCGCCGATATTTTAAAAATTGCGAAGCCCTTTTTAGCAGACTATGAAGAAGGTGTTCAGTTCTGGGCAAATCCATCCAAAGAAAACATTCAAAAATTATTCAAAGAAGGCAATGCCCCACTCGCAGGCGTACCTTTATACGGCCCAGTGGATCTTTGGATTCGACTTAGCTTCGCTCACCTTTTCGGGACAAAAAACATTCAGGTCTTTTTGCCTCGTAAAAAGAATATCGAATTCGGAGACGCTATGGTTGTGGCTCCAGGTTTTCAAATCAGTGTTTGGTTCAAAAAAGGTCAAACAGAGAGATCGGTCGAAAAAGTCCGAATTCGATTTCTGTCCGAAAGGGATATCATCTCTTTGATACCTCAAGATAAAAAACAAACTCAGCCAATCGAAGCTCTTGTTTACAAAAATTTTCAGACAGAAAAACCAGCCGTTGAATCGGTAGAGAAGAAAAACAACTTGTGGCTCCAAGATTATGCTCCTCTAATTCGAGCACGCTTTTCTCTTTCGGAACACTTAATGGAAGAACTTCGTGAGTACTTAAACGGAAATGAAACACGATTCTACGCGCAGTTAACAAAGATAAAAGTTGATCATCCATCTGAAAAAGAATTTTTGGAAATAGCTTTAGCTACGGTCACAGAGAGTTTTCCAGAAATGATTAGCAATCAGGCCCAGTGGCCCAAATTATTTAATCGCCTGAGCCAACTGAAAAGCGGACCTGAGACTTTGGATGCGCGCTTAAGAATTTTTATGAACCAATTGCGTGCGGCTACAGATTCTCGAATTTCATTCTTCCAAACGAATAGGGGATATTCTCCTGTGGTTGCGCCTGAAGGGCCTCGAGTTCCCACACTTCGATCTTTTTCAGACGGTACTCTAGAATTAAATGGTCTTGAGGCGAACACTCGTTATGAGTTTACCTTTACTCGCCGGCCACAAGATGGAACTCAGTATTGCGTTATCTCTCAGGAAATTCTGGAATTTCTTCAATCCCACCCTCTTCTTGCTCCACGAATTCTCGCGATCTTTCAAAAAGGACTCGTCAGTGAAAGAGGAGTAAACGGAATTAAAAAGCTCAAAACTGAGCAATTTTTTCCGCTCACACATGAGATCAAATTTCACGGAATGCCAGGTCATGACCGAATTGGCATCATTCAACAAGGAAATATTTGGCGGCTTGAGAAAATCTTTGATCCCTATTGACTAAAGACATTGCACCTCCGAATTTTTTTTATGCGCGGAAGATAAAATTTACTGAACCTGATGAGCCATCAGAATTGCAAAATCCATCGAAGATGGATCACTATAAAAATTCCTCAAGATTGCTTTTGGAACACCACCCGATCGAACCGCTGCTCCGTAGGCACGCTCTGAAACGTCGTATTGTTTCAACAACTCAAGATATTTTTCGATCGTAGTTCCATGAAGTAAGTGATGTTGTCGAAAATTCGCAATTCTCACTCCAGCATAGATGCTCTCGATATTATTTGCCCTGGCAAATATCTTCAGCTTTTGAAAAAGAATCGTTCCCGTTCCCCTCGGCGCACTTGGTGTCGCTGTTAAAGAAATGACATACCAGGCCTTAGGCTGTTTGAGATTGTGAAAATGTTCGGTCGACGTGACAAGTTCGGCATAAAAATTCCATGGTCGATTTGATTGTTCGTCAAACGTATCCATCGGCACGACGACAACCGATCCGATCGGTTTTTTTGACGCATCGTCGTAAAGAATATAGGACGAACTTTTGTTCGTATGGATACGCGCTAAAATAGTTGAAGCGCTGGCCGCCTGATCATCATTCCAAGCTTCAGTTTCGACTTTAATCATATCGCCGATTTGCTCTGAACCAATATTCACAAGCGTTGCAAGAACCAACGGACATTTTTCTGTCGCAAAACAATTCGCCGACATCATCAGCAAAGTAGAAAGAAATAAGTAAGTTAGAGATCGTCTTGGAAAATTCACGGATGAGCTATAACACGATTCAAATTGTTTTAATGGATAAAAAAGAAATGGATAAAAACGAGGTAATCCAGGCCTTTAATCATAGGGCCGCTCCAATCTATTTTATCCATCAGTCAGCGGGAACTGCGGTCAGACGATCTTCCTTATTTCTGTAAGATATCAGAATGGTAACGAGAAGAATCGCTAACAGAATGAGCGATGAATAACCTCTTCCAAAATCGAGCCCACCTTTTTCGCGCGTTTTTGTTAGTACGTCGCCAAACGTAGCACCGAACGGACGAGTTAAAATGAAAGCGATCCAAAATAAAAATACTTTATTGATTCGTGTAAAAAAGGTGAGAGCTAAAATCACACCCAAAATTCCCGTGATCAAAAGCCAGCTTCCAAAGAAACCAAGACCAGAATCGTCGGCTAAAAAATCTCCAAGAGCCGTACCTAAAGTGTTCGAAAAAAGAATCGTAATCCAATAAAAAACTTCTGCCTTTCGAGTACGAATATCATTCACTTGCACATTTCCAACTGTGAACTTCCACATTAGAAGCAGAGAAAAAAGAATGGTCACCAAAATAGCCGCTCCTTTGGTGTAGCCAAGACCTAAAGTGCGATCCATATAGTCAGACATCGTTGTACCGGCCGTACTCGTCGCGACGATGACGGTCCAATAGAGATAAGGATAATGTTTTTGAGAAACAAGCTGAGTTCCTAAGGCGACAACGAATAAGCCAAAAAAGATTAATGTGCTCGTTAAGTAGCCGAGGTTCATGGTCATCGATAGCCAATCTCCTCCCGTCTCGCCGAGTGTTGTAGCCGTTATCTTCATGATCCAAAATGCCGCAGTAATTTGCGGGAGTTTGTTAATTATTTGAGAATCGCTGTTGGTCGCAGAATTTGAATTCATTATTACTCTCATTCTGCTTTTGATTTTACGAATAGTCTATTTGTAAGAGAGTCGCCAGTTAGGCTCACCGGAACCGGCATTTTTTTATTTTCGATGGTGCTTTTTGATTGAACTCGCTCGCCCATTTTCGCATTCTTTTTTGGTATCATACCAATAAACGCTGCTCATAGAAAAAGGGGCACCCTGAAGAGCCGCCGAAAGATCTCCCGTCGTACAAGAGACAAATCTGGCCGCTCGAATGAGAGCGGTTCGATAAGTTTTCCAATTAAATGCGCTGCCACAATGAAATCGGATATACCTCTGCTTCATCGACTTTGGAATAATTATCCGAAACTGAGGAATGACGAACAAAATGAGTCAATTTTGATAAAGATTACCGAGCACCAATTGCCTTTAAATGATCATGAAGGTTCATAAACATAATTCCAGCAGTCGCATCCTGAAGATTCACAAAAGGATCCCACGGATTTTTGGGATCGAGCACAATTTGAACGGGAAGGTTAATTGGAATAACGCCTCGATAACCACTCAAAGCTTTTTGCCACGCGAAAGCAGTTTTGCCAAATCGAGCCGGATTTTCGCCAGTAAAATCCCAGCTATTATATTTCCCTTCGATTTCACTTTGTTCTGACTTGTCAGGTTTATAAAATCGGGCATTCGCAGCTTTTAAAATTTGCGATGCATTTTCTGGACTATCTATTCCTGGAGCTATAACAGCCGAGATGACGGGAGTTTTTCCTAAAGCGAGTTCTTTCAAAACAAATAGATCTTGGTCGGGAGTAGCTCGTCCTTCATTTGTAGACTCATGCGTTATCGGGTAAAGTGAGTCGCCTCCAGTATCGACAGCCACGAGCGTATCGATCGATCCAACGTCTTTTAATACGGCGTTCATCTGATCTTGAACAGATCGCGTAGAGTCCAAAGTAATTTGGTAAACTTTTATCTCATCTGCAGGAATGTTCTCGAGAAACCGACCCGTGCCTGTTGTCGTAGATAAAACGCGAAAAACGCCCGGATAAATTTCGCCACCATGATTTTCAAGCTTTCTTTCTGGTGCCGTTTTACCGTCTCCGCCTTGCGACTCAGGTTTTGCCGTTCTGAAAGAGATTACTGCTGGCACTTCTTTTCCCGATCTTCGCGCCATTAAGCCAAGTTGCACTGCCTGCATAATATCGGAGCCGCCGCCAACTCCAATTGGCAAAATTCTTTTACCCGGAATGGCTTCGCCGATATGATTGATCTTTGGAAATTCGGTTAGATCTATCGATGTTGTATTTTCGAATTGAGCAATTGCTTTTTCTTTTCCTTCAAACTTAAGAACAATTTTGCCGGTTTCTAAAGCCGCTGGATTTTTTTTGGCAAGCGTCGCCATTTGATTCAGATCGACTGTCAAAACTCCCTCGCCATGATAATTGATAAAAGCTCTTTTTGCCTGCGCATAAACTTGAGCTAGAATTCTCATCGCAAGTAAAATCGACTTCTGCCGAGGATGATCGGTTTTGTCAGCCAGACCAATTTTAAGATTTTCAATAAGAGCAGGCGCATAATAAGGAAGGACCGCCCAATTTCCAATGCCCGTAGCATTCAATCCTTCGACAAGAAGTTTTTCCGTTGATTCAGGAAGTCCCGACAATGTTCCGGCAATGATTTTTAAGTCTTCCGCTCCAGTAAAGCGCGACATGAGAGCAAGACGTCCAAGAGCATAATCTTCCGATTTGTTTGGATCAAATTTGGGAAGAAAGGGCTGAAGTCTTGAATTAAGATTTTGTTTGTAAACATTTTCTGGAGATTGACCGTCAGGTAAAACTTGAAGAGCTTTCACACCATCTTTAAATCCAGCATAAACAGGCTCCGTCATAATTTTTGAGCCCACCGGAAAAGCTCCGCCCGCTGCTCCCGCAATATCGTACAAAACATGCGCGAGATAAAAATTCATTGCTTCACCGTTTAATTTAATAAGACCCTTCACGCTTGCGGCAACATTTTCTCCTTGAACAAATTGCCCCATATTGAAATCAGCAGCTAAGCCGTCCAAAATTAATTTACGATAGTGATCAGATAATCGAATGAAGCTTGGAGCAATGATCGGTTCTTCATGCAAACCTTGTACCAAAACTTTATCATGATCAGCATCGATCTGAAGGGTAATTCCTTTCACTAATCGCACAAACGATTTCACTTTACCCAAATCGTGAATCGACATGAACGCTAACATGGCGTCCATGGCTTCATCATTTGGAACAACTACTTGAAGAAATTTGCGCATGTCCTCGAAAGATGCGCGTGACAAAGCAATTTTGGGATTTTGAGGAGTAATAAATCCTTCGTAGTCTCCAAGCAAAACCTGCTGCATAGTTGTGATTCCGACAATTGATCGATCAAACTCGTCATACTTAGCACCAAAAACCTGGAGCGAAGGAGAACCATTTCGAACAACACCTTCGGCCTCGGGAGATGCATCCGTTTTGTAGGTCAACCAACGGAGCTCCGGATAAAGTTTTATAAGAGCCTGAAGAACCGTATTATTTTTTACGCCAGACTTGAAAACTTCCGCCATAGCCGTATGTGGATTGCTTAAAATTTCTAAAATGAAACTGCATCTTTCTTGAGACGATAAAGTTTTAACTTCCTCTGGAGGCATAGCCAAAAGAGAAAATGAAAACACAAAAGAAAGGCTCAAGAAAAAGATGTGTTTTCGGGACATCCTCATAACACGCAATTAATGCAAGATTTAGGCCAGAATTGCACTCTTAAAGTGAAATAATGCTTTTTAGAATCACGTTTTAGACGTTCTTCGTGGCACGAATCTTGCATTTTTTTCGTTTAGAGACCGACAATGCAGTGCTGGCAAAAACTTCAATTTCTTCTTTTTTTGATTTTCGCAAAATCAACAATGGCTGTCGAGCCAGACGGAAAATCTCTTTGTATTAATGCCATAAAAAAAGTGGAAAGTCGCGACTCAGCTTTCGGCAGTCAATCGGAAAAATTGGAAGCCATCATCATTACGAGAGATTTTATTGATAACAGATATTCGTACGAAGGCGATTGGCCTTTTTCTGACGAATTCTACGAAAGGGCGGTTGCAAGAGTGAGATCGAAAGGCGGGACTATTATGGATGGAGGCGCTGGTGGAGCCAAAGTTCTTATAGGTCTGATCGCCAACTCACCCAAAAATGTACGGGGCATTGCAGTCGCAAGAAAGCGCTCGCCGGTGGATATGTGGCTCGGGCCAAAACGATTTCAATATATCGAAGGTAAAGTGGAAGAATTAACGCTTGAGAACACTGGAGAAGTAGACCTCATTATCGATTATCTCGGCGCGCTTGGATATACAGAACATTTGGATTTAGCCCTGCAATCCTATCTTGATCTAATGCCGGTCGGAGGAGAAATATTCGCTTATGGTATGACCCCCAGAATCGAACTTGCTCCCGACAAGTTTGTTCGAATTAATAAATATCTTGAAATGAGTCATGGTTTCGAATTCATCGCGCCAGAACCACCGTCGCATAAACCAATAGGCGCTTTTTATCTTAAGAAAACTTCTGCCGACGCGAAAGTTGCTAAGCTCCGTTGGAAAAAAACTTCATCAGGAACACCGCCCATAGTGATTTACGAGTTTGAAGACGCGTCCAGCGCAGACAAATTACTCAAGTCTGGGATCGTAATACATACTTACTGAACGACGTAGGTTTCTAAGTGTGGGCGGCTTAAAGAAAAGCATTCCAAATTTTTTAATTTATAGGTGATTTGGATTTGCTTTTGTTGCGTTGGCATAAAAATTGCATTATTTCGCCTATATGCTCCTTATTCTGAAAAGAAGCCTATTAACTATATTTGTCGCCTGCCTCTGCTTTTCGCCACAGCTACACGCTGGCTCGAAAGACGTGCGCCTTTTGATCGCCTGCGATCAGATTATAAAAAGGTTAAAGCTCGACGAAGAAAATTTCCGAGAAACGAAGCCCTATTCTTATCTTGTGCCAGAAGCTGTCGATATATTTAAGCAACAGATGCACAGTGAGCTTCGAGGAAAAATGCTTTTAGGCCGCGTTCTTAAAACACTCGAAAATATTCAAGAATTACCTGAAGACGAGGCCCGGCAAAAATTTATCCTTGCGGATTACAATGTCGAAAATAAAGTGATGCGTGCAAAGATGACGACTGATTCTGGAAAATCCAGAACGCTGCTTTCAATTTTCCATCAGATTATTTACGCATCAGAAGATCAGCTGCCGAGATTCGGAATGTATTTTTTACCGACGCTCATGAACGACTACAAAATGCGAGCTCGAATGTGGTCGTTTGACCCCTCTGGGGGATCAAGAGCTTGGAAGATAAAAGCATTTAAAGGTGAATTTCAATATCTGACCGCTCTCAAGGCTAAAGAAAAAAATGAAGGCGACTTGCTTCGACTGACCCTCCATGAATCGAGTGTCGACGATGAATTTCTAGAAATAGTTTATAAACAACTTTTAGAAATGAACAATCCTTTCACCTCATCAGATCATAAAAGATCAGCATACATGGCCGTGCTAAACGAATTAGGAGCAAAGCGCGAGCAGCTTGAAAAGAATATGGCGCGAGTGCAATATGATCAAAACGTTTCAAAAGTTTTATTCATCTATATTGGCGCGACTGAAGATGAGTACATTGGTTTGCGTTTTTGGATGAACGCCAATGGACGTCTTTAAAGATGCAAGCAACTAATCTCGGTCACGGTCAACCAAAGCGTCTGAGTCCGGCGACTTTTTTTCTTCCCGTTTGGATCGCCGGCCATTCTGATGATTCGGAATTCAGTTTATCGACCGTCCGATTAAAGGTCGTCACCATATCGACAAAGAGATCGCCTTTGCGAAGGTGGAATTTCTCAAATCGCCCGTTTCTTTCGCACTTTTCAAAGTGCCTTGTAAAAGCAAAAAGCGGACCAGCAATCTTTCGACTAAAATAAAATGCCTGGAGAAACGAAAGGGCGAACAAGCTCAAAGAAAGCACAGCGAGAATGATGATTCCCATATTCGCATTGAGTTTCAGGAGCGAGATCGTCGGTTCGCTTATGAGTCCCGCTAACTTAAAAATTTCTACAGCAACAATCTTGACCCAGCAGAAGGCCCCAACGGCAACACAGGATAAAGAGACAAGCGTGTAAAAAATAAAGTTAAGGAAGAACCACGTTTGAAATTTCTGAAGGACTACGAGGCGCGTTCGAATCTTCATCCTTCTATTTTAACGCGATTTTAAGGCGCCGAAGTCTCGGATATCGTTCAGAAAAACATAGCCATAGAACTTTAGTTTCAAATACCGATCGGTACCGTCATTTTAACTCTCATTCTTAATAAAAATTCAAATCTGATATGTGCACCAAACGGTGACATAATGTCCCCCGGAACTTACCATAGGTAATTTTGTATTCTAGCGTATCGATTTGAACTAGACGTTTAGGATGTTTGCTTCCTTTAGATTTTCGCTTGGCATTTCTATTTTCTTAAATTTTTTTTCGACGGCCCATGCGATTCGATTTACTAGTTGCAGTGAGTGGCTAGCAATACAGCATAAACTCTTAACATCGCGAAGCTATATTGCACCTCACCAGCAAAGATCATTTCGACAGGTTCTCTCTTTAACGGGTCCTCGATTGTTGGATGATCTCTCTGCTTTAAACGAAAATTCTCATCTGTTTGAGGGCGGCGCTTCGGTCGCCCGAGCACTTTCGGAGATCGTTAAAGGATTCGAAACTTCAAACGGCTTAATACATCTAAAATCGCGAGGTGTAACAGCGGCTGATGTGCAGCGTCCGAATTCCGAATATATTGACGAACTTTTCAACTCCGGAAAACAATTTCGATATTTGGAAGGCTACGTTGAAGACATGCCGGTCGCACAAGTCGGCGTAGTTGACGGCCTACTAGATATCATGGGACCCTTTACCTATACGGCAAGAATTGATCTCGTTCTTCGACGGTATCTTTCTTATATGAAAATAGGGGCTTGGGCGTATATCAGTTTTAGGGCCGAGGCCTTGTCAATCAATCAAAGCCCCAATGGATTGGGCCAATATTTTTCGGAAATCAAAAATGTACAGATCGAATGGCTTCCACGAATTGATAAGGAAGTTCAAACCATACGCCTATTAAAAACGGGCTGGACCACGGACGAAAGCGTTCCCTCGCTACGACTTTCGGATAATTATTTCTATTTTGATTATCGACGAGATATCGTGCCGTTTCGAAATTACTACCGTTGAATTCGAACGGGACTCCTATTGTTTTTTCTCAGACGATTGGTTGGGTCGAAAAATATAAATTTCGCCGTTGAAATTCAAATCACGGGGTCACGTCTATCACGGGGTCACGTCTTGACTTTGACTTTTTCGGCCGCGCTTTAAGTCAAAGTCGAGACGTGACCCCCACGATTTTCAAAAAATTTGTAGGCTGAAGGCGATCGATTTAAATTCTCATGAGGGTCACGCCCGGCTATATTCGCTCCCACTAATATGAAGACGGTCAAAATTCCTTTGCCACGATTAGTATTGCTTTTTGCGACCGCAATCGCTTTTACCACCTCAGCTTGCCCAGGAGAACTTAGACTTATCGATTCACCTTATCGATCTCTCAATCGAATCGATTATCGGCTAATTAGGACGGAACTTGACTCAATATTTGGAGACATCGAAGAAATTTCACAAAAATCTAAAATCGCGAAGGAGCGATATGAATGGGCAACTACTCTACAAAAAAAATACTCCTCCCTGGTAAAGATTCTCCCACTCAAAAGTGATACCGGTCCAAAAGAACTTCTAAAGCTTCTTCAGTCCGGTGGAGAAGACGTAGTACCCGCAGTAGAGAGATATTTATCGCCACAACAAATCAAGGATCTGCCAAACAAACCTATTAACGTTCTTTTTGCCTATCGAATTTTCTCACAGAAGTCAGAAGGCAAAAAAGATGTATTGCTATGGGCTAATGAACACTCTAACGAAATTGAAACCGCCGATCTCCTTGAAGACCTCACCCAGTTTCTAGTGTCGCAAATGATCGAGAAAAAAGAATCCGGCAAACCCATAAGCTACTTACATAATGTGATCCACAAGATTTTTGAAAAAATAAATCTCATCATTGTGCCCTCACTATCGCCCGATCTATCGACATCCGAAAACAAGATTCAAGACAAGAATTGGTTCGGTGTGTGGCTTCAGCCTTTTAATTACGACACCCCGGATCCCATCACTTTGGCACTTGCACCTGAAGCAAAATTTTTTAAAGAACTTACCCAATCTCTTAAGAATTTAAAAATGGGGGTGGATATTCATTGTCCGTACGAAACTACGACGTACACCATGCAAGCGGATAAGTTTAAGGATAAGACTCCGTATATTGCTGGGGAGCTCGATTATGCGATGAAGTGTTTGAGCTATTACAATAACGCAAGAGAATTTGTCGGCTATGCCCCTCATGATTTAATGACGAGTTCTTTAAATAACGAGATATGCAAAGACGGTAATCAATTTACGCCGTCGACTGAAATATCTTGGGGCAGCTCCGATTCATCGAGCTATCTATCAAGACAAAAAAATATTCCAACGCTGTTCTTGGAAATGGGCGGCAGTAAACCTCGAAACCTTCAACTGCGGTTATACTTACCCTGGTTCATCCGCTTGCTCGAGCTTGCCGCTTACGGGATTTGAAGTTTTCGAAATACTTAAGAGTTCTAAAAACGGCCCGACTTAATTAAACAGCGCAAGCAGGTCGGCCATCGTCTTTTTACAATTCGCTGCATCCGTCATGGGCTATTTTAACACTTTCAAAACTACTGACGGTAGGTCATTTGCATTTTGCAAAAGTGAACTCACCTCCCATATTTGTTCATCGGAAAGATTTCCTTCAAAACCTGGCATGCCCGTCAATCGAATACCAT